>NZ_LEKE01000118.1:0-120909 GCF_001029585.1 Rhodococcus sp. ARP2 | reverse complement strand
TCGCTTTGACTGCTTTGTTTTCCAGAAGTTCGTCGACGGCGAGCTTGTCACCTTGGAGGACGTTGAAGACGCCGGGGGGCAGACCGGCTTCGGCCCAGAGTTCGGCGAGCCAGATCGCCGCGGTGGGGTCCTTCTCCGAGGGTTTGAGAATCACGGTGTTCCCGGCGGCGATGGCGACCGGGAAGAACCACATCGGGACCATCGCGGGAAAGTTGAAGGGGGAGATGATGCCTACGGGGCCGAGGGGTTGGCGGATGGAGTAGACGTCGACCTTGGTCGATGCATTCTCGGTGTATCCGCCCTTGAGGAGATGCGGTATTCCGCAGGCGAATTCGACTACTTCTTGTCCGCGGCTGATTTCGCCGAGGGCGTCGGAGAGAACCTTGCCGTGCTCGGCTGTGATGATCTCGGCGAGTTCACCTTTGCGAGCGTTGAGGAGTTCGCGGAAGCTGAACAGTATCTGTGTGCGCCGGGCCAGGGAGGTGTCACGCCAGGCGGGGAAGGCCGCCGCAGCAGCGTCGATGACGGTGCGAGCGTCCTCGAGGTTCGCCAGGGCGAGTCGGCCGGTGATCTGTCCGGTGGCGGGGTTGGTGACGGGGGCGGTGTTCTCGGATGTTCCGGCGAACGACTTGCCGTCCAACCAGTGCGCGATGACACGAGTATCAGTGCTGGTCATGGTATTTCCTAGTGGTCTGGTGGCTCAGGAGTTCGGGGAGGTGTACTTGGTGACATAGTCGTTCATCGTCTCGCGCTGGTACCGGGAAACCTCGTGTGCGTTTTCGTTCTCGGCGAAGACGCTCGACACCATCACGGTGTTGTCACGATCGTAGAAGCCGAGTTTGCCGAGGCCGCCGAAGAATTCGTCCCAGTTGACGTCTCCGTCCCCGATTTTGAGGTGTTGATGCACTCGAACGGCATTGCCTGGCGGATTGGTGATGTAGCGAAGTCCGTGGGAACGGTGATGATCCATGGTGTCTGCCACATGTACGAGACGGACCATGTCGCCGGCGGCCTCCATGATGGCGGGAAGGTCCCCACCCATGTGGAATTGGTGGCACGCCACGATCACCATGCCGAGGTTCTTGGAGTTCACGCCACGGATCGTGCGGATCGCGGCAAGTCCGTCTTCGACAAAATCGTCCGGGTGCGGGTCGATCAGGACGTCGATCCCCTCGCGTTCGATGATCGGAAGCAGTTCCTCCATCGAACGATAGAACGCACGCTCGGACTCTTCGGCTTTCTCGGGGCGGCCGGAGAATTCGGTGTTCATGACGTTGACACCGAGATCGACCGTGATCTGGATGGCCCGCTTCCAGTAACGCACTGCTGCTTCGCGAGCGTCCTCGTCCGGGCCGGACCACCGAAGGACCGGGAGCACCGACGCGATGCCGACTCCCGCACTCGCGCAGGCCTTCCGGAACTCGGTGACGAGCGCGTCGTCGGCTTTCGGGTGATTGAAGAACGGGATCATGTCGACGTGCGGTGTGAGCTGCAGGTACTCGTACCCGAGATCGGCAACAACTCGGGGAAGCTCCAGCAGCGAGTAATCGTGATGGAACGGTGTGGGATCGAGAGCGACCTTCATCGCTACGCTCCGGCCACAGAATCGCGCGCAACCATGTCCACGACGACGCGTTGACCCGTCTCCAGAGACTTCACGCCAGCGGCGCAGACAGCGGCCGCGGCGTACCCGTCCCAGGCACCTGGTCCGTCGATGTAGTTGCCGGTGCCGGCGCCCGTCTTCACTGCCTTGATCCACCGGGCGAACTCGGTGTCGTATGCCTGCCCGAAGCGTTCGCGGAATCCTGGGGTGATCTGCCCACCCCAGTTGCCGGGCTTGGTCTTTCGGATCAGTCCCACGTCGAGTCCGATCATCGCGCTTCCGAGTTCGCCGACAACTTCGGTGCGCACTTCGTAGGCAACTCCGGTGGTGACAAACACCTCGGCGTCGACGTGTCTACCGGACTCGGTCTCGAATATAGCGATCTGTGGGTCTTGAATGCCCTCGGGAGCAAGCGAATTCGCAGACGGCCGAATTATCTGCACCGAGGTGATCTCTTCGTCGAGCAGGAATCGCGTCACGTCGACCTCGTGGACGAGTGAGTCCTTGACGATCATCGCGCTGTCGAAGCCGTTCGGAACCGCAGGATTGCGGTGCGCGCAGTGCACAACGAGAGGGCGACCGAGATCGCCGCTGTCGATCAAATCCTTGAGCTGGGTGTATTCGTGGTCGAACCGGCGCATGAAACCGACCTGGATCAGTTTCTTTCCCAGCGCTGCTTCGGCTTTGACGATCGCCAGCGAACTGTCCGCGTCGGTGGTCAGCGGCTTCTCGCAGAGAACCGGCTTGCCTGCTTCGAGGCAGGCAAGTACCTGCTTCTCATGGGTCGGGCCCGGGGTTGCGAGCACAACGGCGTCGACGTCCTCGGCTGCGATGGCATCGAACGGATCGACGACGACGCGTGACCCCGGCGTCAATGCTGCGATTTCCTCGGCGCGGGCAAGAGAGTAGTCGTTGACGACGGTGACTCGGGCACCGCCGATTTTGTTGGTGATGCGGTCGACGTGATCGGCCCCCATGATGCCGACGCCGAGCACTGCGATCCGGAGATCCTGGTTGTCAGACATGCGGTGGTACTCCTCGATTGTGTTGCTCAGCTGAAACGGACGGCGGGAACGCCACAGGTGGACAGGTATTTCTGAGTGCGCTGTGCGATGGGCAGCGGTGTGTCGGGATGGCAGGGATACATGTCCTGCTCGACGATCGCGAACACGTCGATGCCGAGCTTCTCGATGGCCTCCAGAAGCGGTGGCATGTCCGGGATTCCGCGCGGTGGTTCGATCATCGCGCCGAGTTTGACGGCTTCGCCGAACGGCAGGTCCTCCGCCTCCACCTTGGCGACGATCGCCGGATCCACCTGCTTGAGGTGCAGGTACCCGATGCGCTCCGGATGCTTGTTGATGATGGCCAGGTTGTCGCCGCCGCAGTAGCTGATGTGGCCGGTATCGAGGCACAGGTTCACGAAACGCTCGTCTGTACCTTCGAGGAACTTGTAGACGTTTTCCTCGATGTCGACATGGCTGTCGGCATGAGGGTGGTACTGCGCCATGACGCCGTACTCCTCGAGCATCGCCTTGCCGAGAGCGTTCATGCCGTCGGTTTTCTTGCGCCACTGCTCGGGAGTCAGATTTCGATCTTCGAGTACTTCTCCGGTGGAAGGATCGCGCCACATCTCGGGGATGACGACTACGTGCTTGCCACCGACGGCCGCGGTCAACTTGGCGACGTCCTTGATCTGATTCCAGACGGCATCCCAGGAATCGTCCTGGTGCAGGTGTTCGAAAACGGTACCGGCCGAAAGCTTGAGGCCGCGTGCTCCGAGCTCGTCAGTCAACTTGGCTGGTTCGGTCGGAAGGTATCCGAAGGGGCCGAGTTCGATCCATTCGTATCCCGACGCGGACACCTCGTCGAGGAATCGTGTGTACGGGGTCTGCTGAGGGTCGTCCGGAAACCACACACCCCAGGAGTCGGGGGCTGATCCGACGCGAATCGCGCTCATGTCTAGATTCCTTTCGAGGGCAAGCTTCTTGGGGCGTGGTCGTGCGGAATTTTCATTCGGATGGACGGAGGTACGGTCGCTGGATCTTCTTCCAGGACTCGTAGGTTGTCCGGGCGTTCTTGGTCGATTCCAGTTCAGAGGTAGCCGATACCGGTACATCCCACCAGGATTCGCTGTCCGGGGCGCCGATCAGCGGATCGGTTTCGACGTGGATGACCGTGCTGGTGTCGCTTGCTTTGGCGACTTTGATCGCGTCGGCGAACTCGGCGGCGGTGTTGGCGCGGATGACGTCGACACCGAGGCTGGCGGCGTTCGCAGCCAGATCGACCGGGAGAACACCTCCGTCGAGACGTCCGTCATTCGAGCGGTAGCGGTACTGCGTGCCGAAGCGCTGGGAACCCAGCGACTCGGACAGCGAACCGATGGAGGCAAATCCGTGATTCTGCACCAGGACGACGATGACCTTGAGGCGTTCCTGTACGGCGGTGACCAATTCGGTGGCCATCATCAGATAGGAACCGTCGCCGACCATCACGAACACGTCGCGATCGGGGCACGCCATGCGGACGCCTAGACCGCCGGCAACTTCGTATCCCATGCACGAGTACCCGTATTCGACGTGATACCCCTTGGGATCACGGGTTCGCCACAGCTTGTGGAGGTCACCTGGCATGGACCCGGCAGCGCACACGACGACGTCACGTGGATCGGACAGAGTGTTGACCAGGCCGATCACCTGATTCTGATTCAGTGACCCGTCGGCAGCGGGTTCGGCTGGGTTGTAGACGGATTCGACGATCGCATCCCAATCGCGAGCGAGTGCACCGATCCTGGACGCGTATTCGTCGTCCACCCGGTAGTCGTTCAGGGCAAGTGCCAGCGCGTCGAGTGCCTCACGTGCGTCGGCGACAACACTGACTCCGCCCTGCTTCACGGAGTCCAGTGAAGCGACGTTGATGTTGACGAAGCGAACGTCGGGATTGGTGAATGCGGTGCGGGACGCGCTCGTGAAATCGCTGTACCGCGTGCCGATTCCGATGACGACGTCCGCCTCGGTGGCCAGTGCGTTTGCGGCCGTAGTGCCGGTGGACCCCACCGCCCCGACGGATTGTGGATGGTCGTAGACCAATGAACCCTTGCCGGCCTGGCTCTGCCCCACGGGGATTCCGGTCTGCGCGCAGAACGCTGCCAGAGAGTCGGTGGCCTGGCTGTAGATCACTCCGCCGCCGGCGACGATCAGTGGTTTGCGAGCCGAGCGGATGATCGCGGCGGCGCGTTCGATCACCGATCGCTCGGGGAGCGGGCGGGCCACGTGCCAGACTCGCTCGGCGAAGAAGGACTCGGGCCAGTCGAAAGCCTCGGCCTGCACGTCCTGCGGGATGGCGATGGTGACTGCGCCGGTCTCGACGGGATCAGTGAGAACGCGCATCCCGGCGAGCAGAGCGCTCGGCAACTGCTCCGGGCGCCATACCCGATCGAAGTATCGTGAGACCGGTTTGAAAGCGTCGTTGACTGTGACGTCGCCGCTCGACGGGAGTTCGAGTTCCTGCAAGACGGGGGCACTGGCGCGGGTCGCGAAAGTGTCTGCGGGAAGGAGTAATACAGGTAGACGGTTGATGGTGGCCAGTGCCGCGCCGGTGATCATATTGGTGGCACCTGGGCCGACGCTGGACGAGACTGCCCACGTCTGCAGGCGGTCCTTCATGCGGGCGTGCGCGACAGCCGAGTGCACCATCGCCTGTTCATTGCGGCCGAGCACGTAGGGGAGTGTCGGCTCACGGCCGGCATCGAGATCCTGGATCTCGGCCTGCAAGAGTGCCTGCCCCAGTCCGGCGACGTTGCCGTGCCCGAAGATTCCGAAGCAGCCGGCAAACAGCTTGGTGCGCTGGCCGTCACGTTCGGTGTACTGGTTGGCGAGGAAGCGGACGACAGCTTGAGAAACGGTGAGGTGTACGGTCGGCTCGTCGCGAGGTAGACGATTGCCGGTTGCGTTGTTGGTGGGTGCCACAGCTTTCACTTCCGTCAGTTGTGGGACTGCAACGGCAGTCGAGGGTCGATGTCCTGGTGATCCCAGCTTCCACGTAGCCAGGTGTGTTGCGGATCGTCACAGATGTTCCACGCCCGGATCTCGTCCGAACCTGCCATGACATTGAGGTAGTACATGTGGTGGCCCGGCGCTGCGATGGACGGGCCGTGATAGCCGTGCGGCACGAGGACGACGTCGCCCGAGCGGACTTCCTCGAGCACCTCGATAGGTCTCTCGGCGGTTCCGTACACGCGGTGGTAGCCGAAACCTTCGGTCCCGGTGGGGCTTCGGTCGATCTCGAAGTAGTAGATCTCTTCCAGAGCCGATTCGACGTCGCTGTTCTCGTCGTGCTTGTGGCTGGGATACGACGACCAGTTCCCGCCGGGGGTGATGACTTCACACGCGATGATGGAGTCGGCCTCGAAGGTGTCTGCGGTGGCGAAGTTGTGAACCTGTCGGCTGCAGTTACCGGCACCTCGGAGTTCGACGGCAACTCCCGACACCGGGCCGTAGCGATGGGGCAGCTTGGCTCCGGCGCGCGCTCCGCACAGGGCGAAGCGGCCTCCACCTGCGCTGGCCACTGTGTAGTCGGAATCGCGTCCTACGTAGGCGAAGTCGCTCGGTCCGTCGAAGACCGACGCGCGGCCGGCCAGGGCGATCTCCGTCCCCTCGGCAACTATCACGGCCGAACCCGACAGTGGAACGACGACTATCTCGTTCTCGCCGGACTGCAAGCGGACGCTCGCGCCGGGGGCGAGTTCGAGTGTCCACAAGCTGGATTCGGTCCAACCCGCGGACTCCGGCGTGACCACTGTCGTGAAATCACCTTCGGCGGACGATCCGGCGGGGACGTAGTACTTGCTGAACATCTTGCTCCTGCCAGGTCGGTTCTAGTGGACGAGTTTGACTGCGGTGTCGACGGCCGCGGTCACGTCGCCGTCCGGTGGGTAGAGCAGCGCGCGCCCGACGATCAGTCCGCGCACGGACGGCAGCTGAAGGGCAGCGTCCCACTTTGCGTACGTTTCTTCCGGCGCGATCTGCGGATCGCCGCCCAGGAGGAGCGTCGGGAGGGTGGTCGCATCCATGACGCGTTCCATCTCGTCGACGACCGGTAGTTTCATCCACGTGTACGCCGAGGTGGAGCCGAGACCTTGGGAGATGTGGATGGACTTGATGACGGCGTCGGGGCTGAGATCGTTGACGACCTTGCCGTTGACGCGGCTGGAGAGAAACGGCTCGAGCATCGCGATCAGTCCGGCCGCGGCCAGTTCGTCAACGGCTTCGGCACATGCCGTCATGGTGGGCAGGGTGCCCGCGTCGTCGAGGGCGATGCGCAGCAGCATCTTTCCGCCGTTCATTCCGAACTTCGCGGTGCCCGCCGCGGTATATCCGGTCATGCGGTCGTCGAGTTCGAAGCTCGCGCCCGCCAGGCCGCCGCGGTTCATCGACGAGAAGACGACCTTGTCCTCGAGGGCCCCGAGGAGGAGCAGATCGTCGAGAATGTCCGCGGTACCGAGAACGCCGTCGACTCCGGGATTGTCGAGCGCCGTGCGTAATCTGTCGAGCAGATCGGTACGACTGTTCATCGCTGTCGGCTTGCCGCCGACAGACAATGCCCCACGCGCTGGATGATCGGCAGCGACGATCATCAGTCGTCCGTTGCCTCGAACGGTGGCACGAGGAGTTCTTGCTGCCCAGTACTTTTCGATGATCTGCGGATCGCTCGCACGCAGGTCCGTCACGTCGGCGTAGGTGGTGGCGAGGGGGCGGGCGGCGAGCTTGTCAGACATTGACTGCCTCCGTGGCTGTGGCTTCGGCGAGATCGTGGACTTCTTCAGCGGTTGGCATCGCAGTGGAGCATTCGAGCCGAGATGCGACTATCGCACCGGCCGCGTTGGCATAGCGCAGTACCTTCTCCAGTGGCCACCCGGCCAACAGTCCGTGGCACAGTGATCCGCCGAAGCTGTCGCCGGCACCCAGCCCGTTGACCACGTCGACGGCATTGGGCGGCACGGTGATCGATTGCTTTCGTGTTTTGCCGAGAACACCCTTCGGGCCCTGCTTCACGATCGCCAGTTCGACTCCGAGGTCGAGAAGCGCGTCGGCGGCCTTGTTCGGATTGGTCTCACCGACCGCGATCTCGCACTCTTCGCGGTTTCCGACGGCTACCGTCACGTGCGCGAGAGCGCGCTGCACCTGAGTGGTCGCTTCATGGGGTGTCGACCAGAACATCGGGCGGTAGTCCAGATCGAGGACCGTCAGCGGGCGTCGTTCGCGGGCTTCCCAAGCAGCGAAGTGTGCACTGCGACTCGGTTCTTCGGACAGCCCTGTCACAGTCGACCAGTAGAGGGACGCTGTTCGAACGGCGTCGAGGTCGATGTCTTCCGGGGTGATCCGAAGATCGGGCGCATGCGGCTTGCGGTAGAAGTACAGCGGGAAGTCGTCAGGGGGGAAGATCTCGCAGAACGTCACCGGTGTCGGGTACTCGGAATTGGTGACCACAAACCTGTTGTCGACGCCCAGACGTGCCAACTCGCGTGTGACGAACTTTCCGAAGGGATCGCTGCCTACGCCGGAGATCAGTGCTGCTCGCCGGCCGAGGCGTGCAGCCGCCACCGAGACGTTTGCCGCGCTGCCGCCGAGAAACTTGCCGAAGGTCTCGACGTCTTCGAGTCCGACACCGGTTTGAAGTGGGTAGATGTCCACCCCCGATCGGCCGATGGCAAGCACGTCGAATGGTGCGTCAGGGATGTGTGACCCGCTCTGGTGAGTGTTGATGCTTGTCAAGACTGACTCCCGAGAGTTCGTGGTGGGCTGCCCGCGCAGGGCACCGTTGTATGACTGAAACTGTGCGCCGCGACACAGCGATTGTCAATAGTTTGTCTGGACATTATGACTTGCGGTCAAGTGAATGTTAGTGTTCGCATACACTGCCGAGAGAAGTAGCGTCGATACGGCGCCTTCCCAAGACAGATCGGAGTTGACCGTGGTCGCAGCACTCGCCGTCGAGTTGGACCGCTCGAGCCCGGTGCCGCTGTATTTTCAGCTGGCCCAGGCAATCGAGGGCGCTATTCTCGGCGGCGAACTTGCCCCAGGTGATCGCTTCGAGAACGAACTGGCGTTGGCCAAACGGCTCAATCTCTCACGTCCGACCACTCGACGTGCGATCCAGGAACTGGTGGACAAGGGCCTACTTGTTCGTAAGCGGGGAGTCGGAACTCAGGTGGTGCAAAGTCCGGTGCACCGCCCGGTCGAGCTCACCAGCCTGTTCGACGACCTTGCGAGGGCCGGCCAGGCGCCGACGACCAAGCTGCTCGAGTTCACGGTGGGAGTTCCCGCCGAGGACGTTGCCGCGGAACTCAACCTCGAACCTGACGCCGAAGTGGCCACCATCAGGCGTCTGCGAAGCACCAACGGCGAACCGCTTGCAGTGATGACCAACTACATTCCGGTGGACATCGCACCCGATCCCGAGGAGTTGGAGACGCAAGGGCTGTACCAAACCTTGCGAACTCGCGGCGTTCACATCCGTGTGGCGCGGCAGCGAATCGGCGCTCGGGCGGCGACTCGCGAAGAGGCAGGATTGCTCGACGAGAAAGTGGGTGCTGCCCTCTTGACCATGAGCCGCACTGCATTTGACGATTCAGGTAGTGCCGTCGAGTACGGCAGCCACTGCTACCGAGCGTCGCGTTACTACTTCGACACCACCGTGGTCGACCGCTAGACCTCGATCCCGGTGACACGAGTACCCGCCTGACCGAGTCAGTGGGGGTGATTTGTGATCCCAGCATTTCTGCGATCCTTCGATCATTTGACCCGAACGGAGCCTCATGACAGGCATTTCAGTAGCAGTTGCCGGATTCGGATGGATGGGCCGCGTACACACGCAGGCGTATCTGCGTCTGCGGCAACACTATCCCCAGCTTCCCGTGATCCGCCTGGCCGCCGTCGCCGACGAGGTGCCTGGCAGAGGGGAGGAAGCAGCGGACCAATTCGGTTTCGAAGCTTTCACCCAGGACTGGCGCGATATCGCAGCCGATCCGGCCATCGACGCGGTGAGCATCACGGCCCCGAACTTCTTGCACCGTGAAATCGGCGTCGCAATGGCAGAAGCCGGCAAACACATCTGGATCGAGAAGCCCGTCGGGTTGTCCACGGAAGACGCCAAAGCTGTTGCCGCAGCGGTCTCGAAGGCCGGTGTGCAGTCGACCGTCGGCTTCAACTACCGAAACGCGCCGGCTGTGGCCCTGGCAAAAAGCCTGATCGACTCAGGGGAGTTGGGCACGATCACGCACTCGCGATTTCGTTTCCTCAGCGACTATGCGGCCCACCCTGAAGGCGCTTTGAGTTGGCGATACGAGCGTGAGCGCGGCGGCGCCGGCGTCCTGGGCGACTTGGCTTCGCACGGCATCGATCTGATTCGTCATCTTCTCGGTGACGTCGACGCTCTCGTTGCTGATACTGCGATCTTCATCCCGGAGCGTGCGCGTTCGTCCGCCGCTACCAGTGGACATGCCCGAGCCAGCGGCGGGGAGATGGGAGCTGTCGAGAACGAAGACTTCGTCAGCGCACTGCTGCGGCTCGGCTCGGGCGGCCGCTGCACACTCGAAGCGTGCCGCGTCGCCGTGGGCGAGCAGAACAACTACGGATTCGAGATTCACGGTACGAAGGGTGCCGTGTTCTGGGACTACCGCCGGATGGGTGAACTGGGCACCAGCCTCGGCTCGAAGTATCAGGACCAATCCGTCACGACGGTTTTGGTCGGCCCCGAGTCGGGAGAGTTCGGCCGCTTCCAACCAGGCGCGGCCAACGCCATGGGTTATGACGACCTGAAGGTCATCGAGGCTCGCAATTTCGTCTCCTCGATCGTGGACGGAGCGCCGCAGGGCGCGACCATCGCTGATGCTGTCGCGTCGGCGCAGGCTCTGGACGCGATGGTTGCCTCGGTCTCCTCCGGTGGCTGGATTTCTCTCGGCTGATCGAGAATTGCTCCGAAAGGCTCTGGCGCAGTGACATTTCCCCGCGGACTGGCGTTGCTGGTGGCAGCAGCGCTGTTCATGGAGATGCTCGATGCGACGATTCTCGCAACCGCACTGCCGTCGATCGCCCAATCCTTCGGAGTTGACGCCGTCGACGTCAATGTCGCCGTTTCTTCGTATCTCCTGGTGTTGGCCGTCCTGATCCCGGCGAGCGGATGGATGGCCGACAGGTTCGGAACGCGACGTGTCTTCATCTCTGCCATAGCCGTTTTCACGGTGGCGTCGGTGGGATGTGCACTGAGCACGTCCCTCCCGATGCTGGTGGGAATGCGCGCACTACAAGGGGTAGGCGGCGCCATGATGGTGCCGGTAGGGCGGCTCGCAGTATTGCGGGTGACGTCGAAGGCGGAACTCGTACGGGCTATCGCTTACTTGACGTGGCCGGCGCTCACAGCGCCGGTTCTTGCGCCCGCTGTGGGTGGAGCCATCGTGTCGATCGCTTCGTGGCGCTGGATCTTTCTGATCAACGTTCCGATCGGGATCGTCGGGTTTCTGCTGGCATTGCGCATGGTGCCCGACATTCGGCAAACACAGAAACGGAGCCTCGACTGGCTGGGATTGGTGGTGATCGGAGCAGGCGTCGCAGTGCTTGTCGTGGCGCTCGACAGCGTGCACAGTGCCGGAACCGACTGGCTACGAGTGGGCCTCGGGATCATTGCGGCTCTGATCTTGTTGAGCTTGGCCGTCATTCACCTCATCCGGTCGGATCACCCGCTCATCGCGCTCCGCGTCCTCCGACTTCGATCGTTTCGGCTCGTCGCGTCGAGCGGCTCGCTGTACCGGCTCGTGATCATGGGCGTGCCGTTTGTGCTGCCGTTGTTGTTCCAAGTGGGATTCGGAATGTCGGCGTTCAAGGCCGGTCTGCTGGTGATGGTTCTGTTCGCGGGGAATATCGCGATCAAACCGCTCACCACTCCGCTCATGCGTAGATTCGGGATCAGACGAGTTCTGGTGGGAAACGGAGTTCTGTCGGTGGTGTGCTTCGGTGCGCTGGTACTGATCTCGTCGACGACACCGGACGTCGTTATCGCTGTTGCACTGTTTGTCAGTGGCGCGTTGCGATCCATCGGGTTCACCGCGTACAACAGCTTGGCGTTCGCCGACGTCGACTCGGGTGAGCTGACCGATGCAAATACTCTGCATGCAACGCTGCAAGAGTTGGCATCCGGTCTGGGTATTGCACTGTCCGCGTTGGTGATCACGCTCTGCACACCGTTGGCGGAGTCGGAGGATCTGAGCGGCGGAGTGCCGTTTTCTCTGACGCTGGGTGTTCTCGGGGCCATGCTGGTGCCGACGGTGATCGAGAGTTGGCGGCTCCCACGCGATACAGGTGCTGTGGTGTTGGTGCGCCGATAATGAAGCGTCTTCCGCCACCTTCATCATAACGCGGGACCCGGGGCTTGCGGCAAGGCCCCGGTGATGGTGCACACTCGTCTGCTGCGAGCAAGCAAAAGCCTTGCCCGAAGGAGGGGATCGCATGAGTGACGTCATCATTGTCGGTGCTGGACCAACTGGATTGATGCTGGCAGGTGAGCTCCGGCTACAGGGCGTCGATGTCGTCGTCGTGGACAAGGACGAGGAGCCGACTCAGTTCGTCCGTGCCCTCGGCATCCATGTGCGCAGCATCGAAATCATGGAGCAGCGCGGGTTGCTGGACAAGTTCCTCGCGCACGGCCGCAAGTATCCGCTCGGTGGATTCTTCGCGGGGATCAGCAAGCCGGCACCCGCGCACCTTGATACTGCGCACGGGTACGTACTGGGAATACCTCAGCCCGAGATCGACAGGATTCTTGCCGAACATGCCACCGAAGTCGGCGCGGAAATTCAGCGAGGGAAGCGTGTCGTCGCAATCCGTCAAGACGCCGACAAGGTCACAGCGGAATTATCCGACGGCACAACACTTCACGCGCGTTACCTCGTGGGCTGCGACGGCGGCCGCAGCACTGTTCGGAAGCTGATCGACGTCGGGTTTCCCGGCGAGCCGTCGAGCGCCGACACGTTGATCGGCGAAATGGCCGTGACCATGCCGGCTGATGAACTGGCCGCCGTTGTCGCCGAAATCCGGGAAACGCACAAACGATTCGGAGTCGGTCCCGCCGGCAATGGTGCTTTTCGTGTCGTGGTCCCTGCAGCCGAAGTTGCCGACGGTCGCGCAACACCGACCACCCTCGACGACATCAAACAACAGCTACTGGCCATTGCCGGTACCGACTTCGGTGTGCACTCGCCGCGGTGGCTCTCGCGCTTCGGCGACGCCACCCGTCTGGCAGAGCACTACCGGCGCGACCGGGTGTTTCTCGCCGGCGACGCCGCACACATCCACCCACCGATGGGCGGTCAAGGTCTCAATCTCGGTGTGCAGGACGCCTTCAACCTCGGCTGGAAGCTCGCCGCCGAGATCAACGGCTGGGCACCGGAGGGCCTGCTCGACACGTACGAATCGGAACGGCGTCCGGTGGCTGCCGACGTGCTGGACAACACGCGCGCCCAGGCCGAGTTGATCTCCACCGCTGCCGGACCACAAGCGGTGCGGCGCTTGATCTCCGAGCTGATGGAATTCGAAGACGTCAAGCGCTATTTGACCGAGAAGATCACTGCGATCTCGATTCGCTACGACTTCGGCGAAGGCGACGACCTACTCGGTCGGAGGCTGCGGAACATCGCGTTGACGCGCGGCAACCTGTACGACCTGATGCGATCCGGCCGCGGACTTCTTCTCGACCAGGGTGGCCAACTGTCCGTCGATGGTTGGAGCGATCGCGCCGACCATATCGTTGACACAAGCACTGAATTGGACGCTCCGGCTGTCCTGCTTCGGCCGGACGGTCATGTGGCATGGGTCGGGGATACACAGGCGGAGTTGGATACTCAGCTGTCTAAGTGGTTTGGTCGGCCAACGGCGTAGGGCTATCTGGTTCCACCTCTAAGCCGACTGGCCGCTTAACACGCCGGCCAATGGGCTGTGTATTGATCCGATACTTCGTCGTGGTCGCGATAGAGCTGTTTGCGTTTGCGCGTTGGAAGTCGGTCGCCGAAGACAATGCCGTTGATGTGGTCGGTCTCGTGTTGGAAGCAGCGCCCGAGGGTGCCACCTGCAGTGATTTCGATCGGGTTGCCGTATTGATCGTTTCCGCGACAGGTGGAGAAGTCGGGTCGCGCGAGGTCTGTGTAGGCACCGGGTAGGGACAGACAGCCTTCGCAGTCGTCGACTAGCTGCCGGTCGACTGCTTCAGGAAGGTCAACGACCGGATTGCAGACGACGCCGGTGCGTTGCGTCCCTACCTCGTCGGTGCAGTCGTAGATGAACACCGCGAGGTCGACGCCGATCTGTTGAGCAGCGAGTCCTGCGCCGTGTGCGGCGGTGTTGGTAGCGAACATGTCTGCCAGCAGATCTTGGAGATCGCTGCCGAATTCAGTCACTGGCCGAGCTGGCGCATGAAGGACAGGGGTGCCCCAGCGAATGATCGGTTGCGCGGTACCTAGGCGGAGAAGTTCGGAGACAGGCATGAGGTTCATGTTCCGCTCTGCTCCTGCCCAACGCAACGAGAGTGTTCGCGTTCGCCCGCTACGTTCCTCACCGCCGTGCAGCGCCGGTTTACTCTCCCTCGTCGCGCGGACCGCTGTCTGAACATTGGATCTGGTGCAACTTTCAGTCAGCGTGCTTGGCGGTCCCTTCGCCTCCACGCTGTCGAGCCCTACCGGGATTGATGTGGAGCCGAACACCCTCATAGGTGACTGTGTACGGCACATCGTCATCGTTGTCCGGGTCGCCGGAGTCCGCAGGATCCGGCAGTTCCGCGATCTGTTCGATGACCGTCCGTGCTCGCGCCGCACCGGGATCGAACATTTCCTGAAACGGCCCGACGAACGAGCCACCGAGTCCGCGGCGCTTCGCCCGAACAGCCGCCCACCCGAACACTGCCAACGGGCCGATCATGGCGAACAGCACTAACAAGTCCCACCCCATGCTTCGAGCGTACCGACCGATCGGCATTAAGCGGCCCAAGTCTCTTCAGTGCTGCCGTCCCTCAGCTCATTCGTCTCTCGGACTGTGCCTTCAGTAGATCGGCCAGTCGACCAGGTGAGATCCGCTCGCGAACCGCCTCCGTCACGAGTTCGGCCTGCGTCTGAGGCGCGAGGCCGTCGATCGGTTGGTCTCGGTCCAGATTGGTCGGGAAGGCGTAGCCCTCGGCCGAGGCGGCGACGGCACACCGAACTGCCTCGTCGGACCCCGCCTCGCTGAGAGCGAGCAGTGCCGGATAGATCGCGTTGACGAGTGCCTCCCGGTCGATGGTTCCGAGGGCTCGACCGAAGGCCGACGACACCTGTAGGAGATTTGCCATACGCAGGACGTCGGCGGACTTGTTGTGGCCTGCCGCGTGGAACAGGGCTGGGTTGAAGAAGACGGCATCTCCCTTCTTCAAAGGTAATTGGACGTAGTTGGCTTCGAAGAACTCCTTGAACTCGGGACGCTCGAACGCGAGGTATCCGGATTCGAATTGCTGCGAGTACGGCAGATACTTCGTCGGCCCCGTCTCGGCCGGCATATCCACGTGGGCGACTGCACCTTGCAAGGTGAGGGCAGGGGTCAAGCGGTGAACATGCGCCCGAAACTTCGCGGCTACGTCGCTCGACATGAAACCGAGGTGGTAGTCGCGATGTGGATTCTGTGCGGCGCCACCGGGATTGACGACGTTGACGTCCGACGTCACCTGATACATGGGGCCGAGCCACGCTTCCGAAGCCAAAGCGACAATGCTGTTTGCGTAGTAGTCGACGTAAGCCTTGGGATCTTCGAGCGCCAACTTCAGTTGTGCGCCCCAGATTCGGTCATTGGCACCAGGTTTGGCGAAGTGATCTCCGGACGCTGCACCGGATTCGTGTTGGCGTGCAATGAGTTCACGGAAGACCGCGCTGGCGCGATCCAGTATCTCCGCGTCGAACGCGCCTTGAAAGACTGTGATGCCGGGGCCGGTGAGTAACGCCCGGGCGATCTCGTCTTGGATCTCGGCCCGGGTTTCAGGATTCGACGATTGCTCTACCAATGCTTCGGAGCGGTACAGAAGAACCCCGTCGGCCACTGAATCGGCGTACGGGTAATCGGCAAGGTCGGTGTCGTGCGCGACCAAAGCGGCGAAGTCGTCGATGTTGCAGTCTTCTCGGTGCAACCTACCTGCGGACGGCACGGTGTGGTTGGTCAGTGATGGAGTCATTCGGGGCCTTTCCTGCGGTGTTCAAGATGCGCTGTACCTCAAAGACTGCCAAGGAGAACCCATCGAAACTACCCCTGAAATCCATCAAAAAGACCTCAGAAACTTTCCCCCACGGGCTCGACCGAGACAGTTGTCCCCGCGGAGTGCATCGACTTGATCACGGCAGCTGCCACGAGATTTGCCCGCAGGCCGTCCGCGGCTGTGGCCAAGGTCGACGGTCTTCCGGTGCTCAATGCGTCGATCCACTCTTGAAATTGGCGCCGATACGACTCGGCAAAACGCGGAATCCAATCCGCCGCATAGCCGTACGAGTGGGATCGATCCGCGTCGGTGTGGATGACCACCGGTTCGGCGAGACGAGCGGCGCCGATTTCGCCCACGACCTCGCACCGAGTGTCGTAGCCGTACCGCGCGTTGAGAAAGACCTCGACCGTGGTGAGAACGCCGTCGGCGGTGCGCAGCATGATTATCTGCGGATCCTGGCGATCGTTCACCAGCGAACTCGAGCGCCCGCAGTGCCAGCTGGCTGCGACGACGGGGGAGTTCAAGATCCACGGCACGATGTCGAGTTCGTGAATCGCGGAGTTGGTCACCGTGGATTCCGAGCTGCCACCCGGGTAGGCGCTGACAGTGCGACTCGAGCAGTGCACGATCAGTGGGTCACCGATACGGCCGGAATGTGTTTCGGCCTTCAGCGCCACGTATCCCGGATCGAAGCGGCGCATGAATCCGACGCTCACAAGGGGGCTTTCGGGGTTCTCGGCCGCAGCGACGCGTCGGCAGTCCTCTGCTGTCACTGCGAGGGGCTTTTCACACAGAACCGGTTTTCCGGCTTCGACAGCAGCAAGCGTGAGGTCGGCATGCGTTGAATCATGGGAAGCGATGACTACGGCGTCCACACCGGCGTCGTTGATCAGTTTCAACGGATCGGTCACCCACCGTGCGCCGACTGCGGACGCTACGGACTTTGCTCGCTCTTGATCGAGGTCTGCAACCACAGAGACCGTTGCCCCGGAGACCGTGGAGTGGAGATTGCGGACGTGGTCGGCGCCCATGACGCCGGTTCCGATCACACCGACACGAATCGACATGAGGTTCCTACTTCCAGAGGATTGAAACGGACAACCTAATGTCCTTACATATTTCGAGATTCGACTCTACAGTTCGAGGCATGACTTCTTCTACAGTTCTGGAACTCCCTCGCACCCGGGTCCCCGATCCGGTCGACGCTCCGACTTTGCGCTGGGGGATCCTCGGGCCTGGCTGGATTGCACAACGCTTCGTGGAGTCACTGCAGAGAAATACAGCGCAGGAAGTCACGGCCGTCGCTTCGCGCGGACTCACCCGCGCTCAGGCCTTCGCGGACAATTGGGGGATCGGACGCGCTCACGGTAGCTACGACGCTTTGCTTGCCTCCGAGGATGTGGACGTCGTCTATGTCGCAACACCGCACACTGCCCATTTCGATTGCGCGATAGCGGCATTGGATCACGGCAAGCATGTCGTGGTCGAAAAGCCGCTGGCTTTGAACGCAGCGCAGGGACGGGCGATTCAGGAGCGGACGGCTGCGCTCGGACTGTTTTGCATGGAGGCGATGTGGACGTCGTTTCTGCCCAAGTTCGACGTGATCGACCAGATCCTCGAGGCGGGGCTGCTGGGAACCATACGTACGGTTCTGGCCGATCACGGCGAACGGTTCGAGACCGATCATCGTATCTACGATCCAGCGCTTGCGGGTGGGCCACTTCTCGACCTCGGGACCTATCCGGTCAGTCTCGCGTATCGGGTATTGGGTGTTCCTACTGCGGTTGCTGCCCTGGGCGAGCCGGCGAATGACATGGTGAACGGCCAGATCTCAGCGGTTCTGTCCTGGGCAGGCATTGCTCAGGCCAGTCTGAACACCACGATCCTTGCTGACACGCCCAACACGGCCTCGATCTGCGGCGACAAGGGGATGATCGTTCTGGACTCGACGTTCTACCGGCCCGGGGCCTTCACTGTCCGGCTAGGTGACGGAAGATCTGCGCGCTACGACGATCCGGTCGACGGATACGTCGGAGGTCTCGCGTTCGAGGCGGCCGAGGCGGCGCGGCGGATCACCGCCGGGGATATCGAGTCGCCGGTCCATCCGCTCGACGCGGCCATTGCGACGCTCGACATCCTCGACGAGATCCGCCGTCAGGTGGGGATCACGTTCCCGGGTGAGGGCTAGAGCGTAAAGGCCTTCCGGAAAGCAGTGAGTGCGGTGTCACTGTCTCCGGATGCCCAGCCCTCCAAACCGATCGTGCCGGTGTAACCCTGGTCGGCGAGCACGCGTGCGATGGCGGGGTAGTTGATCTCGCCGGTTCCGGGTTCGCATCGGCCGGGTACGTCGGCCACCTGAATCTCGCCGATGTTGTCACCACAACGCCGCACGAGTTCGATGAGGTTTCCTTCGCCGACCTGTGCGTGGTAGAGGTCGAGCATCATCTTGAAGTTGGGGTGTGAGACGGATTCCACCAGTGCCAGAGTGTCTTTGGCGCGGGCCATCGGTACGCCGGGGTGATCGACGATCGTATTGAGATTCTCGAGGCAGAAGACGACTCCGGCTTCTTCGCCCAGTCTCGCGATCTTCTCGAGAGCGCGTTGGGCGGTCAGCCACATCGCTCCCGTAGTTCGATACTGCGGGCGCGCAGCCTGTCCGTCGATCAGCTCGCCGGTATGGAAGTTCAGCCGGGGAACGCCGAGTTTCGCTGCCGGAGCGAGGCATAGCGCCGCTGTGCGTACCAGTTCGGCGCTGCCGGCTTCGTCGAACAAATCGCCGTGGAGGTAGCCGGTCATCGAGGAGAAGCGAGCCCCGGTGGCGACCAGAGCATCGAGGTCCTTGTCTTGCCAACTCCAGATCTCAGTTGCGAATCCCGCCTCCGAGATCCGCCGAACACGCTCGACGACAGGGAGTTCGGTGAACGTCATCTCGGCGGAGACCGCCAAGTCGAAGGGGCTCACTGCGGCACCGCCAGCAACGAGACGGGCAGTCCGGTTTCCACGGATTCTTTTGCGGCCAGTGCGATTTCCAGGGCGTTGCGAGCATCGAGACCGTCGACCGACGGCGCACTGCCGGAGCGGATGCAGTCTGCGAAGTGCACCAGCTGGGCGACATAGGCGTCGTGAAACAGTTCGATGTTCACCCGAGGTGTGTCGGCCAGAACGCCCGGTGAGCTGTAATGACGCATCGCGGTCCGCGTGACCTCGCCTGCACTCACCATTCCACCGGAACCGAAAACTTCGCCGCGCACGTCGTAACCGTAGGTGGCTTGGAAGTTGGCCTCGGCCGACGCGAGGGCGCCGTTGTCGAAGCGCAACTGAACCATCGACGTGTCGAGGTACCCCTGCTCCTTGTACTGCGGATGGATGAGAGCATCGGCCTGCGCGAACACCTCGACGACGCGTGCCCCGGGGTTGAGCCAGAGCAGAGCGTCGAAGTCGTGAATCAGTGTCTCGTTGAAGATCGTCCACGGCTTGACTCGGGAGGCGACGTCGGCGGTGATTCCTGGGTCGCGAGTCAGAGAACGAAGTAGCTGTGGGGTTCCGATCCCGCCGGCGGTGATCACGTCGTGCGCCGCGGTGAAGTCGGCGGCGAAGCGCCGGTTGAAACCGACTTGCAGCGCAACGTTGTTCGCGTCACACGCGCCGATCGCGCGATCGGCGTCCTCGAGTGTCAAGGCCATCGGCTTTTCGCAAAAGACATGTTTGCCGGCCTCCGCGGCGGCCACCACGAGATCGGTGTGAGTTGATGCGGGCGTACTGATGAGCACCGCTTCGACGGTCGGATCGGCAATCAGCTCAAGGGCGTCGGTGTACGCGCGGGCGTCGGGACTGACACGTTCGATCAACGACGCCGCAGCGCCGGGCGCAGGATCGGCGACGGCGACGAGACGGGTGCCGGAGATACGCAGCGCGACGGACTCGCCGTGGAAGCGGCCGATCCATCCGGCGCCGATGAGACCGACTGCAACAGAGGCAGACATGGGGGCTCCGTTCGGAGTGAGAATGAGGAACTAGATCGTTCTAGTCCATGCCAGTAAAGCGCCGGATGCGGCGCGCGTCAATGCTTCGGTGCTTATTCGCTGGAACGATCTAGTCTGTGGAGGTGAACAGTCGACGCCCCACCTTGCAAGATGTAGCAGACCTGGCCGGTGTGTCACGCGCTCTGGTGTCCATCGTCATTCGTGATGTCCCAGGTGCCAGCGATGCGACGCGGGTACGGGTCAAGGCGGCCGCGGACGAACTCGGCTATCGACCCGACAACGCGGCGCGACTGCTGCGCCAACATCGCAGCCGCCTGATCGGTGTCAGTTACGTTGCGGCGCAAACATTTCACGCGGAGCTGCTCGACGAAATCTATGTGGCCGCCGAACGGTCGCGCTACGACGTCGTCCTCAGTGCGGTCTCGGAGCGACGGCCGGATTCTCGTGCAACGCGGACCCTGCTCGACGACCGGTGTGAGGCGATCTTGCTGTTGGGTTCACAGGCGCCGGAAGCAGAGATCGTCGACCTGGCCGACAAGGTTCCCGTTGTCGTAATCGCGCGGAAGATGTCGTCAGTGCACGTGGATGTTGTCCGAACAGATGACGAGGCGGGCGCGGTGATGGCCGTGAATCACCTTGTCGAACTCGGGCACCGCTCGATCGCCCACGTCGACGGCGGGCGAGGCCCGGGCGCCCAGGAACGGCGTCAGGGCTACCGCAAGGCCATGCGAGCGGCAGGTCTGGAGCCGAGAATTCTTCCCGGCGGTCTCACGGAGGAGTTCGGCGCAGCTGCCGCCAGGTCGATGGTCGAGGGTGGGTTACCCGGGGCGGTCTTCGCTTTCAACGATCGCTGCGCGCTCGGAGTTCTCGACGTCTTCCTGCGTGCCGGGATCTCGGTGCCTGGCGACGTTTCCGTGATCGGATTCGACAACAGTGCATTGGCAGGTTTGGCGCACATCGATCTGACCAGTGTCGGGCAGGACACGGCGTTTCTGGGCGGCGCCGCGGTGGAGCGGATCTCCGAACGCCTCGACGGCGGAAGTGGGCCATTGGGCAAGGACATTGTCGCGCAGCCACAACTGGTGGTTCGAGGTTCAACTGGACCCGCAGGGCATTGACCTGCAGTTTCGACTTCCATCAGTTTGTTCGGTCTTTGATAAGCAGTCCTAATGTCAGAACAAACTATTGACATTCGACTGTGACGGGTATTACATCTTTCACATACAACCGAGCACCATCCGTTCGCGGGCCGTTGGTTGATGTCGAGAGGGAGTTCACATGTCGTTTCTCACGGGACGCAAGAGCGTTGCCGTACTGGCCGGAGCCTCAGTCGTGGTCTTGGGTCTGGCCGCCTGTTCAAGCACCGGCGGAAAGCCGGATTCTTCCGGATCCGGAATGGGCGCGGGTACGGCGGACACGCCCCGCGCCACCATTGCGATGATCACTCACGAAGTTCCCGGTGACACGTTCTGGGATCTGGTGCGCAAGGGAGCCGAAACCGCAGCGGCCAAGGACAACATCGAGCTTCGGTACTCCGCCGATCCCGAGGCGCCGAATCAGGCCAACTTGGTTCAGAGTGCGATCGACAGCAAGGTCGACGGGATTGCCGTGACCCTCGCGAAGCCCGACGCCATGGTTGCCGCGGTCCAAAGTGCCACCGCCGCGGGCATTCCGGTGGTCGCCCTCAACTCGGGCCTCGAGACCTGGAAGGACATGGGCGTCAAGGAGTACTTCGGTCAGGACGAGTCGATTGCCGGTGAAGCTGCCGGCGAGCGACTCAACACCGAAGGTGCCACCAAGGTGTTGTGCGTCATTCAGGAGCAGGGCAACGTGAGCCTCGAATCACGTTGTGCCGGAGTGAAGAAGTCGTTCAAGGGAACGACGGAGATTCTCAACGTCAACGGCAAGGACATGCCGTCGGTGGAATCGACCATCACCGCGAAACTTCAACAGGACCCGGCAATCGATCGAGTTCTCGCACTCGGTGCTCCGTTTGCCTTGACGTCCGTGACGTCGGTCGGCAATGCGGGCAGCAAGGCGAAGGTCGTCACTTTCGACACCAACGCGGCGCTCGTCGACGCCATCAAATCCGGTGACGTGCAGTGGGCAGTGGACCAGCAACCCTTCCTGCAGGGCTACCTCGCCATCGATTCGCTGTGGCTTTACCTCAACAACGGCAACGTGATCGGTGGCGGCTTGCCGACCCTGACCGGACCCGCGTTCATCGACAACACCAACATCGACTCGGTCGCCGAGTACGCCAAGAACGGAACTCGCTGATCCGGGCGCACGGAGGGCTGAGAGTCCGCCCTCCGTGCGCCTGTCCAGCACGGAAGGGAAATCATGTCCACTCAGGCAGATCTCGACCTTGCCGCCCACAAAGTCGTGACCGATGAACGGGTGAAGGAGCAAAAGCGCATTCAGCGCCTACTGCTCCGCCCGGAGATGGGTTCACTTGTCGGCGCCATCGCCATCTTCATCTTCTTCTGTATCGTCGCGGCACCGTTCCGTACGCCGGAAGCGCTTGCGACAGTGCTCTACTCCAGCTCCACGATCGGCATCATGGCTTGCGCGGTCGCCCTGCTCATGATCGGCGGCGAGTTCGACCTATCCGCCGGCGTCGCAGTCACCACGTCCTCGCTCGCCGCGTCGATGATCGCCTACAACCTGCACCTCAATCTGTGGGTGGGTGCGATTCTGGCGCTGGTCGTCTCGCTCGCAGTCGGATTCTTCAACGGCTACCTCGTCATGAAGACGAAGATTCCCAGCTTCCTCATCACCCTGAGCTCGTTCCTGATGTTGACCGGAATCAACCTGGCCGTCACCAAGCTCGTGAGTGGTCAGGTTGCCACACCCAGCGTCTCCGACATGGCCGGATTCGATTCTGCGAAAAAGGTATTCGCGTCGTCGTTCTCGGTCTTCGGGGTGTCCGTCAAGATCACGGTCGTGTGGTGGCTGCTGTTCACCGCGATTGCAACATTTGTTTTGTTCAAGACCAAGATCGGCAACTGGATCTTCGCGGTCGGCGGCAATCAGGACAGTGCCCGCGCGATCGGTGTGCCGGTGACCGCAGTCAAGATCGGTTTGTTCATGACCGTCGGCTTTGCTGCCTGGTTCGTGGGCATGCATCTGCTGTTCTCGTTCAATACCGTTCAGTCCGGTCAGGGTGTCGGTAACGAGTTCCTGTACATCATCGCCGCAGTCATCGGCGGTTGTTTGCTCACCGGTGGTTACGGAACCGCGATCGGCGCTGCGATCGGCGCATTCATCTTCGGTATGACCAACCAGGGCATCGTCTACGCAGGCTGGAACCCGGACTGGTTCAAGTTCTTCCTCGGCGCCATGCTGCTGTTCGCGGTCATCGCCAACAACGCATTCCGCAACTACGCTGCGAAAAGGTGACACATGAGTACCACAGCTGAAGTTCCCGCTCTCTCGAACTCGGGCGGCAACGTGCCACTGATCGAGCTCAAGGACGTCGGTAAGCAATACGGAAACATCATCGCGCTCAAGGGAATCAACCTGCGCGTCGGTGCGGGTGAAGTGACCGGTGTGCTCGGTGACAACGGCGCAGGCAAGTCCACGCTGATCAAGATCATCGCCGGTCTGCACCAGCAGAGCGAAGGTGAACTACTCGTCGACGGCGAACCGACAACGTTCCACTCGCCTAAAGAAGCGCTTGGCAAAGGCATCGCGACGGTCTATCAGGACCTCGCCGTTGTTGCGTTGATGCCGGTGTGGCGCAACTTCTTCCTCGGGCAGGAACTGCGCAAGGGTGGTCTGATCAAGTCGCTCGACGCCAACGCCATGCGCGCGACGACTCTTTCGGAACTGTCGAAGATGGGCATCGAACTGCCTGACGTCGACGCACCGATTGGTAGTCTCTCCGGCGGTCAGCGTCAGTGTGTTGCCATCGCCCGCGCCATCTTCTTCGGTGCCCGCGTGCTGATTCTCGACGAGCCGACAGCAGCGCTCGGCGTCAAGCAGTCGGGAATGGTGTTGCGCTACATCACCGCTGCCAAGGAACAGGGATTCGGCGTCATCTTCATCACGCACAATCCGCACCACGCGTACATGGTCGGCGATCACTTCGTGCTCCTCAACCGAGGCAGGCAGAAGCTCGACGCCAAGTACGACGACATCTCACTCGAAGAACTGACCAAGGAGATGGCGGGCGGTGACGAGCTCGAGACACTGACCCACGAGCTTCGCCGTTAGATCAAAACCTCGCGACTACAGCCTCGGTTCGAATCGAACCGAGGCTGTAGTCGTTTCGTCAGAGGATGGTCGTCTGCCGAACCCCGAGGCCGGAATGCATGTACGCCTCGTCGATCATCGTCATGTTGGCTATCGCGTCGCCCGGTCCGATCGGCAGCGCCGAGACCCCGGACAGATGATCGGCGAACGCTTCGAGTTGCCAGGTGTACGACGACTTCGTGCCCAGATGCTCGATACTCGTGCGCCCATCGACAGTGACGGAGACACGGTCGTCGACGTCCGGCTGGAGGAAGTTGTGCACCAGGACGTCTCCGTTGGTTCCGAAGACCCGGAAGGTGAAGTGGTACTGCTCGTCCAACATCGTTGTCACAACGGATGCCCGCGCTCCGCCGGGATACTCGAGTTCGATGTCGAACCACGAATCGACCCCCGGAGCGTATTCCTCGTGGCGGGTCTCGGTCACCACCGGCGCACCACCACAGACGTCACTCAGCATCCGGGAAGCATGTAACCCGTAGCAGCCCAGGTCCATCAGTGACCCGCCTGCCAAGGCGAGCTCCCACCGCGGGTCGTTCTCGGATGGTTTGGGCATCCGCAGTACGGTTTCCACCCGAGTGACCGCGCCGACTGTGCCGCTCCGAACCACATCCAGCAGGCGCCGGTTCACCGGATGAAAGAGGTAGTGGAACCCCTCGAGAAGCGTCACTCCGCTCACGCGTGCTGCTTCGGCTACAGCACGCGCTTCCACCGCGTTGCTCGAAAACGGTTTCTCCGTCAGCACGTGCTTGCCGGCCTGAACGGCGGCGAGATTCCACGGTCCGTGCAGGCTGTTGGGCAGCGCGTTGTAGACGACGTCCACCTCCGGATCCGAGATCAGCTCGGCGTACGAACCGACCACCCGTTCGACCCCATGCTGGGCCGCATAGGCTCTGGCCCGCTCGGGGCTGCGTGCGGCAACGGCCACCAGACGGTGCCCGGTGGCCGTTGCAGGTTTGATCATCGCGTTCTCGGCGATGCGTGAGGCTCCCAGAATGCCTATCCGCAGCGGGGTAGGTGTCACAGAACCGACCGCAGATACTCGACGCTCGCTCGCACATCACGCACCGGTCCCTCGTCGGACGGAGCCTCGGTCAGAATGGTGTCCTGCTCGAGCACGTACCATCCGTCGAAACCGTGGCGCTGCAATATGGCTGTGACACCGGCGATGTCGACGTCGCCGCCACCGAGCGGACGGTACATTCCCGCCTTCACGCCGTCGGTGTAGGTGAGCTCACCACTGCGAACGCGTGATGCGAGGGCATCGTCGACGTCCTTGAGATGCACGTGGGTGATGCGCTCGGGAGCTTGACGCGCCAGGTCGACCGGATCGGTGCCGCCGATCAACAGGTGGCCGGTGTCCAGGCACAGTGGGATGGCCGAGCCGTCGAGCACTCGCAGGACCTCGTCGCGCTGCTCGATCATCGTTCCGACGTGAGGGTGGACAACTGCCCTGATTCCACGCTCGGCCGCGGCGTCGGTGAGGCGATCGAGATTGTGTAGCAGGGTTTTCCAACTCTGCTCGTCCAGTTCTGGGCGTGAATCGTAGCCGTCGGAACCCGTCGCGGCGGCCAGAACCAAAACCTCGGCACCTGAGGCGACAAAACCGTCGAGGATGGGGGAGATGCCGGGCACCGGATCATGATCGTCA
Source organism: Rhodococcus sp. ARP2 (assembly GCF_001029585.1). Classification (NCBI taxonomy): domain Bacteria; kingdom Bacillati; phylum Actinomycetota; class Actinomycetes; order Mycobacteriales; family Nocardiaceae; genus Rhodococcus; species Rhodococcus sp. ARP2. The sequence continues at coordinate 95,159 of NZ_LEKE01000118.1, read as the reverse complement.
TCGTGCAGCAGTACTGGTGCAAACCCGCCGACTGCGCTCAGGTCGTGATCCGCGAGCACCTTGGCCATCTCGGCAGGTGCTGTCGGCAGAAAGCCCTCCGGTCCGATTTCCGTTGCCGCCAGACCGACTTCGCGCATTTCCCGGAGGACTTGCGCAGGGTCGAGTTGGTAGCCCCAGCCCGGGACTTCGCACACGCCCCAGGAGATCGGTGCGCCGGCGATGCGAGGAGTGCTCATGTGTGTGCCTCATTCTTGTCGTGAAGGAACAGATCTTTGACTTCGGTGATCGTGACGGGCCGACCCTCGCGCAGAGAGTGCGTTGCAGCTTCGGAGATCCAGGCCGACTCGACCGCATCTGTGGGCGTACACGGTGATTCCCGACGCCCGGCGACAACGCCGAGGAATGCTTCGAGTTCCGCACGGTAGGCGGACGTGAAGCGGTCCATGAAGAACGTGTACGGCTCCTGCGAGGGGAACGATGTTCCGGGGTCGAGCGAGCGGAGTGGCAAGCGGTCGTCCAGCCCGGCAACGACGGAGTCCGCCGAGCCGAGTACCTCGAGTCGGGAGTCGTAGCCGCGGCCGTTGTAGCGGGTATTTGACACGACCGCGATGGTTCCGCCTTCGAAAGTGAGAACCGTTGCGGCGGTGTCGACGTCACCGGCATCGGCGATCCCGCGATCACCCTGATTCGAGCCGGTGGCAAAAACCGTGGTGACTTCGCGGCCGCTGACCCACCTGACGATGTCGAAATCGTGGATCGAGCAGTCGCGGAAGATGCCGCCGGAGTGTTCGATGTACGAGATCGGCGGGGGAGCGGGGTCGAGGGTGGTCGATCGGAGAGTGTGGATCCAACCGAGTTCTCCAGATCGAACTGCGTCGTACGCCGCCACAAATGACGGGTCGAATCGGCGCTGAAATCCGATCTGGACTGGTACCGACGTCTGCTCGGCAGTCGCGAGTACACGAACCGAGGATTCGATGGAGTCGGCTACCGGCTTTTCGCAGAACGTCGGGATGTCTCGTCGGACAGCGGCTTCGATCAGGTCGGCGTGCGAACTCGACGACGCGGCGATCAGAACACCGTCGATGCCTGACGCTAGAAGCGCGTCGGGATCGGCAGCGGACTCCACGTCGAGTTCGCTTGCCACGTCCGAGGTTCGACGTGCGTCGACGTCGGTGACAACCAGTGCGTCGACGCCGTCCGTCGTCAGCAGGTTTCGGGCGTGGTAGCTGCCGATTCGTCCGAGGCCGATGACTCCGATACGAGCGCCCATCAGTCCAGCCCTCCGAAGACGTTCTGGTCCCAGTCGATGATCGAACCTGTCACGACTCCGCTGCGATCGGAGAGCAGGAAGACGACGAAGTCGGCGATTTCGTCGACCTGTCCGAGCTTGCCCATGGGGAGGGTGCTGCCCGCACGTTCCTGCCAATCGTCACCAGCGTCGTGAAAAGCTCTCTGCGTGAGGTCTTCTCCCTCGGTCTGTGTCCACCCGATGTCGAGACCGTTGATCCGGATACGATCCCAGCGATGCGCATGGGCGGCGTTGCGGGTCAGCCCCGCCAGCCCGGCCTTCGCTGCCACGTACGGCGCGAGATACGGTTGCCCGCCGAGTTCGGACGTGGAGATGATGTTGACGATGGACCCGGGGACCGCACGCTCGCGCATGTCCTTGACGGCTGCCTGCATCGTGAAGAACGGACCGCGGAGGTTCACCGCGATGTGCTGGTCGAAGAGTTCCTCGGTGGTGTCGAGCAGCGTGCCGCGCGAGGTGAGTCCGGCAGAATTGACGAGGGCATCCACGCGGCCGAAGTGTGAGATCGTCTCGGCCACGCTGGCGAGCGCGGAATCGGTCTGCGCCACATCGGCTTCGATGAAGTGGGTTCCCGGAAGTTCTGCCTCGAGAGCCTTTCCGACGTCCGGGCGTCGGCCGGTGAAAGCCACCTGAGCGCCCTCACGGACTGCGGCGCGAACGACGCCGGCGCCGACGCCTTGCGAGCCGCCACTGACCAGTACGACGGTGTCGGCTAGGAGTGCGGGCCTGGTTACGCCCGGCGGAGAAGTCATGGGTTTAGTCTGTCTGTGACGAAGACCTCGAGCAACAGCGAAAAACCATCAAATATCCATCATCGTGAGGTAGTTGTGGCGCATCGATTCAAAGTACGGGAGATCGCTCAGCAGTCGGGCCTGAGTGAGGCCACCGTCGACCGGGTGCTCAACGACCGTCCTGGAGTTCGGGAGGGCACACGATCGGAGGTTCGCCAGGCGATCACGGACCTGGAACGTCAACGCTCGCAACTGAAACTGGTCGGGCGCACGTTCATCGTCGACGTCGTGTTGCAAACTCCCGCAAGGTTTTCCGACGCAGTCCGTGACGCGCTCGAGGCCGAACTGCCGACCCTTGCGCCTGCTGTTGTTCGTTCTCGGTTCCACTTTCGTGAAACCGGTTCGGTCGAAGCGATGACGTCGACGCTCGACAAGATTCGCCGACGCGGATCCCACGGAGTCATCGTCAAGGCTCCCGACACTCCGGAAGTCGTGGCGGCGATCGATCGGTTGGTGGCGGCAAAGATTCCGGTCGTCACGTTGGTGACCGATGTTCCCGGTAGCAGGCGAGCCGCCTACATCGGCATCGACAACCGAGCCGCCGGAGCCACCGCCGCGTACTTGATAGATCAGTGGCTGGGGGATCGGGACGGCAACGTGCTGGTCAGCATAAGTAGCGGATTCTTCCGTGGGGAGGAAGAACGGGAGATGGGATTTCGCTCCGCTATGCGCGTCGCGGCTCCGCATCGACGGTTGATCGACATTCCGAACAGTGACGGTCTGGATCAGACGAGTAGGAAACTGGTGCGAGCGGCACTCGAATCCGATCCGCAGATCCGTGCCGTGTATTCGATCGGTGGTGGCAACCTGGCCACGGTCGACGCGTTCGAAGAACTGAACCGGGAGTGCAGTGTCTTCATCGCTCACGATCTCGACGGTGACAATCGAAAGTTGCTGGGGGAGAGGCGAATATCAGCGGTGCTCCACCACGATCTGCGGGCGGATGTTCGCACTGCTTGTCAGGTGGTCATGAAAGAACACGGCGCCATGGGCGCTCACTTCGGCTTTACGACGTCACCGGTTCAAGTCGTGACACCGCTCAACATGCCCCCGACATAGCTGTGCGCGGTTAAGGAGTCCGGAGACTCCCTAACCGCGCACAGGGCCGAAGGCCTGACTATCGAGCGAAGAGCAGAGCTCGCTTGACTTCCTGAATAGCCTTTGTCACCTGGATGCCGCGGGGGCATGCGTCGGTGCAGTTGAACGTGGTGCGGCAACGCCACACGCCGTCCTTGTCGTTCAGGATGTCGAGACGCTCGGAAGCGGCCTCGTCACGGCTGTCGAAGATGAACCGGTGTGCGTTGACGATGGCAGCGGGACCGAAGTAGCTGCCGTCGCTCCAGTACACGGGGCACGACGTGGTGCAGCATGCGCAGAGGATGCACTTCGTCGTGTCGTCGAAACGAGCACGGTCGTGCTGGCTCTGGATGCGCTCACGAGTGGGCTCGTTGCCACTGGTGATGAGGAACGGCTTCACGGCGCGGAATGCGTCGAAGAAGGGTTCCATGTCGACAACCAGGTCCTTCTCGACGGGCAGGCCCTTGATGGGCTCGACCGTGATGGTGACCGGCTTGCCGTCCTTGGGCAGCATGTCCTTCATCAGCAGCTTGCAGGCCAGACGGTTCACACCGTTGATCCGCATGGCGTCCGATCCACAGACACCGTGTGCGCAGCTGCGACGGAACGTGAGGGTGCCGTCGAGGTAACCCTTCACGTACAGCAGCAGGTTGAGCAGACGGTCGGTGGGCAGTGCCGGGACCTGGAAACTGTCCCAGTGCTGGCCTTCGCCCGATTCGGGATTCATCCGCGCGATCTTGAGAGTGACCATGACGGCCCCCTCGGGAACAGCGGGGAGTTTGGGTGCATCTACAGCAGGCGCAGACATCAGTACTTACGCTCCATCGGCTCGTAGCGGGTCTGGATCACCGGCTTGTAGTCCAGACGGATGTCGGAGAGCAGGCCGTCACCCTCCTTGTACGCCATCGTGTGCTTCATGTACTCGGCGTCGTTGCGATCCGGGAAGTCCTCACGAGCGTGGCCGCCGCGCGATTCCTTGCGGTTGAGGGCGCCGACGACGGTGACCTCTGCCATTTCGAGGAGGAAGCCCAGCTCGATGGCCTCGAGCAGGTCGCTGTTGTAGCGCTTGCCCTTGTCCTGGACCGTGATGTGGTTGTAGCGCTCCTTGAGAGCACGCACATCCTTGAGTGCCTGGGTGAGGCGCTCTTCGGTGCGGAAGACGGAGGCGTTGTTGTCCATCGACTGCTGCAGCTCGGTGCGGATGTCCGCAACGCGCTCGTGGCCGTGATCGGACAGGATGACGCCGACCCAGTCTTCGACCATCGCAGCCGGGGTTTCCGGCAGGTCGACGAACTCGGTGGAGTTCGCGTACTCGGCGGCAGCGATGCCGGCGCGGCGGCCGAACACGTTGATGTCGAGGAGCGAGTTGGTGCCGAGGCGGTTTGCACCGTGCACGGAAACGCAGGCACATTCGCCGGCGGCGTACAGGCCCTTGACGACCTCGTCGTTGTTGCGCAGAACCTCACCGTTGATCTTGGTGGGGATACCGCCCATGACGTAGTGGCACGTCGGGTAGACGGGCACGGGCTCCTTGACGGGGTCCACGCCGAGGTAGGTGCGCGAGAACTCCATGATGTCGGGGAGCTTCTCGTCGAGAACTTCCTCGGGGATGTGCGTCACGTCGATGTAGACGTAGTCCTTGTTCGGGCCGGCGCCGCGGCCTTCCAGAACCTCGAGGACCATCGAACGGGCCACGATGTCACGCGGAGCGAGGTCCTTGATGGTGGGGGCGTAGCGCTCCATGAAGCGCTCGCCGTCGGCATTACGGAGAATGCCACCTTCACCACGGACGGCTTCCGAGATCAGGATGCCGAGACCGGCGAGTCCTGTCGGGTGGAACTGGTGGAACTCCATGTCCTCGAGGGGCAGGCCCTTGCGGAAGATGATGCCCATGCCGTCACCGGTGAGGGTGTGCGCGTTGGACGTCGTCTTGTACATACGTCCCGAGCCGCCGGTCGCGAAGATGATCGACTTGGCGTGGAAGATGTGCAGCTCGCCGGTCGAGAGCTCGTAGCAGATGACACCGGTGGCAACCGGGCCGTCCTCGGTCTCGGTGATGGCGATGTCGAGCGCGTAGAACTCGTTGAAGAACTCGACGTCGTGCTTGACGCAGTTCTGGTACAGCGTCTGCAGAATCATGTGACCGGTGCGGTCGGCTGCGTAACACGCACGGCGGACGGGTGCCTTGCCGTGGTCACGTGTGTGGCCACCGAATCGACGCTGGTCGATCTTGCCTTCGGGCGTGCGGTTGAACGGCAGACCCATCTTCTCGAGGTCGAGCACCGCGTCGATGGCCTCTTTGGCCATGATCTCGACGGCGTCCTGGTCGGCGAGGTAGTCGCCGCCCTTGACGGTGTCGAAGGTGTGCCACTCCCAGTTGTCTTCCTCCACGTTCGCCAGTGCGGCACACATGCCGCCCTGGGCCGCGCCGGTGTGGCTGCGGGTGGGGTAGAGCTTGGTCAGTACGGCCGTGCGGGCACGGGGGCCAGCTTCGATTGCCGCACGCATGCCTGCGCCGCCGGCGCCGACGATGACCACGTCATAACGATGTTCCTGCATGAAGTCTGTGCTCCCCTAGCTCGCCGAGATATTGGGGTCGAAGGTGAAGATGACGTACGTGCCCAGGCCCATGATCAGGATCATCGAGAGAACGAGGATCGTGGTCAGCCAGAAGCGCGTGGAGTCCTTGCGGGAGTAGTCCGCGATGACCGTGCGCAGGCCGTTACCGCCGTGCAGCTGTGCCAGCCACAACATCGTCAGATCCCAGAACTGCCAGAACGGGCTGGACCAGCGACCTGCGACGAATGCGAAGTTCAGACGGTGAACGCCACCGTCGAGCATCAGCATGATGAACATGTGGCCCAGGACCAGAACGATCAGGGCGACGCCGGAGAAGCGCATGAACAGCCATGCGTACAACTCGAAGTTGTTCCGAGCCTTCGCGCGCGGGGACCGCGGGTTGTCCAGGCTTGCGGGACGGTCGTATGAGGTGCCCAGGCTCTTGGCTTCGGGTCCGTGAGTAGTCGCCATGTCAGTGCTCCGCAAACATGTTGATGAGGATGCGTCCGGCGCCTGGGATCATCACCAGGAACCAGATCGTCAGAATGGTCCAGAGCATGACGCGCTGGTACTTCGGGCCCTTCGACCAGAAGTCCACCAACATCACGCGCACGCCGTTGAGGGCGTGGTAGAGGACTACGCCGACGAGGCCGATCTCCATGAGGCCGACGAGGGGGTTCTTGTACGTGTCGATTACGGCGTCGTACGTATCGGGATTGACCCGAACGAGTGCCGTATCGAGAACGTGTACGAATAGGAAGAAGAAAGTAGCGACGCCTGTGATCCGGTGTAGAACCCAGGACCACATTCCGGGGTCGCCCCGGTAAAGCGACCTCGTGCGCTCCTTCTGAGGAGCGGCTTCAGTCGTAGTACTCATCGAGTGCTGTGCCTCCAACGTCATTGGTGGACGCGTCGAGCCTGCAGAGAGCTTCGATGTACCTCAGCCCGGGCTCGACGGGATCCTGAACCGACTTGACTCAGACTCTAAACCTATGTGAAACCGGGAACTAATCAGATGCGGGATTCGTACGCGTACCAAACTCTTTGTAAGGTTTGCCTTTCCAATCTCACCTAGCCGGTTTCGGCGTGGTTTCTGCATCCATTCAGTCGGCGTGATTGGATAACGAACCATGGGTGACATCGACTGGAAGTTGTTGCGGCACAACGCGCAAGTGGTCATGCGGCAGGCTTATGCACCGTACTCGGGCTATGCAGTGGGTGCAGCTGCCCTGGTAGACGATGGTCGGATCGTCTCAGGATGCAATGTGGAAAATGTCTCATACGGTTTGAGCCTGTGTGCCGAATGTGGACTCGTCGGTAACTTAGCCGCCACCGGGGGCGGGCGGCTGGTTGCCTTCACGTGCTGCGACGCGAAGGGCTCGATTCTGATGCCATGCGGCAGGTGCAGACAGCTTCTTCTCGAGCACGGCGGGGGTGAGATGCTTGTCGACACGAGCAGTGGGTTCAAGCCGCTGAGCGAGCTGTTGCCTGATGCTTTCGGGCCGGAACAAGCAGAGGGGCTCCGCCATGTTTGACGCAGTTTCCATCATCGGCGCCAAGCGTGACGGCCGCGAGTTGTCGGGAACCGAGATCGACTGGATAGTTCAGGCGTTCACTGAGGGGGTCGTCGGCGACGAGCAGATGTCGGCGCTCGCGATGGCGATCTATTTCCGAGGAATGTCACGAGCAGAGACCGGCCGATGGACCGAGGCAATGATCGAATCCGGCGGGAGGATGGACTTTTCGGACTTGCCGCTGCCCACTGTCGACAAGCATTCGACCGGTGGTGTTGGGGACAAGATCACCCTTCCGCTCGCGCCCCTCGTCGCGGCATGTGGTCTTGCAGTCCCGCAGTTGTCGGGACGCGGACTCGGCCACACCGGCGGAACTCTCGACAAGCTCGAGGCCATTCCAGGTTGGCGAGCCGAGCTCACGGCGACGGAGATGGTCGACATTCTCGCGGACCCGAAAATCGGCGCGGTGATCTGCGCTGCCGGAGCGAACCTGGCCCCCGCCGACAAGAAGCTCTACGCGCTGCGCGACGTGACCGGAACGGTGGAATCCATTCCGCTGATCGCAAGTTCGATCATGAGCAAGAAGATTGCCGAGGGAACCGGCGCCCTGGTGCTCGACGTCAAAGTCGGTTCCGGAGCGTTCATGAAGGACCTCGGCGACGCGCGAGAGTTGGCACGCACGATGGTCGAGTTGGGCAACGACGCCGGCGTGCGTACAAGTGCTCTCATCACCGGGATGGACACCCCGCTGGGATTGACGGCTGGCAACGCTCTCGAGGTGCGTGAATCCGTCGAGGTGCTGGCAGGCGGCGGGCCGTCCGACGTCGTCGAGCTGACCCTGGTCCTGGCTCGGGAGATGCTGTCCGCGGCTGGGATCGACGGTATCGACCCCGCAGACAAACTGGCCGACGGCACGGCCATGGACCGGTGGCGCGCGATGATCGCCGCACAAGGTGGGGACCCACACGCGACGCTGCCGGTGGCCCGGCACAGCGACGTCGTCACCGCGGACCGAGACGGCGTACTGACCCGACTCGACGCCATGGCGGTGGGCATCGCGGCCTGGAAGCTCGGAGCCGGACGCGAACGACAGGGCGAAGCCGTTCAGGCCGGTGCCGGCATCGAGATGCACGCGAAGCCCGGCGACGTGGTCCGCGCCGGACAGAAGCTGATGACACTGCACACCGACACTCCCGAGAGATTTGATGCTGCGCGGCGGAGCCTCGGCGGAGGCTGGTCGATCGGGGCCGATTCCGACACCGTTTCGCGACCGTTGCTCATCGAGCGAATTGTGGGTGATTCGCGTTAGCGTTGGCGAATGAACGCACCGGAGTTGACCACGATCCGCAGCGCACCCAAAGTTCTTCTCCACGATCATCTCGACGGAGGACTCCGACCCGAGACTGTCCTCGAACTGGCCGAGCAGTGTGGCTACGACGAGCTGCCGGCGACTACGGCATCCGAACTGGCGCAATGGTTCCGAACTGCCGCTGACAGCGGATCGCTCGAGCTCTACCTTGAAACATTCGCGCACACAGTCGCCGTGATGCAGACTCCCGAAGGGCTCGCGCGGGTCGCGCGCGAGTGCGCCGAGGATCTGGCCGACGACAACGTCGTCTATGCCGAAATCCGTTTTGCGCCCGAGCAGCACCTGGAACAAGGCCTGAGTTTGGACGAGGTCGTCGAGCACGTTCTCGAAGGTTTCCGGGCCGGCGAATCCGCTGCCAGGGTCGCGGGACGGGAGATCCGAATCGGGTGTCTTCTCACGGCGATGAGGCATGCCGCCCGGTCACGAGAGATTGCCGAACTCGCTGTGCGATTCCGGGACCGCGGCGTCGTCGGTTTCGACATCGCCGGTGCCGAGGCCGGTAACCCGCCGAGCCGGCACCTCGACGCTTTCGAATACATGCGTGATGCGAACGCCCACTTCACGATTCACGCGGGTGAGGCGTTCGGGTTGCCGTCGATCCACGAAGCCATCGCCTTCTGTGGAGCGGATCGGTTGGGCCACGGCGTGCGGATCGTGGACGACATCGACGTAGGTGGCCAAGGTGGGGCAGAACTGGGTCGACTCGCGAACTACGTCCGTGACATGCGCATTCCCCTGGAACTGTGCCCGAGTTCGAACGTGCAGACCGGAGCGGTAGCCGCCCTGGCGGACCATCCGTTCGGACTGTTGGCGGACTTGCGCTTCCGCGTGACCGTCAACACTGACAACCGGCTGATGAGCGACACCAGCATGAGCCGGGAAATGGCCGCGTTGGTCGAGACCTTCGGTTACGGCTGGACCGATCTGGAACGCTTCACCATCAACGCGATGAAGTCGGCCTTCATCCCGTTCGACGAGCGCCTCGCGTTGATCGACGACGTCATCAAGCCGGGTTACGCCGTGCTCATCGGCTAGCTGACGTGCACCCGACTACTCAGATCGCAGCCGGGCCTCGAACTCACGCTCGAGTTCGCGCCAGGCCTCGGATTCCTTGGTGAACGGCGCACTCGGAGCCATCCGCGACGGATCGGGGTTGAGGAGGTACGAGACGTACCAACCCAGCTCGTTCGACGCGGACAGAGCCTCCTCGGTGGAGTCGTCGTCGGCGAAATCCGCTGCATCGGTGAACAATTCGACGGCAAGTTCCAGTTGCTCGGCGTCGACGACGTCCGGGCCCTGGGCGAGGTCGTCGGCGATGCCGGGCAGAACGTAGACGTTCTCGTCCGTGACCTCGATTTCGAGTGAACCGTCGACGGCAGCATTCTGAATTTCGCCGTACGTGCTGACCTGCGAGAGATCGTGTTCGTGGTTGTCGGCGAGGTAGCGAGCGAGTGCGCGCTCGCTACGGAAAACGGTGATCAGTCCGTCCTTGCCGAGGAAGATCGCCTGATCGCCCATGTAGCAGCGCAGAGTGTAGAACGTCTCGGCTGAGGTGATGATGCGGATCGGGTCGACACCGACCTCGCCCCAGAAGGTCTCGACTTCGTCTTCCTCCTCGTCGAGGTCGTCTTCGTCGAATTCCTCGTCCTCGCCCTCCTCAGCGACATCGTCGGCGTCGACGGTGTTCTCGGCGGCAGCGAGCAGTTCAGCTTCGGCGACCGCGACGGCAGCTGCATCGACCTTCGGGGAGGTGACCACCTTGTCGATGGCGTCGAGAACGGCGTCCCAGTCCTTGACGATCGCAGCGCCGACCTGGTCCCACAGCTCCAGGCCTTCGCGACCTTCGAAGGTGCCGGCGCCGGTCGCAAGCGCGCCGAGAACCGGATGGCCGCTGAAGAAGCGGATGACCGCGTCCAGTTCGCACACCTCGCCGATGTTGCGAGCCATGTTCAAGGTGTCTTCGAGTTCCGAGACCGCCAGTGCCTCAGGGTCACCTGCGGCCAGCTCCGGCACGCCGACGAAGTCGAACGTGAAGTTCTCCTCCGGTTCGAGCTCGGCTGCCGACAGTCCGGAGACGACGGCCCACGCCGGATGCTCGACCAGGTCGTTGTCGGAGTCCGTTCGGATGAAGGCCGCGAGTTCTGCGACGGAGGAGAACCCGTACAGGTCTTCCTCATGGCCGAGGAACGCTTCCCACTCGTCGTCGCCCTCGCGCCAGCGGGGTGCCCACAAAGTGACGAGGTCTCCGTCGGTGAGTCCGATTTCGATAGGGACGATGTCTCCAGCCATGGGCGGAAGCCTATCCACCGCAGAGCGAAAGGCATAGCGGGGGTTCGTCACGTTTGTTTCAGTGCCACTCGGAGCTCACTGACCAGTCGCTCTCGTTCGTCGTTGGACTGTCGAACTGCCTGGTGAATTGTTGCGACAGTCAATGCGGCCACAGTGCGAGAATTCATCGTGGTGATTGCGTCGGTAATCCGTAGGTCGACCAGAGCGCCCAGCCCGTCGACAGTCGCCGTGACTATCCCACCCTCGCTCGAGACGACCGCCCGCAGAGCGCCGACCCCGTCGACGGCGTCCTGCAAGAGTCCGGTCCGGTGTTTCGCCAGCTCCATGATTCGATCAATCTCGCTCATATCGAACGCATCCAGCTCGACGGAAGGTTCTGGCCCTCGGCGGCGTCGACATCGGCCAGTTCGTCTCGGGTCGCGAGACCGAGCCGATCGAGGATCGCTGCCGGGACTCCGGTCTCTTCGAGCTCCACACGATGGCGGGCGCCGGCCTCGATTGCTGCTTTCGAGCACAGCGTGAGTATCTGTTGCGCCAACCGTTCCCCGCCGTACCGCAGTTCCTCCTGGCTGATCCGCAGGTCCACGGGAATGGCGTGTTCCGTGGCGCGGACCGCGATGGTTTCGGCGCGGTTGACGGCGACGGCTGTGATGATCGGCGGTGATTCCCGCATGTTCTCGTTCATGTTTCCTGTCATTCTGTCGGACGGTAGAAACCGTGAAAGCCCATGCCGCTGTTCGTGGTTCGGGTGGCGCTGATTTCGACTGGGTCGCCGGCTTCGATCATCTGGCCGCTGCCGATCACCATCGCGACGTGGCCGTCCCAGACCGCGAGGTCGCCCGGCATCAGATTGTTCTGATCGACCTGGTTCCCGATTCCCTGTTCCTGAGCCAACCTCGGAATATCGACTCCGGCCTGGCCGTACGCCCATTGCGTCAGACCACTGCAGTCCAGACCGACTCCGGGTGTCGTGCCTCCCCAGGCGTACGGGACACCCTGTTGAGTAAGCGCGTTGCGTACGGCAGCAGCGGCCTCGGCGTTCGGTGCGGTGGCAATCGAGCCGTCGGGAAGTTCGACCTCTACTCCACCGACGGAACCAGAACCACCGACGGAACCGGAACCGCCCGCCGACTCGGAGACTCCAGGTGCGGGATCGGGTATCGGGACGGACGGGACGAGTGCGGACATCTTTTCGGTCGACCCCGCCAGCTCACCGCGTACCCGCTCGATAACCGATACCGCGCGTCCGAGGTGCTCCAACGCGGCCGACAACAACATCAATTGGCCCGTCGGTGTCATGAGCGTCGGCCCGGCCTTGATCGCGAGTGTCAGAAACGACTGGAGAATCTCACCGAGTTCGGTCATTCCCGCGTACACGGACGTTGTTGCTTCGTCCACGACGCCGGCGATGTCGGTCCCACGATCGGCGAGGTTTCGCGTCGACGTCTGCGTCTGCTCGGTTTTGGTCACCGCAGCGGTGAGTGCCGTGGACGAGCTCTGAGAGGACGCCAGTTCGCTCAGAGCAGCGCTTCCCAATTGGTATGCGATCTCGAGGGCGTCCGTAGCGATTCGGATGCCGACGTCGGGTCCACTTGCGCTGGGGACGCCAGTCCCGACAATGTCGACCAGATCGATGATCGGTCGTGCGAGTGCGTCGACGTCGATCATGAGCGTGCGGCTTCAGCGAGAGTCGTTCGTACCGATTCCTCGGAGTCGAGATAGACGGCGTGAGCGTCGCGGGTGACTGACTGGACGCTGGAGATCACAGCGGACAGTCGATCGATGTCGTCGATGTGCGCTTGCTGTGCTCGGCTCGCGACATCGACGAAGTCGCCGCCGATCAGCCCCAGCACAGCGGACAGAGCCAAGTGATCGTCACCCGCCGCGTCCTGTCGAGCTTGCGCGACGTTGTCGGCAACAGTGCCCAACCGCGTGGCGAACTCCGCGATGCTTTCAGTGTCCAGATCCAGATTTGTCAACTTGTCTTCCCCCCGTTGCGCTTACTCCTTCTTGGACGCCGCGCGGGGTGCTCCGGTTCCCGAGGAACTATTCTGATGGTCATGCAAACGCACGTAGTCGACCATCCGCTCGCGGCGGCCCTCTTGACGACAATGCGTGATGCACGCAGTGAGAACGCAACTTTTCGTTCCGCACTTCGCAGGCTCACGCACATGCTGGTCTACGAGGCCATGCGTGACGCGGAGGTCGAGGAGTTTCCGGTCGACACCCCGGTAGCAGCGACGACGGGCATCCGGCTCGCGAAGCCGCCGTTGTTGGTACCAGTGCTGCGGGCCGGTCTGGGCATGGTCGAACAGGCGAGTGCGCTGATTCCGTCGGCCGGCGTCGGCTTTGTCGGAATGGCCCGAGACGAAGAGACTCATCAGCCGGTTCCGTACCTCGAATCCCTGCCGGCGGATCTGTCCGGGATCCCGGTGTTCGTGCTCGATCCGATGCTCGCCACCGGTGGCTCGATGGTGCACACCATCGACTTGCTGGTTGCGCGTGGCGCGACGGATGTCACGGCAGTGTGCGTCGTGGCCGCTCCGGCCGGCGTCGACGCGCTGGCAGCGTCCGGCCACCCGGTTCGTCTGGTCATCGCGAGCATCGATGACGGACTCGACGAGAACGCTTTCATCGTCCCCGGTCTCGGTGACGCCGGCGATCGGCAGTTCGGACCCCGCTAGAGCGAAAGGGCGAAGGTTCGGAGTTCGGCCAGCCGGGCCTTCGCCTGCTCCAGTGCGTTCGCGAGGTCGTCGCGGTTCGCCACCGGGACGACAACTTCGAGATAACACTTGAGCTTGGGCTCGGTTCCGGACGGCCGGACAACCACGCGGATCGACGGCCCGTCGAATATAACTGCGTCGGTGCGCATACCGCCGCGAACCAGGGACAAGTCCTCGGTCGTGACCGGCTCACCCGCGAGTTGGCCAGGAGGATCGGCGCGTAGTCGTTTCATCATTTCGGCGATGTCGCTCAAATCCTCGACGCGGCGGGATACTTGGTCCCCGCGATGCAGTCCGAATTCGACGGCATAGTCGCCTAGAACGTCCAACAGGGTTCTGTTGCTGCCCGCGAGGGTGGCAGCCAGGTCGGCCACAAGAACGGCAGCTGAGATTCCGTCCTTGTCCCGCACCACATCCGGATCGACGCAGTGCCCGATCGCTTCCTCGTAGGCGTAGACGAGTCCGTCGCCGGCGCGCGTGAGCCACTTGAATCCGGTGAGTGTCTGCGCAAACCTGGCTCCGCGAGCTTTCGCCAACTTCGAGAGCAGAGTCGAGGAGACGATCGTCGTCGCCACCAACGAATCTTCGGGCGCCGTGTGCAGTACGTGGTCGGCCAGGAGCACCCCGGTTTCGTCGCCGCGCAACATGCGCCACTGATCACCGTCGCGAACTCCGACGGCGCAGCGGTCGGCATCCGGGTCGAGTGCGATCGCCAGATCCGCGTCGACACTTCGGGCAAGGGCGAGCAGGCGGTCTGCGGCGCCAGGCTCTTCGGGATTGGGGAACTCGACGGTCGGAAACGTGGGGTCGGGATCGAACTGCTCCGCCACGACGTGCAGATCGTCGAACCCTGCTGCTCGCAGAGCCGCGGTCGCAGTCTCGCCGCCGACGCCGTGCATTGCCGTGAGCGCAATCCGGATCGAGCGGGCGTCGCCGTGCGGGAGGGTCGCGATGCGGGCGATGTACTCCTCGACCAGAGAATCGTCGGCCGGAATCACCGATGCCCGGGCGACGTCGGCGGCACCACCGATGCGGGCGATCTCGCTCTCGATTTCACGATCGGCGGGGGAGACGAGTTGCGCTCCGCCCGAGAGATACACCTTGTAACCGTTGTCGGCGGCAGGATTGTGGGAGGCGGTGATCTGGATACCTGCCGCTGCCCCGAGCCTGCGCACCGCGAACGCCACCAGCGGTGTCGGCAGTGGGCGGGGGAGCAGGGTCACCTCGAACCCGGCCGCTGCCATGACCTCGGCGGCGGCGAGAGCAAATGCCTCTGAACCGAGCCGGGCGTCGCGGCCGACCACAACGCGGGACCCGCCCTGGCAGCGAGCTGTCAGCCAGGCCGCCAGACCGGCCGTGGTCCGGATGACGACCGCGAGGTTCATGCCGTTGGGCCCGCCGCGCACCGGCCCGCGAAGCCCAGCAGTGCCGAACGTCAGTGGTGCGGAAAAGCGTTCGGTCAGTTCATGTTCGGAAAGGGCTGCTAATTCTGCGCGGGTAACTGGGTCCGGATCGGCGTCGATCCACTCGGTGACGTTCAGTGGTGTCACAGCTGCTCGACCAGTTGACGCAGCAGCACTCCCATCCGGGCCGCCGAGGCTTTGCCTGCCGCCAGCACTTCCTGATGGTCGAGCGGGGCGCCCGTGATTCCGGCGGCCAGATTGGTGACCATGGAGATGCCGAGAACGCGGGCGCCGAGCGCGCGGGCCGCGATGGTCTCGTGAACCGTCGACATGCCGACCAGATCGGCGCCGAGTGTACGAAGCATTCGAATTTCGGCCGGAGTCTCGTAGTGCGGACCGGGAAGCCCGGCGTAAACACCCTCGGCAAGGTCCGGGTCGATCGAGCGAGCCAGCGCGCGCAGTTCCGGCGAGTAGGCGTCGACCAGGTCGACGAACTCTGCGCCGACGAGGGGAGAGCGGGCCGTCAGGTTCAGGTGGTCACTGATCAGCACCGGTTGACCGACTGTGTAGTTTTCGCGAATACCGCCGGCCGCATTGGTGAGGATGACCGTGTCGGCGCCGGCAGCAATGGCTGTCCGGACCGGGTGGACGACGGTACCGAGATCGTGGCCCTCGTATGCGTGCGCGCGCCCGAGCAGCAGCAGGACTTCGGTGTTTCCGACGCGCACCGAACGAATGGTGCCCGCGTGACCGAGCGCGGACGGTGGGGCGAAGCCAGGAAGATCCGCCATCGAGACTTCGGCTGTCACGTCCGCACCGGCGTCGCCGAACACGTCTGCGGCATCGGTCCACCCCGACCCGAGCACGATGGCGACTGACGGTGACGAAGAGCCAGTCATGGCGGACAGAGCAGCGGCGGCGGCCTCGGCGATCGTTCCCATGTGAGCAACCCTACTGAGGAGTCGGGTCGGTTCGCCGGGTGAGTTGGCGGGCGTTACTCTCCCATCCATGCCTTATCTCGAACGCGACGGCGACGTATTCATCCTGTACCTCGGCAACGAGGGCGAAACGGACAACGAGAACCGCTTCGGCCCTGAGTGGATCGACGCTGTTCACAGCAAGTTGGACGAGGTCGAAGCGCACGAGGGGCCCGCAGCCCTGGTGACCACCGCGACGGGCAAGTTCTACACGAACGGCCTGGACACGACGTGGATCTTCGGCAATCTCGACGGTCTGCCCGGCTACCTGGACAAGGTCCACACCATCTACAGCCGTTTGTTGACCTTCCCGATGGCCACAGTCGCGGCCGTGCAGGGGCACGCGTTCGGCGCCGGCGCCATGCTCGCGTCCTCACACGATTTCCAGATCATGCGCGCGGACCGCGGCTTCTACTGCCTCCCCGAGGTCGGACTGAACATGCCGTTCACTGTCGGCATGTCAGCACTGTTGAACAGTCGTCTGCCCAAGCAGACGGCAGTCGACGCGATGACGACGGGGCGTCGATTCGGCGGCGCCGACGCGCTTGCTGCCGGCATCGTGCAGGAAACGGTCGACGGCGACGGAGTACTCGCCGCAGCAGTGGCCAAGGCATCGGCACTGACGTCGACTCACGGCAAGAACTTGGCGGGAATCAAGGCAGGCATCCACCGCGATGCGCTTGCGGACCTCGCTCAGGTGACTGACAAGAGCAACTTCTCCTTCGGGTGAGACAATGATCGCGTGAACCAGAATGTCGACAGCGCAGTCAGGTCCGTAGAGGCCGATCTGATTGCGCTGTCGCATTCGATTCACAGCGATCCGGAACTTGCCTTCGAGGAGTTCCGCAGCGCTGCCAAAGTGTCGGACCTGCTGGCGCAGCACGGTTTCGCGGTCACTCACGGGATCGTCGATCTGCCGACGGCATTCGATGCCACCTACGGCAGCGGAGAGTTGGTCATCGCGATCTGCGCCGAGTACGACGCGCTGCCCGAGATCGGTCATGCCTGTGGGCACAACATCATTGCCGCCGCCGCGGTCGGGGCCGGCATCGCGTTGGCTACCGTGGCCGACGAACTGGGGATCACAGTCCGAGTGATCGGTACTCCCGCGGAGGAAACCGGTGGCGGCAAAGTTCTGATGCTCGAGCGTGGTGCATTCGACGGCGTCGGCGCGGCCATGATGGTTCATCCAGGACCGATCGACATCATCGGTGCCACCTCGCTGGCCCTGGCGGACATCGCCGTCAGCTATCACGGTCGCGAAGCGCACGCCTCTGCTGCGCCGGAATTCGGTCGCAATGCCGCTGATGCAGCGACGCTCGCGCAGGTGGCGGTCGGACTGTTGCGCCAGCACCTCCAGCCAGGGCAACAGATTCACGGAATCGTCAGTGATGGCGGCACGGCTCCCAACATCGTTCCGGCTCGGTCCGAACTGCTGTACTACCTGCGTGCCGAGACGGCCGCGTCGTTGGCCAATCTGTCCGAGCGTGCCGACGCCTGCTTCGCCTCGGGCGCACTCGGCACCGGATGCACCCACGAAATCCGCACGGTATCGCCCACTTACACCGAGTTGACCCCCGATCCGTGGCTGGCGGCGGCGTACCGTGAACAGATCGTCGACCTCGGGCGGGTGCCACTGGCAGCGGAATGGGAGCGCTCCCGTCCACTGGGTAGTACGGATATGGGTAATGTGACCAATGTGATTCCGGGAATTCACCCGGTCATAGGCTTGGATTCATCGGGGGCAGTGACACATCAGCCGGAGTTCGCGGCCGCGTGTATCACCGCCTCCGCAGATCGAGCGGTAGTCGACGGTGCAATTGCGTTGGCCCGCACTGCTCTCCGGGTAGCGTCCGATCCAGAACAACGCGCCCGTCTGTTGGAAGGGGTAGATCGCCGGTGAACGCGGCAATCGACACGTGGATTCACGCGCACACCGACGACCTAGTCGCGTGGCGTCGACACATCCATGCCAACCCGGAGTTGGCTCGCCGCGAATACGCGACAACCGAATTCGTCGCGACCCGCCTCACCGCCGCTGGGCTGTCGCCGAAGATCCTTCCCGGTGGCACCGGGCTCACGTGCGACATCGGACCTGAGGGGCCGCGAATCGCACTTCGCGCCGACATGGACGCTTTGCCGATGCAGGAGGCGACCGGGGCGACGTACTCGTCCACGGTCCCCGGTGTGTCTCATGCATGCGGGCACGACGCCCACACCACCATCCTGCTCGGCGCCGGATTGGCTCTGGCCACCCTGCCCGAACTTCCCGTCGGGGTTCGGCTGATCTTCCAGCCCGCCGAGGAAGTCATGCCTGGTGGTGCACTCGACGTCATCGCTGCCGGCGCGCTCGACGGCGTGTCCAGAATCTTTGCTCTGCACTGCGATCCGCGACTCGAGGCAGGCCAGGTCGGAATGCGTCTGGGCGCGATCACCTCTGCTGCAGACACGATCGAGGTCGTTCTCGACTCTCCGGGTGGGCACACGTCGAGGCCGCACCTGACCACGGACCTCATCTACGCACTCGGCACAGTCGTGACCGGGCTGCCGGGAATGCTCAGCCGTCGTATCGATCCGCGTACCGGCACCGTGATGGTGTGGGGTGCGGTCAGTGCAGGTCAGGCGCCCAACGCGATTCCGCAGACCGGCATGATGACGGGCACGGTACGTACCGGCGATCACGACACGTGGGAGTTGCTCGAACCGCTCGTGGAAGAAATCGTCCACGGACTGCTCGCGCCCACCGGAGTTCGCTACCAACTCAACTATCGTCGCGGAGTGCCACCGGTGGTCAACGACGAGGTGTCCACTCGGATGTTCGAGGACGCCATCGCGACCGTCGGACAAGATGCTTTGGCGGACACCCCGCAATCCGGTGGTGGCGAAGACTTTTCGTGGTACCTCGAAACCGTGCCGGGTGCCATGGCGCGGCTCGGCGTGTGGTCGGGTGAAGGCGATCAGCTCGACATCCACCAACCCACTTTCGATCTCGACGAGCGTGCACTCGGCGTCGGTGTGAAGGTTCTGACGAGCCTGGTTCTGGGATAGTTCCGGTTCCCGTCGGGGGTACCGTTTTTCGTGTCGTTCGAGTGAAGGTACGGGCATGTCCATAGGTGTGGGAGTGCGAATCGGCACATTGGTGTCGACGGCTGTAGTTGCGTCCAACGATCCGGGTTCGGCCGATCCGGTGGTGTTGGTCAGGGACACGATTCTCAATCAACGCAAGGACGGAACGACCGTGCTCGGCGGTACCGAGCAATTGGGTGCCGGCCGTGAATTCTCGGAATCATGGTCAGGTTTTGTCGGCCGTGTGGGGGACCCGAGTGGCGTCTCCGGAACGGCCGATACCCGTTACCGCGCCGAGGATTTGGTGGCGACGTCGATTCGCTGCCTGTTGCAGGAATGCGAGCCGCTGCCCGATCGTGGTGGTCGAAGTGGGGGAGCGCCCGACATCGTCGCGACCTACCCGTCGCGCTGGGACTCGTCCACAGCGGCCCTCATGCAGGATTCACTGGTCTATGCAGGCCTCGAGCGGGTCACTCTCGTCTCGGACGCCGAGGCGGTCTCGGCGTGGTTCGAGTCGGAAATCGCGGCACTCGCCGGCACGCTCATCGGCATCTATCACGTCGACGACACCGGGGCAGCGGTCACGCTGGTGCGTTCGGGCGTCGCCGCCGGCCGCGCATTCGGCTTCGCCGGCGACGGGAGTTCACCGAGTTCACGCCTCGCGACGGCACTGGGTGCGTTCGGTTGGATGCCGGAGAACCTGGACGCCGTAGTCGTCACCGGTGACGGAGAACCGGCGACAGACAAAGCAGCCATGATGTCCATAGCGGCCGGAATCGCCGAAAAGCTCGGTGTCAGATGTGAACTCGGGCCCGGACCGGAGCAGTCGGCCGCGCTGGGAGCCGCAATTCTGGCTGCCGGTTTCACCTCGACGTCGCACACGATCGTTCCGATCGGTTTGCCGCCTTCACACGACGTGACGGAGGTGTTCGACACTCTCGGACGTGAGAAGGTGGCGGCTGAAACTGCAACCGGGGTGGCAACAGTCGAGCCGGAAACTGCAGTTGTCGCAGGCGAATCGGAGTCACGCGGTTCCAAGCGTGTGCTCATCGGCCTGACGATTGTGGTGGTACTCGCAGCACTTGCAGTGCTCGCGTATTTCCTGCTGCTTTGAGCAGGACAGCTATCTAATCGGTAACACCGTTACCGGGACCCACGTTGCGGCTGTTTCTCGTCCGCAACTCTCGCACGTACTCGGCCGGCGCTCCGGCAATCTCGGCGGCGTCGGCCATCACGCCGATGTAGCGGGCCGACGGCAGTCCGCCTTCGTACGCATCCATGACGTAGAGCCAAGCGAGCACCGCATCGCCTGCGGTGTCGACCCGCACGCGGATCTTGCGGTGCAGACCGAGTTCGGCACCTTCCCAGCGGTCCAGACTCACTTCGTCCTCTTCCGGGACGTCGTAGAGGACCACGAAAACACTGGAATCGGGGTCTTCGACCACGGTGGCGAGAGCCCCCTCCCAGCCGAGGTCCTCGCCGCTGAAGGTCAGGCGCCAGCCTCGCAGCCACCCTGTCCCGGACATGGGCGAGTGTGGGCAGCGCAACAACATCTGCTCGGGATGCATGTTGGAACCGTAGGCGGCATAAATCGACACGGGCGCAAGCCTAAACCGTGGTCCGAGGGTGTGGCGAAGCGGACCGCCGGACGCAAGTAATCTGGTACAAGCACTGCGCGACACGTGGTGCTCGAATAGCGTGACACTGGTCGACGGGAGACCCCTGCCGGCCACGCGAGGACTTGGAGGACACATGACCCGGATCGTGATCATCGGTGGCGGACCCGCCGGCTACGAGGCGGCACTGGTAGCCGCGCAGCACGGGGCCACGGTCACCCTGGTCGATTCGGACGGCGTCGGCGGCGCGTGTGTGCTGTTCGACTGTGTCCCGTCGAAGACGTTCATCGCGTCCACCGGAATCCGCACCGACATGCGTCGTGCATCCGACCTCGGCATCACTCTGGATCCGGAGCAGGCTTCGGTGTCACTGCCGAAGATCCACTCCCGAGTCAAGAGTCTCGCGTTGTCCCAGTCCTCGGACATTCGCGCACGGTTGCAGACGGTCGGCGTCGAGGTTCTCTCCGGCACCGCCGAACTGACCGATCCGCTCCTCGGTATGGCAGCACACCAGGTTCGCGCGACGCTCGGAAGCGGCGAGCAGAAGACCATCGACGCAGACGTCGTGTTGATCGCCACCGGCGCCAGCCCCCGCATCATCCCGGGAGCCGAGCCCGACGGTGAGCGAATCATGACGTGGCGTCAGCTCTACGACTTGGACGAGCTGCCCGAGCACCTGGTCGTGGTCGGTTCCGGTGTCACCGGTGCCGAGTTCGTCTCCGCCTACACCGAGATGGGCGTCAAGGTCACACTCGTGTCCAGTCGTGACCGTGTTCTGCCCGGCGAGGATGCCGATGCGGCGCTCGTGCTCGAGGACGCCCTCGCCGAGCGCGGTGTCACCCTCGTCAAGCACGCCCGCGCAGACGCCGTCGAGCGCACCGAGAAGGGCATCATCGTCAAGCTCTCCGACGGCCGCACGGTCGAAGGAAGTCACGCTTTGATGACCGTCGGTTCCGTCCCCAACACCAACGGTCTCGGCCTGGAGCGGGTCGGCATCGAGTTGGACAAGGGTGGATACCTGCGTGTCGACCGGGTCTCGCGCACCACGGTTTCCGGTATCTACGCTGCCGGTGACTGCACCGGACTGCTCCCGCTCGCGTCGGTGGCTGCGATGCAGGGACGTATCGCGATGTACCACGCACTCGGTGAAGGCGTCAGCCCGATCAAGTTGAAGACGGTCGCATCGGCCGTCTTCACGCGCCCCGAAATTGCAACGGTGGGTGTTTCGCAGGCCGCGATCGACAACGGAGAGGTGCCTGCTCGCACCGTCATGTTGCCGCTCAACACCAACCCGCGCGCCAAGATGTCCGGTTTGCGCCGCGGCTTCGTGAAAATCTTCTGCCGCCCGGCTACCGGCGTGGTCATCGGCGGTGTTGTGGTCGCGCCCACCGCTTCGGAACTCATCCTGCCGATTGCGATCGCCGTGCAGAACAACCTGACGGTCAACGACCTGGCTCAGACGTTCTCGGTGTACCCGTCGTTGACCGGATCGATCACCGAGGCAGCTCGTCAGCTCATGCGTCACGACGACCTGGACTGAGAACGGACCAGAGTCTTCTTACAATGTGAGAAGTCTGTTTCACATACTGAAGTATTGGTGAGATAGTCGAGATACCGACCGAATCAAGGGTCGGTATCTCGGCGCTCTCCCGCCCCGTTGACCCAGGACGGCTCAGGGTGTTTTCCTCTGACCTTCATTCTGCGTGCCTGGGAGCTTCACATGACACACGCCGCGCTGTCCGCTCGTATGGACGGACTCCGTAGTTCTGCAATTCGCGATCTGCTCACCTTGACTGCCCGACCCGACGTCATCAGCTTGGCCGGCGGACTACCCGATCCTGATTTCATTCCGCGGGAACGAATCTCGAAGGCAGCCCACGACGCACTCGGTGACCCCTCGTCCGTTCAATACGGCGAGACGTCAGGCCTGCGGCGCCTCCGTGAGGTGATCGCCGAGCGCGAATCCTCCAAGATCGGGCGGGCACTCGACGTGTCCGAAGTTGTGATCACACACGGTTCTCAGCAAGGTTTGAGCCTGCTCGCGCAGGTCCTCCTCGACGCCGGTGACGTTGTGGTCGTGGAGGAACCGGCATATACCGGTGCGCTGCAGGTCTTTCGGACGGCGCAGGCTCGTCTCGTTCCTGTCCAGTTGGACGAGGACGGAATGGACACCGACGCGCTCGAGGCGAAACTCGCCGCCGGTCTTCGGCCCAAAGTCGTGCACACCGTGAGCAATTTCCACAACCCGCGGGGCGCGGTGCTTTCGGCGCAGCGGCGAGCGCACTTGGCGGCACTGGCGGACCGATACGGGTTCTGGGTTCTCGAGGACGACCCGTACGGCGAACTGTACTTCGGCGAGAAACCGCCCGCACCGCTGGCGGCGTTGTCGGACAGGGTGATTCGGCTGTCCAGTGCTTCCAAAGTGTTGGCACCGGCGCTGCGCGTCGGCTGGCTGCACGGCGACCGAAAGGTCTGCGAGGCGGTCGAACTGATCAAGCAAGGCGCTGACCTGTGCGGGTCTTCGCTCACCCAGCAGATCGCCGCAGACCTCTTCTCCGACGTCGAATGGTTCGAAACGCACCTCGACAAGCTCCGGGAAGGTTACGGCGCCAGAGCGAAGGCGCTGGTCACGGCCGCCGAGACGGAATTGAGTGGGCGTGCACGCTTTTCCGAGGTCCGCGGCGGGATGTTCTGTTGGATGGATTTCGTCGACGACGTCGACACCACCGAACTCCTGGGTGCCGCGCTCGAGCATGGCGTGGCATTTGTCCCAGGTTCGGCCTTCGCGGTCGAAGCTGACCTCGGTCGAAGCGCTCGATTGTGTTTCGCGACGTATCCCGAAGGCGTGCTGGTCGATGCCGTCGGCAGGCTCCGGAAGAGTGTTACCGCAGGTACAGCCTGACCTTGTCGATAGTGTTGCGGAGCAGATCGATCTCCGTGCTCGATGGTGGGGTGGTGACGGTGACGTGATCGGCGACGGCGAGGTCCCATCCTGTCGATTCCCTGACCTGATCGACCGAGATTCCCTCGTGGACGCTGGTCAACTCCAATTCGCCGCCGGGGCCCTGGTGTGTCAGGACGCCGAGGTTGGTGAATACCTTGGTCACTCCTGCACCTGCCGGCATGATGCCCTTACCGCTGGCGTGGGCGCGGGCGGGGCTGGGTGAGGTGCAGAAGTCGAGCTCGGCCGGAAAGGAACTGAGGTCGTGGCGACGCATCACGACGAAGATCTCGGCGGCGTTCGCGATGATCTCGACGGCCCCGCCCGCTCCGGGCAGTCTGACCGTCGGGTTCTTCCAGTCACCGATGAAACTTGTGTTCAGACTGCCCGTTCGATCGATTTGAGCGGCCCCGAGAAATCCGACGTCGACGTTGCCACCTTGCAGGACGTAACCGAAGAGCGCGGCCATGCTGAGCACGGATTCGGCACCGGAGACAACCACGGAGTCCGCGATACCCTCGGCCATTGCCGACGGATGTGCACCGCACACTCCGGATTCGTAGATCAGCTCGACGTCCGGATTCGACGTGTGCCGCGCGAGATCGACTGCGAGCGTGGGTAGCCCAACTCCGGCGAAGACCCGGCGCTTACCCGCCAATTCGCGTGCCGCGACGGCGACGATCGTTTCGGTGGAGGTGGTGTTACCGGTGTCGATCGTGGTGGTCATAGTCTGCTCCCGTAGTCGACTGGTGTGGAGAGTTTTGGTCCGACCTCGAGATCCGACCAGTAGTCGGCTCCGAGTTTGGCGAGATACTCGCCGTGACTGTCGAGTGCGTACACCCATTCGTCGAGCCAATTTCTCAGCTGTGAAGGGTCTTTGGAGATTTCGGTCCAGCGTCGGTAGAAGCCGCAATCGCGGTCGTAGTATCCCTGCGCGTACGACGGGTGTGCGCCGCGCGGGCAGACGACAACCGCGTCGACTGCATGCGAGGGAATCAGAGTTCGGCTCGGGTCTGACCTGATGACCTCGTCGTCGACCAGTTCTTCGACAACGACGATTGCCTTCTTCGCGGCGTACACGGCCTCTTGCTGCACCCCGGCGATGCCCCAGATCTGCGCGTTCCCGGACGTGTCCGCTCGCTGTGCGCCGATGATCGTGACATCCGGATTCAATGGCGGCACAACGTAGACGCTCCCGCCGCCGTACGGGTCCTCGACGAGTCTCAGTTGTGGGTTGAGTGCGGGTAGATCACTACCGGCGTACGACCGTAGCGGGAAGAAGGGAAGCCTGGCGGCTCCCGCCTGATACCGGCACACCATGCCGTAATGGCTGTATTCCTCGACTTCGAGGGGGAGCGGGTCCTGGTTCTCGATGCGTCTGCGTAACTCGTACAGAGAACCTGCGGAGCCGCTGGCGAAGAACGAAGCGACCAGCTTTCGGACGCAGCCGGCGGCGACGAGTTGATCGGAAACGATGTCCGGCGTCATCCGGCACAGCGTGAGGTCCTTCCTGCCCTGCCGGATGATCTCGTGTGCCGCGGCAAATGGAATGAGATGCGAAAAGCCCTCCAACGCAACAGTCATTCCGTCGCCGACGTATCGACCGATGGCCTCTTTCATCGAGAGCGTCTTGTCCACGTGTGTACCTCTTCTTACGTTCTCGCGCACTTGGTCGGTTTCGGAAACTTGACATGGTCGGCCAGTGTGGCGCAACAATGTCGGGTGGAAATTCATCAGATCAACGCATTTCTCGCGGTGGCTGAGGAGCTACATTTCGGCCGTGCGGCTCAGCGCCTTCGGATTGCGCAACCGCCGCTGAGTCGAACGATCAGGCAATTCGAGAAACAGCTCGGTTCGCCGTTGTTCGATCGAAGTACTCGAACTGTGCGGTTGACTGCTGCCGGTGAAGCACTGCTGCTTCCGGCGCGCGAAATTCTGGACGCGTGCCGGATGGCCGAGATCGCGGTATCCGCGGCAGGCCAGGGAACGACAGGTCGCGTTCGCCTGGGCTTCGCGGGAACCTCGTCGCACCTGCTCGTCGGGCGGTGGGCGAAATTGGTGAGAAAGACGAATCCCGGTATCGAATTTGTACTCGACAGTTCCGCTTTCGCGAACGAGGCGTTGTTGATGTTGCTCGATCGACGCCTCGACATCGGGATGGTCCGGTGGACCGTCCCGCCGCTCGGGATCACGTCGAGATTGATCGCCGAGGAGAACTTTCTGGTTGCCATGTCGAAAGACCATCCGATGGCGTCGAGGGAATCGGTTCGGTTGATCGAATTGGAGTCCGAGAATTGGGTGACGCTTCCGGCGGAGCCGGGTTCGATTCTGCGGGAGTCTCTGCTCTCTGCGTCGAAGAACGCAGGATTCCTGGCTCGAATCGTGCAGACGGCACCGGATTCGATGTCGTTGATCGCGCTGGTGTCCGCGGAAATCGGATGCTCGTTGACTATTTCGTCGGTGGCCCAAAGCATCGTGAACCCTGATGTTGTCTTTGTTCCCGTCATGGATCCACCTCCTCCCCTTCAACTGCGTATCGCCTGGCGAGATGGAGACGACAGACCTGCGCTTCTCGAAGTGTTGAAATTGTCCGAGCAGGCGCTGCCGTCCCTGGCTTAGACGGTTGCCCGACCGGTAGGAATTTCACCCGCTTCGGACTTCGGCGAGTTTGCAGTATCGGCAAGAGCGTTCTCGAGTTCGAGCTCGTCGTAATCCGCTTGCTCGGCCGTCGAGAGTTCGCTTGCGTTGTAGCCGGTACGTCGGAGTAGGAGAAGGGTGCAGATCAGCGAGACAAGTGCGTACAGTCCGGACACGATCGCGACCCCGACGATGTTGCCTGACGTGTTGAGCATCCACTGCGCCAGTACCGGAGTTCCGCCGCCGACGACAAGGGAACACAGTTGATACGCCGTCGACAGACCCGTGTAACGGATGTTCGCAGGGAAGGCGCGAGCGAGAACGCCGGCGATGGCGCCGTAGAACATCGAGTGCGGGATCGTGGCGAGACACATCGCAACGACTGCGATGGTGAAGTTCCCGGTTCTGATGGCAAAGAACATCGCGGGCATGAGAACGAACTCCGGTATCACCATCAGGCACATGGCCTTCCGCATGTCTATCTTGGAAACCAGAACGGCCCCGAACGGTTGGACGATGAACTGCACGACAAGTGCGATCGCGATAGCGGCGAGGAATGTGCCGCGGTCGTATCCGAGTTCTTTTGTAGCCCAGGACAATGCGAAGGTGTTCTTGAAATAGGTAACCTGTGCGAGGGGGAGTGCGCCGGCGCCGAGGAGAACCAGCACCCAATGCTTGCGCAATACTTCGGCGAGCGGAAGTTTGACGACCTTCTTGCGGGCGAGAACGGCCTTCATCTCGTCGGACTCTTCGAGTTTCAGGCGAATGATCATGCCGAGGATGACCAGTCCTGCCGAAACGAGAAAAGGGATTCGCCAGCCGTAGAGAAGGAATGACGGCGTCGGCATCGAGGACAGCAGGAAGAATGCGATGGTCGCCAACAGATTTCCCGCGGGCGAGCCCTGCTGAGCGAACGCGGAGTAGAGGATGCTCTTACCCTTCGGTGCGTTCTCGCTGGCGATGAGTACCGCGCCACCCCACTCACCACCGACCGCAATTCCTTGGATCACGCGAAGGGTGACCAGACCGATCGGGGCCCACATGCCGACCTGCGCGTAGGTGGGGAGGAGTCCGATCCCGACAGTGGCGACGCCCATCATCATCAAGGTGATGACCAGAGTGTTCTTGCGCCCGATCCGGTCGCCGAGATGGCCGAAGATGATCCCGCCGATCGGCCTGGCGAGGAAGCCTGCCCACAGGGTGATGAAGGCGAGGAGCGTGCCGACTCCGTTCGGCAGTGTGTCGGAGAAGAAGATCTCGCCGAATACCAGGGCAGCCGCGGTGCCGTAGATATAGAAGTCGTACCACTCGATGGTGGTTCCGATGAATGAAGCGATACCGGCTCTTCGTGCCTTGGCGTTGATCTCCTCGGAACTGCGAGTGGGTGAACTCATGCGTGGCGACCTTTCTCTGCAACATTCGCGGCGCCGAAACGTGGCGCGCCTGAATGAGATTCGCAGAGTGGTGTAGGTCACGTCCAATACCAACTTGGTCGCCTATTGATACCTCAGGAGTATCAATAGGCGACCATGATCAGCTCTTCCGGTATGGAAGGATCGGGGTGATTACTCGGACCAGTTGTACGTCCGCTCGACGGCCTTGTTCCACTCCGCGTACAGCCGTGACCTTTCGGACTCGTCCATCGCCGGTTCCCAGGTTTGGCCGACGGCCCAGTTGTTGCGGATGTCTTCGGTGTCGGCCCAGTAACCGATGGCGAGGCCCGCTGCATACGCAGCGCCGAGTGCTGTCGTTTCGTTGACCACCGGACGGATGACGGGAACTCCGAGGATGTCCGACTGGAACTGCATCAGGGTTTCGTTGACCACCATGCCGCCGTCGACCTTCAGCGCGGACAGTTCGACTCCCGAATCCGCACGCATGGCGTCGATGACCTCACGGGTTTGGTATGCCGTCGCCTCGAGCGCCGCGCGAGCCAGGTGTCCCTTGTTGACGAACCGCGTCAGGCCGACGATCACGCCGCGTGCATCCGGTCGCCACCGGGGTGCGAACAGTCCTGAGAACGCGGGTACGAAGTAGGCGCCGCCGTTGTCGTCGACACTCGCGGCGAGCGGCTCGATGTCCTTGGCGTTCTGAATGATTCCGAGATTGTCCCGAAGCCACTGGACCAAGGAGCCGGTCACCGCGACGGAACCTTCGAGTGCGTAGACGGCAGGGGCTTCGCCGAGTTTGTAGCAGACGGTCGTCAGCAGTCCGTGCTTGCTGTGCACCGGCTTCGTTCCGGTGTTGAGAAGCATGAAATTGCCGGTGCCGTAGGTGTTCTTGGCTTCACCCTCGGAGAGGCAGGCCTGGCCGAATGTGGCTGCCTGCTGGTCACCGAGGATTCCGGCGACCGGCACACCGGCGAGATTGCCGCGAGGACGGCCGGTGCCGTAGACCTCGGACGAACTCCGGATTTCCGGGAGCATCGACATCGGGATTCCGAAGTCCGCGCAGATCGATTCGTCCCACTGAAGGGTCTCGAGATCCATCAGCATCGTGCGTGACGCATTGGTGACATCTGTCACGTGAACACCGTCGGTCAGGTTCCATACGATCCACGTGTCGACGGTGCCGAAGCACAATTCTCCGGCCTCCGCTTTGGCTCTCGCGCCGTCCACGTTGTCGAGAATCCACCGGATCTTCGGCCCGGCGAAGTAGGTCGAGAGCGGCAGTCCGGTCTTGTCTCGGTACTTGTCCGGACCCTCGTCGCCGCCCAGTTCGACACACAGTTGATCCGTGCGCGTGTCCTGCCACACGATCGCGTTGTAGATCGGCTTGCCCGTCGAACGCTCCCAAACGACGGTCGTCTCACGCTGATTCGTGATTCCGACGGCCGCGATGTCGGCCCGCGTGAGGTCGACCTTCGCGAGAGCGCCGGCCACCACCTCCCGGGTGTTGATCCACAGCGCAACCGGGTCGTGCTCGACCCAACCGGCACGCGGGAAAATCTGCTCGTGTTCTTTCTGCGCAACGCTCACCACGGCGCCGTCGTGATCGAAGATCATGCAGCGGCTCGACGTCGTGCCTTGGTCGATGGCGGCGATGTATTGATTCACTGTGCTCCTATGTTCGGGCGCGTTCGCAGTTATCCGTGCGCTGTCGCAGTATGTGGATCAAGCTACTAGCCTGTAAACGGATTCGTCGTCGACTTACAGGAGACCGGGTTGAGTAAGCAGCAAGGTGCGCAGTTTCTCGGCCCGCAGCAGCGTGAAGCTGCTTGGGAACAGCTTCAGACCGAGCAATTCGACGTCGTCGTTGTCGGTGGCGGTGTTGTCGGTGTCGGGGCTGCGCTCGATGCGGCCACCCGCGGACTCAAGGTTGCGTTGGTCGAGGCCCGTGACTACGCATCCGGCACGTCCAGTCGCTCGTCGAAGATGTTCCACGGCGGTCTCCGCTATCTAGAGCAACTCGAATTCGGCCTCGTTCGTGAAGCATTGCGTGAGCGCGAACTCTCGCTGACCACGCTCGCTCCGCACCTGGTCAAGCCGCTGAAGTTCCTGTTCCCTCTGGCTCACCGAGTGTGGGAGCGCCCGTACATGGCGGCGGGAATCTTCCTCTACGACCGAATGGGCGGCGCAAAGTCGGTCCCCTCCCAGAAGCACTTGACGCGGGCGGGCGCACTACGCATGTCGCCGAGCCTCAAGCGCAGTTCGCTGACCGGTGGCATCCAGTACTACGACACCGTCGTCGACGACGCTCGGCACACCATGACCGTCGCACGGACCGCTGCACACTACGGCGCGGTCGTCCGAACGTCGACGCAGGTCGTCGGCTTTCTGCGGGAAGCGGATCGGGTCTCGGGAGTTCGTGTTCGGGACTGCGAAGACGGCCGTACCGCCGAGGTCAAGGGTCACGTCGTCATCAATGCGACCGGTGTCTGGACGGACGAGATCCAAGCGCTCTCACGTCAGCGCGGACGGTTCCGGGTGCGAGCGTCGAAGGGCGTACACATCGTCGTCCCGCGCGATCGCATCGTCAGTGAAGCCGCCATCATCCTGCGTACCGAGAAGTCGGTGCTGTTCGTCATTCCGTGGGGCAGTCACTGGATTATCGGCACCACTGATACCGACTGGAACCTGGATCTCGCACATCCGGCGGCAACCAAAGCAGATATCGACTACATCCTCGGCCACGTGAACTCCGTCCTGGTCACGCCGTTGACGCACGCCGACATCGACGGTGTGTACGCCGGCCTGCGCCCGCTGCTTGCCGGTGAAAGCGACGAGACGTCGAAGCTCTCGCGCGAGCACGCCGTTGCCCGTGTGGCTCCAGGTCTGGTCGCCATCGCCGGCGGAAAGTACACGACGTATCGGGTCATGGCGGAAGACGCCGTCGACGTCGCAGCAGAAGACATTCCGGCGCGGGTTGCGTCGTCGATCACGGAGAAGGTACCGCTCGTCGGCGCCGACGGATACTTCGCGTTGATCAACCAGACCGTGCAACTGGGCGAGCAGTACGGCTTGCATCCGTATCGCGTCAAGCACCTGCTCGACCGCTACGGTTCGCTCATCACCGAGGTCCTCGAACTCGGCCGGCAGACACCGGAGTTGTTGCAGCCCATCACGGACGCGCCCGATTACCTTCAGGTCGAAGCTGTGTACGCCGCCGCGGCCGAAGGGGCACTGCACCTCGACGACATCCTCGCCCGCCGTACGCGTATCGCAATCGAATATCCGCATCGTGGTGTCAACTGCGCACAGCAGGTCGCCGGATTGGTTGCCCCGATTCTCGGTTGGGATGCCGCCACCGTCGAACGCGAAGTCGACACGTACCGAGCGCGTGTCGAAGCGGAAATCGAGTCTCAGACCCAGCCGGACGACGAGTCGGCGGACGCATTGCGCGCCGCAGCGCCGGAGTCGCGGGCCGAGATCCTCGAGCCCGTCGTCGTGGTGCCGGATCGGGTCTGAGTCGCCTGTCGTTTGTTCTCGGTCTGTCGCGGGTAGGCGGATGGCGAATCACCACCCGTGTCAGCACAGACCGGTCGAGCGTCACCCAGGAGGATCTCAATGTTCGGTAATCGGTCGCGATCTGCTGAGGAACACATAGCTACCGGCTATCTGGTCACTCACCTGTGCGGGGCGATGGTGGGGCTGCAACTCTCGCGGTCACTCTCGGACTCGTACGGCGCCTGGGCCGACGGTGAGCTGGATTCGTTGCCGGGCGAGCTCGAGTACGAGATCGAGCAGCTGCTGCAACTTATCGAGGACACCCAGGGCATATCCCTGCCGCGGTACTCCAAGATCGACGCGACGGTCAATCGGATCAGACGTCTCGTCCATGTCGACGCCATCTGGCGTAATCGCCTCGTAAAGTTGGCAACGCTCGAGATCATGCGGACCGCGCTGTGCGGCAAGAGTGCGATGTGGGAGGTCCTGCGAGACATTCCGGCCGGGGAGACCGAGGAGCAGTATCGCGAACTCAACGACCTGGTGTCCAAGCAGATCACCACGGTCACGGCGCTGCATCACCGCGCAGCTACGGAGGCTTTCCAGGGGACGGACGGGCGGGAATCGGCGAGCGGCGGCGACCCCATCAGGTCGAGTAAGTAAGGTTTGTACCGTTCGATGAAGAATTCGATGAACGGTAGACCCCGAGGTGTATGGAGATGGCTGAGCGCGACCAAGCACTGACAGAACCCAAGGCAGTGTTCGCGGCGTTGGCGGAGATCCTCTACTCCGCGGCAGACAGCGCCGAGGTGTACTCCGCGATCTGTTCGGCGGCTGTCGAGTTGATTCCCGGTTGCGACCACGCAAGTCTGATGCTGCGACGTGGAAACACCAACGTCACCGTAGCGGCGAGCGACGAGATCGCCGATTATGCAGACGATCTCGAGCGTGCCACCGGTGAGGGGCCGTGCATCGACGCCCTCGATACGGAGGCTCCGCAACTCGAGTCGGACCTTCGCACCCCGAATCAGTGGCCCGAGTTCGCTCGGAAAGTCGTGGCAGAGACACCCATTCGAGGGTCGATGGGGTTCCGGCTGATGGTAGATCGTCAGAAGTTCGGTGCCCTCAACCTCTTCTCGGACACTCCGGGGGCTTTCACCGAAACCGTTGCCGACCACGCGATCATGTTGGCGTCATTTGCATCCGTGGCCGTCACTGCGCTGACGCGAGGCGAGGACGCCGACTCGCTGCGACGTGGTCTGGCAAGCAGCCGCGAAATCGGTCAGGCCGTCGGTCTGCTGATGGCACTGCATCGTGTGTCCGACGACGAGGCCTTCGACATTCTGGTGCGAACCTCACAAAACATGAACGTCAAGATCGCCGAATTGGCGCGCAAGGTCATCGTCCAGCATCGTTCGACTCTGGACTGAGCGCTTCGTTCGTCCCGGGAGAACCGAGGAGTTGAGATCGCTTGCGATCCACCGTCTCTCGAAGAGCTGTCACCACCGCTGCGACCTCCGGGCGTCGCAAGGATTCCGAACGGGCCACCAACCAATAGGAAAGTCTCACCTCGATGTGAGCCGGTAGAACGCGAATCAAATCGTCGTGCTGCTCGGCCATGAAACAGGGGAGAAGGCCGATGCCGGCACCCGCGCGCGTTGCCTCGATGTGGACGAACACGTTGGTGGACGTGACGGCCTCGCGCATGGAAACCGTGAGTTTGCGAGCCAGATCGAGTTCGTCGACCTGCAGCATCGAGTCGATGAAATACACGAGCGAGTGTTCGGCCAGATCTTCGGCATTTTCGGGAACAGCATTCTGCCGTAGATACTCTCGGGAGGCGTACAAACCCAGCGCGTAGTCGGCCAGATGGACTGCTTCGGCGCGGTGAACGTGAGGCTTGCCGACCACAACCTCGATGTCGAGGCCCGAGCGTATCTGCGACGCCTTTCTGGTTGCGACAACAATCTCGACGCTGACGCGGGGATGGCGTCTGCGAACCGCGGCGCCGGCGGGCGCCGCGATGTATGCGCTGAATCCGTCGGTCGCCGAGACTCGCACGACGCCGTCGAGTTGCTGCTGACCGGTGGAGTCGAGCGCCAGTTCGTTCACCGCGGCCTCGATGCGCTCGGCCGCGCTGAGGGCTTGTCTGCCGAGGTCGGTCAGCTCCCAGCCGCCGGACGAGCGAACCAGGACACGGCCGCCGAGACACTTCTCGAGCGAGGAAATGCGGCGCGAGATGGTGGTGTGATTGAGGCCGAGGTCGTCGGCGGCGGTGTTGAAGCGACCGGTGCGACCGACCGCGAGAAGCACCAGTAGGTCGTCCGGGCTCAGTCCGAGAGTCATATCTGCATTTTTGCACCTATATGGTGCGAGATTTGTCATTGTCGTGCCATCAATCTGCACTGATACTCATCGAGTCACAAAAAGTGTGCGAGCGGTCACATTCCTGATCGTGAAGAGCAGGCGAATCGCGAACTGAAGACGAGGGAGTCCACGATGAGCGTCGACAACATGCCGAAGCCCGAGAGCCAAGCCCCACCATCGGGGCTGAAGAAGGTGGTCGGCGCCTCGATGGCGGGCACCGTGGTCGAGTGGTACGAGTTCTTTCTGTACGGCACGGCGGCCACGCTGGTCTTCAGCAAGGTCTTCTTCCCCGGCGGCGGCAACGAGCTGGATGCGATCATCGCGGCTTTCATCACCTACGCCGTCGGATTCGCCGCGCGGCCACTCGGCGGAATCGTCTTCGGATACTTCGGAGACAAATTCGGCCGAAAGCAGTTGCTGCAGTTCAGTTTGCTGTTGGTCGGCGCCGCAACGTTCTTGATGGGCTGCCTGCCTACCTACGGTCAGATCGGCTACTGGGCGCCGGCAATGCTGGTCACGCTGCGCTTCATCCAAGGATTCGCGGTCGGCGGCGAATGGGGTGGGGCGGTACTCCTGGTCGCCGAGCACAGCCCGAATCGATCGCGCGGATTCTGGTCGTCGTGGCCTCAGGCCGGCGTGCCGATGGGCAACCTGGTGGCGACGGTCGTGCTGTTGATCCTGACGTCGACGCTCTCGGACGAATCCTTCATGAGTTGGGGCTGGCGCGTTGCCTTCTGGCTCTCCGCGGTGATCGTTCTGGTCGGGTACTACGTTCGGACCAAGGTCACCGATGCTCCCATTTTCATTGCGGCGCAGAAGGAAGCAGAACTGGTCAAGGCAACCTCGTACAGCGTTTTCGAGGTCGTCAAGCGTTACCCGCGCGGAGTGTTGACCGCGATGGGCCTGCGTTTCGCCGAAAACGTCATGTACTACCTCGTGGTGACCTTCTCGATCACTTACCTCAAGGTCGTCGTTCATGCGGACACGGCGCACATCCTCTGGTGGATGCTGATGGCGCATGCCGTGCACTTCGCAGTGATTCCGTTGGTAGGCAAACTGTCCGACACGATCGGTCGACGCCCGGTGTACATGATCGGCGCCGTCACCGCCGGAACGTGGGGATTCTTCGCCTTCCCGATGATGAACAGCGGGCACAATGCAGTCATCTTGTCGGCAATCATCATCGGGCTCGTGTTCCACGCGTTCATGTACGCCGGCCAACCCGCGATCATGGCCGAGATGTTCCCGACTCGGATGCGCTACTCCGGTGTCTCCCTGGGTTATCAGGTCACGTCGATCGTGGCGGGTTCACTGGCTCCGATCATCGCGACCGGATTGCTGAGCAAGTTCGACTCCTCGGTCCCCATCGCGATCTATCTCCTGCTGGCATCCCTGGTCACCATCGTTGCAGTCGTTTTCGCGCGGGAGACCAAGGGAATCTCGCTCGAGTCCGTCGACGCCGCTGACGCCCGTGTTCTCGCCGACGAGCGGGCCGGTGTGTCTGTATGACGCTAACCGGAAAGTCTGCTCTGGTCACCGGTGGTGCCAGCGGGATCGGCGAAGCGTGTGCTCGACTCCTCGCCGCCCGCGGCGCGCACGTGACCGTCGCCGATCTCGACGACGTCGCCGCGAAGTCGCTGGCCGACGAGATCGACGGCACGGCGTGGGCCGTCGATCTCCTCGACACCGACCAACTCGTGGATCTGTCACTCGAAACGGACATACTCGTCAACAACGCCGGCATTCAACGGGTCAGTCCTATCGAGGATTTCGACGTCGAGGACTTCCGGAAGATTCAGCGCCTCATGGTCGAAGCGCCATTCCTCCTCGCTCGGGCCGCCCTGCCGTACATGTACCGCAACAGTTTCGGTCGCATCGTGAACATTTCCTCGGTCCACGGGCTCCGCGCTTCGGCATTCAAGAGTGCATACGTCACGGCTAAGCACGGACTCGAAGGACTGTCGAAAGTTGTTGCGCTCGAAGGCGCCCCACACGGTGTCACCAGCAACTGCGTCAATCCGGGCTACGTCCTGACGCCACTAGTGCGATCCCAGATCTCCGACCAGGCAAAGGTTCACGGAATCAGTGAATCTGAGGTTGTCGAAAAGGTGATGCTCACCGAGAGCGCAATCAAACGGATGGTCGAGCCTGCGGAGGTGGCATCGCTGGTGGGCTGGTTGGCATCGACCGAGGCGTCGATGGTGACGGGGGCGTCGTACACCATCGACGGAGGGTGGAGCGCCAGCTAGACCACCCGAGCTGCTGGGTTTTTCACGCTTCGGGGATCTCGATTCCGAACTTCTCGCGAGTGATGACCTCGGGTTCGGGACCACCGCGAACTCCGGTGTCGAGTGCGTCGATTGCGGAGAGTTCTTCGGCGGCGAGTTCGAAGTCGAACACGTCGAAGTTCTCCGCGATGCGCGAGGGAGTCACCGATTTGGGGATCACCTGGCGGCCCTGCTGGAGGTGCCAGCGGAGCATCACCTGTGCGGGAGACTTGCCGTGAGAGGAAGCGATAGCGCTGATGGTGGCGTCCTCGAGGGTTGAGCCGTGAGAGCCGTCGCGATAGAACGTGATTCCGCCGATCGGTGACCATGCCTGAGACAGAATGCCGTGATCGGCGTCGGCCTCGAGCAAGGTCGACTGCCTGAAGTATGGATGGACCTCGATCTGGTTGACCGCCGGCACTACGGACGTTGCGTCCAATAGTCGGGTGAGGTGATCCGGCATGAAGTTACTGACTCCGATGGCACGAACCTTGCCGTCTGCGAGAAGTGTTTCCAGGGCCTTGTATGCGTCGATGGTGCGCTCGAACTCGCTCGGCAACGCCTGGTGAAGGATGAGGAGGTCAAGTTGCTCGACTCCGAGTTTGCCTGCGCTCTTGTCGAAGGCGTGCAAGGTCTCGTCGTATCCGTAGTCGGTGATCCAGACTTTCGTTTCGACGAAGATCTCACCGCGATCGAGACCGGATCGCCGGATCGCCTCGCCGACGCCCTTCTCGTTGCCGTAGGCCGCAGCCGTATCGATATGGCGATAACCCACCGAAAGCGCGGACTCGACTGCGGCGAGAGTTTCGTCCGGCGGGGTCTGGTAGACGCCGAAGCCCAGCGCGGGGATGTCGACGCCGTTGTTCAGTTTCAGGCTCGGGATGCTCATGTCGTCCACGGTAGCGGCGGCCACTGGTTCGGTGGGAGTGACTGCTCAGCCGGGTAACGGCAGTACCCCTTCAGGCCAGGCAATTTGCAGTTGTGGCTCGTCAATGAGTGAGCACTATCTTCAAGCCGACTATGAGGGTGGCGACGGCAGCGAGGCCGAAGGCTGCCAGATGTGTGTTCGTGCTGACCTTCTCGCCGTGAAGACGGCTGATCACGTAACTGGTGGATCCGATGCGCAGGATCAAGACGATTTCCGCGATCAACTGCGCCGTCCGTGGTTCCAGGAAGTTGAACCACGCCGTCGCGAGAATGGCGACAGGAACAACCGCGGAGGTGAGGATCGGGACAGAATCGCGCAGCGAGTCGATTCTCTCCGCGGTGGTGAGACGGCGGTCGTTGCGAATGCTCTCGCCGACGCTCTCGGCAAATGTGTGGGCGATGTACGTCGACAATGCCGTGCCGACCACAATCGCGGCGCCCAGCGATTCCTGAGATTTCGTCACCGGGACGAGTGCGGCGAGGACAAGAATGTTGCCGTAGATGTACGCGGTGGTTCTCGCCGCCACACGTTCTTGTCCCAGCGGCGCACCGTGAGACGTGATCGGCCGGTTCAGCAGTGTTCGCAGGTCCCACTCCATGTTCAGAGCATGGCAGATCAGACCCTCGGGCTGTAGTGCA
This sequence comes from Rhodococcus sp. ARP2, assembly GCF_001029585.1. Classification (NCBI taxonomy): domain Bacteria; kingdom Bacillati; phylum Actinomycetota; class Actinomycetes; order Mycobacteriales; family Nocardiaceae; genus Rhodococcus; species Rhodococcus sp. ARP2. The sequence continues at coordinate 57,799 of NZ_LEKE01000118.1, read as the reverse complement.
TCGGATTATCTCGCTGCTCGAGCGGCGGTAGATTGCGCGCCGGTGTGTGGACCAGTGGTGCCCCGGCGGGAATTCTGCCGCTGGCTCGGTCCCATCCCGCGCGAGCGCGCGGTTGATACCGGTATCGCCACGGCACCAGGCGGAAGACGGCGTTGACGGTGCGGCCGACAGCGTTGTGAATTTTCTGATCGCGACTGGTCCACGAGTAGCCGAGAAGGTCGCGAACCGGTTGGTCGTACATGCCCACTGTCAGCCACACGAATCCGCGGGCGAGGGGAATCCGCGTGAGCCGCCACAACGGATCGGGTAGCCACGTCATGTACGGGGGCTTTCCCAGCCCCGACAAATCCAAGACGTCGCGGGTCGCTTTGTTGTCTTCGAGTACGTTGCGGCACATGTGGTCCCAATACTCCTGAAATGCCTCCCAGGTTTCGGGAACCGGGCGCATGCTCATCCCGTACAGGCGGTACCACTGAATGTGCTCGGTGAAGAGTTGTCGTTTCTGGGCCTCGGTCAGGCCACCGGAGAAGTTCTCGGCGGTGACGATGGTGCCCATGAAGAATGTCGCGTGCGCCCAGTAGAAGGTGTCGGGATCAAGTGCGTGGTACCGGCGTCCCAGCTTGTCGATGCCCTTGATCCGTGTGTGATAGCCACGGACTTCTTCGGCTGTCTGCTGCGCGCGATCGCCGTCGAAGACCACGCCGGCAATGGGATACAGCGAGCGGTACAGCCGTTCCCAGCGCTCGTCGAAGAACTGCGAGTGCTCCTCGACCCCGGCGCCGAGACCAGGGTGCATGTTTTGCATCGAACCTGCCCAGACACCTTGGAGCATCCCGCGCCAGTCGCCGAAATACTTCCAGGTCAGGGAATCCGGACCGAGGGGAACCGGGGTGCTGCTGTCGCCAAGTTGACTACGCATGTTGTCAGATTAGGATCGACAACAGCGGTAGTCAAGGATCGAATACCGGGCGCATTGAAGAACAAGTGTCGGCGAAGTGGGGAAGTTGTGAGCATCGAAGAACGCAGGGCCACTCGAAAGGCGACGTTGTTCGACGTCGGAGTGACACTGCTCGGTGCGGTCGACGGTCCGGCCGTCAACGTGCGAGCGGTCTGCAAGGCCGCTGGTCTGACCGAGCGGTACTTCTACGAGAGCTTCACCGATCGCGATCAGTACGTTGTCGCGGTCCACACGTTTGTCGCCGAGCGCGCGCAGTCGGCGCTCGCCACGGCAGTGGAGTCCGAGACGACATCCGAGGCAGTCGCCACCGCTGCGGTCGACGCTTTCGTCAAGCTGATGGTCGACGACCCGGCAATGGGGCGAGTGCTTCTGATCGCTCCGCTCTCGGAGCCGGTGCTGAGCGGACGCGGTATCGAATCGATGCCGGCGTTCGTGGACCTGGTGTACGACCAGTTGTCCGAGATTGCCGATCCGGTGGACAAGCAGCTGGTGGCAGTCGGGCTGGTCGGGGCGTTGTTCACACTGTTCATCGGTTATCTGGACGGCTCGATCGTCGTCGAGCGCGAGCGATTTGTGCGCCATTGCGTCCGGCTGCTGATCAACGCTAACCAGGCGTGAACGGCTGGCACACGGGGCAGAAGAAGATATTTCGCTCGGTGAGCTGATCCGGTCCGAGGGTGTCTTCTCTGATGCGGCTTCCGCATCGGCGGCAAGGTTTTCCGCGTCTGCCGTACACCCACGTTTGCCTACCTGGGCGGGTGTCGCCGGTGGTGACCCGGATGCGACGCGACTTGTTGACGTTGATGGTGCGGAATGACAGATCCACAATCGCGTCGAGGTTCCCGGCGCGGTGTGTCGGCGTCTTCGGGTGAATGCCTCGTAGGAAGCAGATCTCGTTGCGGTACACGTTGCCCAGTCCGGCCATCACGCGCTGATCCAGGAGCGCGATTCCGATCGGTACGGAGTCTGCAGCGCGAAGATTCTCGACGGCCACGAAACTGTCCCAATCGGTCCCGAGCAGGTCCGGTCCGAGGTGCCCGACGGCCTCCTGTTCCTGCCCCAGTTCGAGGATCTCGGTGATTCCCAGTGAAAAGCCCACTGCTACAGAGTCTTCGGTGGCCAAGATTATGCGCGCTTGGTGGGCGGGTCTGCGCCAGCGCTCGCCGGGGAGATAAATCTGCCACTGACCCTCCATCTTCAGATGCGTGTGAATGGACGCTTCGCCCACGCGGATCAGCAGATGCTTTCCGCGGCTGGCGACGGAATCCACACGATGTCCCGATAAATCGACGGTGGCATAGCGAGGAACGCGGACATCGCAGGTGGTGAGTACCTTCTCGGCCAGGGCAGCGCGCAGATCGTTGGCGGCCCGCCACACGGTATCGCCCTCAGGCATGGTCGCCGCTCCAGCACTTCACGATCGCAACCATCATGACCTCAATCCTCATGACCTCAACCGGAATCCGCGAGGAGTGGCGGCGAAGCCGGCTTCGACCAGGACGGGAGCAAAATCGTTGCCGTGGATGGTCTCTCCGTCGACCTTCTCCACTACCAACTTGTCGACAGCACGAGAAGTCACCTTCTGGGCAAGCGACAGCGCTGCCAGGCGCAAAGTTCCGCCGTCGTCGGTGAATGTCAGGATGGTGCGACCGCCGCGCTCGACGAACAGAACCAACTCGCCCTCCACCAGAACGACCAGTGCTCCCGCCTTACGTCCGGGTCGGTGTCCGGGTGACTCTTCGCCCCCCGACGCCGGCCACGGCAGTGCTGCGCCGTATGGATTGGCCGGGTCGCACGCCGCGAGAGTGACTGCAGCCGAGGAGGTGTGGCGCCCCTCGATGGAATCACCGAACGTGCGCAAGCGGTCGACCACGGGAGGCGTCGAGAATTGAGCGCCGCCCAGGGTGTCCACGAAGTATCCGCGTCGAGCGCGCCCGTTGTCCTCGAACGTGCTCAGTACCTTGTAGATCAACGCGAAACCGCCCGGCACGTTCTCGCTCATCACAGAACCGCGGGTGACTACGCCGTACCGTTCGAGCAGCAGATCAGCCGTGGCGTGCGCCCGGATAGTGGGGTCAGGTTCGATACCTGGCAGCTGGAACCACCGACCGGAGGCGGTTGCCGGTCCCGTGCGCGCCGGGGTGGAAGCGCGCGCCATTCCGCGGTACGGACGGGCACGAGGAACTCGTCGAGGCGATCGGTGACTTGTGGTGGTTCTGGTGGTGTCCGAGAGAAGTGCGCGCAGCGGTGCCACGGTGTCGTTACCGATGTGTCCGAGCCACACCAACTCCCACAGTGCCGTCGTCACCGCACTGTCGACCGTGTCCGCAGCCGACTCCGTAGTTTGCAACGCGTCGACCAACTGGCGGAAGAAGTAGGCACCGCCGCCGGACAGCAGGTCGAGGATGCGTTTCTGCAACTCCGAGACGTCGGTGTCGGCGGGCGAATTGAGCGTGATCGGTGCCAGGTCGGCGGGGTGCAGCACTACCCACCCGTCTTTGCCGGAGATTGCTCCGGATCCGGACCACAGGACTTCGCCCGTCGAGGTGAGTTCGTCCAACATCGCGGGGGAGTAGTCGGCGACTCGGCTCGGCAGGATCAACGATTCGAGGGCGGACGCCGGAATCGGTACGCCCGCAAGTTGATCGACTACCGTTGCAACACCGTCGATTCCGCGCAGCGTGCCGCCCACATGCTGCCAACCGGGAAGGAAACGTCCGAGCGTTGCGGTACTGACCGGCTCGACCTCCTGCCGTGCCGCGGCGAGCGAGCGACGCCGCAAGCGGCGCAGGACTTCGGCGTCGCACCATTCGCTCCCAGTTGCAGACGGGCGGAATTCTCCTTCGAGAACACGCTTTTCGAGCGCGAGCCGACCGAGAACGTCACGCGCGACGGATACTCCGATACCGAAGCGTGCAGCCGCATCCGTGAGAGTGAATGGTCCGTGGGTGCGTGCGTATCGGCTCAGGAGGTCGTCGAGTGGCTGATCGACCGGCTCGATGAACGCGGCCGGAACCCCGATGGGTAGGGGAACGCCGAGTCCATCGCGAAGGCGCGCTGCATCTTCGACGACGGTCCACCAGCTCTCGCCCGCATAGGAGACGTGGAGGGCACGTTTGTCTGCGACCAACTTGTCGAGCCACGAGACCGGGTCTTCGAGACAGCGTTCGGTGACTTCTTCGGTGGTCAGCGGGCCGAGCATACGGAGGAGGTCGGCGACGCCCTCGAGGTCCTTGGCCTTGCGGTCCGGAGCGAGCCGTTGCAGTTCACGTTCTGCCTGCTCGATCACTCCGGCGTCGAGCAGCTCGCGCAGTTCGACGCGGCCGAGGAGTTCGGCCAACAGCGTGGAGTCCAACGACAGTGCGGCGGCGCGTCGCTCGGCCAGGGGGCTGTCGCCCTCGTACATGAACGCGCCCACGTAGTTGAACAGGAGCGCACTTGCGAACGGTGAAGGCGAGGGCGTCTCCACTTCGACTATTCGAATCTGGCGCCGTTCGATCTTGCCGAACAATTCCTTCAGTGCCGGCAGGTCGTAGACGTCCTGCAAGCACTCACGCACGGTCTCGAGCAGGATCGGGAATGTCGGGAACTTGCGAGCGACGTCCAGCAGTTGCGCCGACCGCTGACGTTGCTGCCACAGTGGAGCACGCTTGCCGGGATTGCGGCGTGGGAGAAGCAGTGCGCGGGCGGCACATTCGCGGAATCTGGAGGCGAACAATGCCGAGCCACCCACCTCCTGGGTGACCAGATCTTCGATGTCCTCGACGTCGAAGGTGAACAGTTCGGCGCCGGGAGGTTCGTTCTCGGTGTCGGGGAGACGGATGATGATGCCGTCGTCGGAGGCCGTCGGACTGGAATCGACGCCGTATCGTTCCTGCAAGCGGGCCCCGATGGCGAGGGCCCACGGTGCGTGAACCCGTTGGCCGTACGGGGAATGCAGCACCAGACGCCAATCGCCGAGTTCGTCGCGGAAGCGCTCGACAACCAATGTTCGATCCGACGGGACCTGCCCGGTGGCATTCTTCTGCTCACCGACGAGTTGGATCAGATTGGTTGTGGCGTTGTGATCGAGCCCGCCCACGCGACAACGCTCGACGACGTCGGCTTCATTACCCAGCGCGGTCTCTCGAACGAATTGTCCCAACGCCTGTCCGAGTTCGGCAGGGCGACCGAGTCCGTCGCCATGCCAGAAGGGCAAACGACCCGGCATGCCGTAGGCGGGGCTGACCAGAACCCGATCGAAGGTGATCTCCTCGATCCGCCAACTGGTGGCGCCGAGCGCAAAGACGTCGCCTACCCGGGATTCGTAGACCATTTCTTCGTCGAGTTCGCCGACTCTTGATGCTTTCTCACCGACCATGTAGACCGTGAAGAGGCCGCGGTCGGGGATGGCGCCGCCGGAAGTGACTGCCAAGCGCTGCGAACCCGGGCGGCCCGTCAGAGTGTTGGACTCGCGATCCCAGACCAGGCGCGGACGTAATTCGGCGAACTCGTCCGAGGGGTACCGCCCGGCGAGCAGATCCAGAGTCGACTCGTAGGCCGAACGGGGAAGCGTTGCAAAGGAACCGCTTCGGCGCACCGTCTCGAACCAGTCGTCGACGTCGATCGGTTCCAGAGCGGTGGCCGCAACAGTTTGCTGGGCAAGGATGTCGAGGGGATTGGCGGGAACGGCCATCGCCTCGATCTTGCCTTCGACCATGCGCTCGACGGTCACCGCGCAGTGAATCAGGTCGGTGCGATGTTTGGGGAAGACGACGCCTCGTGAGATCTCGCCGACCTGGTGGCCGGCGCGACCGACACGTTGCAGGCCGCTGGCAACCGAAGGCGGCGCCTCCACCTGGATGACCAAGTCGACGGCGCCCATGTCGATTCCGAGTTCGAGACTGCTGGTGGCGACGACGCATCGCAATCGACCCGATTTGAGGTCGTCTTCGATGAGGGCTCGCTGGTCTTTGCTGACCGATCCGTGGTGGGCGCGAGCAAGGAGGGGTTCTGCGCCGTAGTTGACCTCGGCGGGAGCTCCGATCTGCGCGGGCGGGCGAGGTGTTTTCTCGACGGCCAGACCGATGCGTTCTGCATGAATCTCGTTGAGCCTGGCTGTCAATCGTTCGGCGAGGCGACGAGAGTTGGCGAACACGATGGACGATCGGTGATCGAGCACGAGGTCGACAATCTGTTCCTCGACGTGGGGCCAGATCGAACCGGCTTGCGGGGTGGGGGATTCGGAACCGTCGGCGGGCGTCGCGATACCCAATTCGGTCATGTCCTCGACGGGGACACGGACCGTGAGATCGAAGGTCTTGGCGGCAGGCGGTGCCACGATTCGGATCGGTGCCGAACCTGCGAGGAACCGCCCGATCTCCTCGTGGGGACGGACAGTGGCCGACAATCCGATGCGTTGCGCCGGACGCTCGAGCAAGCCGTCCAGACGTTCCAGAGAGAGCGCAAGGTGCGAGCCGCGCTTGGTACCCGCCACCGCGTGAACCTCGTCGACGATCACGGTGTCGACGCCGACCAGTGTTTCCCGGGCAGCGGAGGTGAGCATGAGGAACAACGACTCCGGCGTCGTGATCAGGATGTCCGGAGGACGCTTGATCAACGAGCGCCGATCGGCCTGTGACGTATCGCCGGAACGAACACCGACGGTGATCTCGGGCGGGGTGAGGCCCAGACGTTTCGCAGTCTGTGTGATGCCGACCAGCGGCGCGCGAAGGTTCCGTTCGACGTCCACGCCCAGCGCTTTGAGTGGCGAAATGTAGAGGACTTTGGTGGCGCGTTCGCCTTCGTCCTTCGCGGCGAGTTGATCGAGAGCCCACAGGAACGCCGACAATGTCTTGCCGGAGCCGGTTGGTGCGACGACAAGTGTGTGAGAGCCACTTGCGATGGATTCCCAGGCACCGAGCTGCGCAGCAGTCGGAGCGCTGAACGCGCCACCGAACCACTCGCGTGTGGCGGGCGAGAACCTACCGAGGACATTGGTCACGACCACCATATTGCCCCTTCCCACCGACAGCGTGTTCGTGCCCGCAGCCGAAGTGCAGAGCATACTATTTGCCCTGTTATAGCGATTCTCTTGTTATCGAGAAGGCGAGTGCCTGATGGAAGCAGTCAAGATTGTCCTCGAGCTGGCGGTAGTGCTCGGGGCGATTGTCATGGGTACCAGATCGAGCGGTGTCGCTCTCGGTCTGTGGGGCGGCGCAGGTGTTGCCGTCCTCGTGTTCGTCTTCGGAGAGGACGTCGGCAGTCCGCCGGTCGACGCTCTCCTCATCGTCCTGTCCGTTGTCCTCGCGTCGTCGATGATGCAGGCGGCCGGTGGTATCGACTGGATGGTCACCATCGCGGCCAAGTTGATCGAATCTCGCCCGAAACAGATCACGCTGATCGCGCCGTTGGTGTCATTCCTGTTCTCGGTCGGTGCCGGTACGTCCAACATCCTCTACCCGCTGCTCCCCGTCATCTACGACGTCTCGTACAAGAACGGTGTGCGGCCGTCACGGCCGCTGTCGCTGTCGGTTGTCTCGACCGGTGTGGCGCTGGCGTGTAGTCCGGTGTCCGCGGCGATGGCGGCGATGGTCACGCTGACCGACGTGCCGCCTTACGATTTCGAACTCATCGACATCATCAAGATCACCTTCCCGGCCGCTGTCGTCGGCATCGTCCTCTCCTCCATCGCGGTCAACAGGCTCGGTAAGGATCTCGACGACGACCCGGACATACAGGCGAAGATGAAGTCGGGCGAATTGGCCGGACCTGGTGCAGCGTCCAAGACCGAACTCGTCTCGACGAAGACCGGACGAAACGCGGCACTGATCTTCCTGGCCGGCGTTCTGGCCATCGTGATCTTCGGCCTGTTCAAGGGAATTCGCCCCGAAGCCGCCGACGGTTCCCCGATGGGGATGACACCGATCATCGAAATGCTGATGTTCGTCGTGGGTACGTTGATCCTGCTGGTGTGCCGCCCGAACGTTGCCGACGTGCCCTCGTCGACGGTGTTCCGTGCCGGCATGGTCTCGGCCATCGCGCTGTTCGGTCTGGCATGGCTGACGGACACGTTCATCAGTGCACATTCGGAGCTGATCACGAGCACCGTCGGCGACTGGGTCAACGCCGCGCCATGGATCTTCGCGCTCGGTGTCTTCCTGGTCTGTGTCCTGACGACCAGCCAGTCGACCGCGACGAGGACCATCGTGCCGATCGGTCTCGCTGCCGGGATTGCACCCGGCCTGGTGAGCGGCATGTGGGCCGGAGCGTTTGCCGGTGTCTATCTGTTGCCGACAAACGGTTCGCAGATCGCAGCTGCGAACTTCGACCTCTCGGGCAGCACGAAGCTCGGCTCCAAGCTCGTCGACCACTCGTTCTTCCTGCCGACCATCATCTTGGCCGTCACGACGATTGCGGCCGGCGCGGTGTTCGGAGTGGTGCTCGGTTGAGTGATACCGCTGAGTCAGCCTGAGTGATATCGCTGAGTCAGCTGTTGCGGTAGTGGTCCCAGCTCGCCTTGCACGCGTGGGCGAGCTGGTCCACCCGTTCGGCGTCGGGTGTAGGCCAGTCGAGGCCGGGTTTCATGATGTATGCGGCCAGTTCGTTCCCCAGTAGGAATTCTCGTTTGAATTCGGCCTGAACCGCACTCAACGTGATCCCGGCTTCGGCGGCGCGGGCGCTCAATTCGGCGAATCTGGCTCCGGCTCGGATGATTTCGAAACTGCCGAGGTACGGCTGATTGAGAGCGACGGCATCTGGATCGTCGACCTGAAATCCCTTGCGATGTGAGACCGCAAGTGTGCGAATGAGCTCCGGATCCATCGTCACGGGATTGTCGCCGCGTCGATTGCCGTGGTGGTCGCCACGATTGGAGAGTGCGACGACGTCGGGGAGTCGATCTGCTTCCGGCCGTTCGACATTGACGGCGCCGTCCCGCCGGGTGGTGTGGTTCATCGTGTCGTGGAACGACAACGTCGTGAACGATCGACCGAGTTCGAAGCTCTTCTCCACCATGCCTTCGATCAGTGCGTCGCGAGTTCTTTCGTAGACACCCAAACCGTGTTCGGCTGTCTCGGTGAAGGTCTCGGCGAGGTTCTTCCAGCCCGCGTCGTCGGTCGGCTCGAGCAACAGGGGGTAGAACGAGAACGTGACAGGGCGAACTGCGTCGACGCCGGTGAGGTCTGCTTTGTTGCCTGCACCGGCCTTGTGGACGCGGGCGAAGGCTTCGCGCAGTGACGCTTCCAGGTTTTCGGGCTTCGCACGGTTGGGATCGCGAATCATGCGAGGGTGCGGATTCTCCACGTACACGATGCGCGAATCTATTTCGGCCCAACGGCGCACGATGGGACTGGTGGACATGTCGGTGAAGTCGAATTGCAGCCGCTGTGTGAACTCGGGTGCGAGAAAACGTGAGAGTTCTGCTGGAATCGCGGAACCCGAGTGTGGGCAACTGACAAGAAGGTCGGCTTCGGCGATGGCGTCGTCGAGACTGCGGGAGTCGCGATCGGCATAGAACGTCAGGTCCTCCGGCGTGAACACGGTTCCGGCCGGGATGAGTACTGGTTCTCCACTGGTCATGAGCCCCAGCGTAATCGAGTGCAACCGTGCAGACTCAGTATCCGCTGAGTCGTTCCACGAGAGCTGTCTTGATCTCCGGTCGACCAGCCGCGACAAGAGTGAAGGTGGCTTCTCGCATGAGCCGCTCGGGGGTGTTGCTGCCGACGAGGGCGCGGCTTCCGGTCGCAGTGACGAGCGCGGCCGATGCTCGTATCGCAAGTTCCGATGCGCGGGCGCGTGCGGCCGACATGTCGCCGCCGCCGCGCAGTGCTGCATCGAGATCGGCGCGCGCCCGGGCGGCTTGTTCTTCGAACGCGTCGGCGTCGACTCCCAGATCCGCGAGTTCGGTCACGGCGCGGCGGGTGATGCCCATGGCCATCGCGCCATTGAGCCACAAGCCGGGGAGTTGGGTGCTCTGGAACTGTTCGTCGCTGACGACAGCACAGACGTCGGTATCGGGAATTTCGAAAGCGTCGAACACGATTCGGACGGTGTTGCTCCCGCGCGCCGCGATCAGTGGAAGCTCCTCGATCGTCAGACCCGGGGCCTCGCCCACCGGTACGACGGAATGAACGATGGAATTGTCGAACTCGTCGCGCGCCGACACCAAGAGAACATCGACGATGCCCCAACCGGTGACGAAGGGTGCGATCCCGTCGAGGACGTAGCCGTCGTTCACCCGCTTCGCCCACAGGAGCGGTGGGCGGGGGATGGCGCCGGCATAGGCAACCCCACCGCGAATCGTGCCGGAAACCAGACCGTCCCAGTATTGTTCGCGCAGAGACGTATTGGTACTCGCTGCCAGGGCTCCGACGACGCCGTGATGCTGCATCCAGGTGAACGTCGTCGCGAGGCAACCGCCGCACAAGGTTTCGAGGACCTCGACCAGTTCTTCGCTGCTGGGGCCACCCTCACCGAGGGCGGCGATGCCGTAGAAGCCGTCGGCGGCGAGCGCGTCGAAATGGCTGCTGGGGATTTCTCCGTCGGCGTCGACGCTGTCGGCGACGGGAAACAGAACGGTATCGGCGATCTCACGCGCAAGTTCCGGCCACTTGGTCACGCTGTCAGGGTAAGCCGTGAGCCGGGGTTGTGGTGTGGAACTGCAGCGGTGGCGTATCTAGAAGGACGGCGGTGAACTCACGATGAGGAATCTCGCAACTGCAGCGGTGCGATTGAACCACCGATGCGGGATGGTCGAGGTGTAGAGGAGGGTATCGCCGACATGAAGAACGTGATGCTCGTCCAGCCCGACCTCGACCTCGACAGATCCTTCGAGAACATGAATGAATTCTTCGCCGGCATGCTCGGTGTGCTCACCTGCCTCGGAGTGAGGTGCTGCCGTGATCTCGTTGGGTTCCATGGTCCGTGAACCGGTCGAGCAGAATCGGATCACCGAATCGTGTGCCAGTTCGAAGGTTCGCCCCTCGCCGGCGCGGACGAGGCTGGACGGAGTTCGCTCGCCCTGTGCCAAGAGTGAGTGCGCCGTGGTGCCGAGCGATTGCGCGAGGCGATGAAGGTTCATGACGCTGGGTACTGCGTGCCCGTTTTCGGTTTGGCTCAGGAATGGCTGCGACAACCCTGACTTCACGGCAACCTCACGCAACGTCAAACCGGCTTCTTTTCTCGCTGTCCGCACGGCTGCCCCGATTGCGGTCGCTATCGCTCTCTGGTCGTCGTCCATGTGCCGAAGATAGCAGTGCTCTGGTGAAAGTTTTGATTACACAGACGAAACAAATTCGACCACGGTAAGAAATTATCGACGTGCTGAATAGTCACGTACACGAAACACTTCCAGCTTCGGACGGAGATCGGCGCATGGCCATCCATCCAGTCGACCAGCGGCTCCCCATTGCCCGCCAGTCTGCTTTTGCTCTTCAGCACGTCCTCATCATGTACACCGGTTGCATCACGGTTCCGCTGGTTTTCGGTGCCGCAGTCGGGCTGGACCGCAGCACGGTCGCGATGCTGATCAGTGCGGACTTGCTCGTTGCAGGCATCATCACGATCATTCAGAGCCTGGGCGTCGGCAAGGTTGCCGGTGTCCGCCTGCCGATCGTCTGCGGTGCGACGTTCGCCGGGCTGACGCCGATGATTCTGATCGCCAAGGAGTACGGCCTGCAGGCCGTGTACGGGTCCATGCTGGTCGGTGGCGTGGTCGGCATAGCGTTGGCCGTTCCGTTCGCCAAAATCGTCCGATACTTCCCACCCCTGGTCACCGGCGTCGTCCTCACAGTCATCGGCATCTCGTTGATCGGTGTCGCGGGAGGACTGATCGTCGGAAACGACCCGACCTCCCCGTCGTTCGCCGATCCGAAGAACCTGGCGCTGGCTGCCGCAGTCGTTGTGGTCGCGGTGGCGTTCATCTGCCTCGGTCGCGGGATGTGGACGCAACTCGGTGTACTGATGGCACTGGTGATCGGTACCGTGATCGCCATCCCGATGGGTCTGATCGATCTGAGTGGCGTCGGCGGCTCGGCCTGGGTGGGCTTCCCGATGCCGTTCCACTTCGGCGCTCCGGAGTTTCCCGTCACCGCCGTGGTGGCGATGAGTATCGTCATGGCAGTCGTCTTCGCAGAATCGACGGCGAGCATGCTGGCGGTCAGCGAGATCACCGGAAAGCCTTTGAAAAAAGCAGATCTCGCACGCGGGCTGGTGGCCGACGGCATGTCGGGAGTTCTGGGCGGAATCTTCAATGCCTTTGTCGACACCGTTTTCTCGCAGAATGTCGGCGCCGTTGCCACGACCCGGGTGTACAGCCGGTACGTGACCGCTACCAGCGGTGCCATTCTGATCGTTCTCGGCCTCATCCCGCGAATGGGTGAAGTGGTTGCAGCCCTGCCTGACCCGGTGGTCGGCGGCGTCGGAATCATCTTGTTCTCCACTGTCGCCGTGGTCGGAATCAACACACTGCGCAAGGTCGATCTCAGTGACCCGATCAACACCACGATCGCCGCCGTATCGGTGGGGATCGGTATTCTGCCGGAATTTGCGGAGGGGATGTTCGAGCGATTCCCCTCCTCGGCTCAGATCCTCCTCGGTAGCGGCATCACCTTGGCTGCGGCCTCTGCCTTTTCACTCAATCTGCTGTTCAATCACACCCGACTCGGTGAACTCGCGAGGCGATCGCGAGAGAGCCTCCACCCCACTGCACAAACTGAACCCGCTACCAGCTCTGCAGGAGACGCCAGTGCCATCGTCCCAGTATGATCCCTTCGAAGTTCCCGTCATCGACATCTCGCCCTACGTGCTCGGTGGTGCCGACCAGGACAAGGCGCGAGTAGCCGCCGAAGTCGACCATGCCTGTCGGACTGTCGGTTTCATCCAGATTCGGGGCCACGGTGTTCCGACCGATGTTTCTTCCGGCCTCGCCGAAGCCATGGACGACTTCTTCGGACTGCCGATGGAGACGAAGTCGGGCTACCGAATCGAGGGCGCGAATCGTGGATACAGCCCGCCGAAGAGCGAGTCGCTGAGCTTGAGCCTCGGCGTCGAATCCGCGACTCGGATGAATGACTTCTTCGAGGCCTTCAACGTCGGAACCGAAGCCAGATCATTCACCGAACTCGAACTGTCGGAGGATGATTACGGAATCAATCTGTGGCCCGCAGTGCCAGGTTTCACGGAACGAGTGGAGAATTACTACGCCCATGGCGAGCGGGTGGCACGCACACTGACCACCATTTTCGAAGATGCGCTCGGTCTGACCCCGGGATTCTTCGAGTCGATCACCGATCATTCCATCGACGTACTGCGGATGAACAACTACGCATTACCCGAAGGGACGGTGACATTGGACGGTGAGTTGAAGGGTATGGGCGAACATACCGATTTCGGGCTGGTCACCGTGCTGTGGGCGGATCAGGTCGAAGGTTTGCAAGTACTCGGGAGTGACCGACGCTGGCACGATGTCTGGCCGGTCGACGGCGCGCTACTGGTCAATCTCGGGGATCTCACCGCGCGACTGACCAACGACAGGTGGATGTCCACGCTGCACCGAGTTGCGCCTCCGGTGGTGAACGGCACCATCAAGCGTCGGCGATCGGCGGCCTTCTTCCACGACGGAAACGTCGACGCGGTGATTGCGACTCTGCCGAGTTTTCAGGACGACTCCGGCTTGGAGTACGAATCCATTACCGTTCGCGATCACATCAAGGCCAAATTGGCCGGGTCGAGGCAGGGAAAGTCCAACGCCGCCGCAGGTCGTGAGGCGGCTCGGGTACTTTCGGCTGCAGAGCTCGAGATCAAGCAGTGAGTGCACGGAACATCGTCCTCATCCACGGAGCGTGGGCCGGCGGTTGGGTCTGGGATCGTGTGTGTGGCCCACTGAAATCGGCCGGCTTCAATCCCGTTGTGGTGGAGCTTCCAGGCTCGGGAAGTTGGAACCCCGACGACGTGATCGATCTCGACGCAGTTGCCGAACATGTTGTGGCAGTAGTCGAGTCCCTGGACGGGCAGTGCACCCTCGTCGGTCACTCCGGCGGAGGCATCGTGGCCTCACAGGTGGCTGAGTTACTGCCGTCGCGGGTAGCGGGTCTTGTGTACGTCGCGGGGATGATGCTTCCATCGCAGATGGACTTCGGGATGCTCTGCATCGAAGTCGGTCTGGCAAGTCCGGTCGGGATCTCACGTTGGTTGGTCCCCGTGGACGACGGGAATGCGACGGTGGTTCCGACCGAAGCCGGTGCCGCTGTGTTCTTCCACGAAGCGCCGGTGGCTGATGCGATCTTCGCCGCGCGCATGCTCGTTCCACAACTGGAGTCGGCCCGCCTGATGGCACCCGTCTGGACGGAAGAACGATTCGGAACCGTCCCGCGTTTGTATGTCGAATGCACGCTCGATCGAACCGTGCCGATCGAAGCTCAGCGTGCCATGCAGAAACTTGTTCCCGGTGCCCAGGTGGTCAGCCTGGACACCGACCACGCCCCGCAATTGTCGGCGCTCCCGGAGTTGATCGAAGCGATCGCCGATTTTGCCCAGAACGCATTCAGCCGAACTCGACGCCTTGAGCCAGCGGCAACTGGTCCGAGTAGTTGACGGTATTGGTGGCTCGGCGCATGTAGGCCTTCCATGAATCCGAACCCGATTCGCGTCCGCCGCCAGTCTCCTTCTCGCCGCCGAATGCGCCGCCGATCTCCGCACCGGACGTTCCGATGTTCACGTTCGCGATGCCGCAATCGGAGCCGTCGGCGGCGAGGAAGCGCTCTGCTTCTCGCTGATCGAGTGTGAAGATCGAGGATGAAAGTCCTTGAGGTACACCGTTGTGCAGCGCAATAGCGTCGTCGAAGTCGGTGTAGGTCAAGACATAGAGGATGGGTGCAAATGTTTCCGCCCGTACCACCTCGGTCTGTGCGGGCATGCGAACGAGAGCAGGTGTCACGTAGAACCCGGATTCGCCGACGCGATCACCGCCACACACCACGGTTCCGCCGTCGCCGCGCGCGGCCGAGAGGGACTTCTGCATTGCCTCGTACGCGGCTTCGTTGATCAGCGGTCCGACCAGAACACCGGAATCGAAGGGACTACCGACCTGGAGTTGCGCGTACGCGGACGCAATGCGGT
Source organism: Rhodococcus sp. ARP2 (assembly GCF_001029585.1). Lineage (NCBI taxonomy): Bacteria > Bacillati > Actinomycetota > Actinomycetes > Mycobacteriales > Nocardiaceae > Rhodococcus > Rhodococcus sp. ARP2. The sequence goes on along the minus strand of NZ_LEKE01000118.1, from coordinate 42,744 downwards.
CGACGACGTTGTCGGCGATCGACTCGTGAACGATGAGTCGGCGCAGTGAGGTGCAGCGCTGCCCGGCAGTTCCCGCGGCGGAGAAGACAATTCCGCGCACGGCAAGCTCGAGATCCGCCGACGGCGTGACGACTGCGGCGTTGTTCCCACCCAACTCCAGAAGACTTCGTCCGAAGCGCGCGGCGACCCGCGGAGCCACGGCGCGGCCCATCCGCACGGAACCCGTGGCGCTGACCAAGGCCACGAGTGGGTTGTCCACCAGCGCCTCACCGACGTCACGTCCGCCGACGACCAACTGGTGCACGTCGATCGGTGCTTCACAATCCGCGAGCGCACGTCGCAGGAGCGCATGACATGCCAGAGCGGTCAACGGAGTGGTTTCCGAAGGCTTCCAGACGACGGAGTCGCCGCAGACCAGAGCAATGGCGGTATTCCACGACCACACCGCTACCGGAAAGTTGAACGCAGAGATGACCCCGACAACGCCGAGCGGGTGCCACGTTTCCGACAACCGGTGGCCGGGACGTTCGGACGGCATGGTGCGCCCGTAGAGCTGCCTGGAGAGACCGACCGCGAACTCGCAGATGTCGATCATCTCCTGTACCTCGCCGAGAGCTTCCGAGGTGACCTTGCCTGCCTCCAGCGTCACGATCTCCGCGAGATCCTCCTTGTGCTCGGTAAGTAGGCTGCCCAGCCGCCGCACCACCGCGCCGCGCGCCGGAGCGGGGACGGTGCGCCAGGTGAGGAACGCTCGATGAGCCGCCTCGACGGCGTCGTCGACCTCTCGGCCGGAGTGCTGCCGGACCGTACGCAGCTGTGTGCCGGTGATCGGCGTGTGTGCGCTCAGATCACCGGCGGGCCACTCGACACCGCAGGCAGCGAGGGCTCTCTCGGCGCGATCGGCGAGGCTCGAAGGATCAGGCAGGTTCACGGGGAGTCCTCTGTGTTTGAAGGCGGAAGTGTTTGAAGGCGGAAGTGTTTGTAGGCGGGAGTGGTTGTTGGCGGGAGAAAGCAGGGCACGTGATGCCTCTTGTTGTGCGCGGTACAGCTCGAACGGATCTTCGATGGTGCGGTCGATGGCGCCCTCCAATCGATCCTGCCCGTATTCGGCGCCGGGCGCATCGGAAACGAATCCGGTCACGGAATCGAGATTGGACGCGAAGATCCCGGCCGCGGATGCCGGTAGGAAGTCCTCGTAGACGATCGGGTCGCGGACGACAACAGTTCCTTCGTTTCGGTACGTGAAGTACGCCAACCCCGCGTCGTCGAGTCCGTCCTCGCTGTGCGGAAATTCGCTGTCCCAGTCGGCGTCCGCGGGCCTTGCGATCAGTCGGTCGTAGATCGCACGCCCGCTGGGGGTCAACGCGATTCCGCGTGCCTCCACCTCGCCGAATCTGACGCGGACAGGTTCTGTGGTGACCGATCCGTCCGGCCGCCGAAAACGTCTGTCTTCGGCCAGTGCGCGAAACGACGTCTGCCGCAGAAGCAGTGGCGGTCCATTCCATCTCGGTGGGCCTTGGATGCGGTCGATCATGATGATGCCGCGCTCGGTCATTCGGCGGTACAACTCGTCGATGTCGAGCACTCGCGGGGTGAGGTGGTTGACATGTGTCGAGCCCTGGCAGGCGATGTCTGCGGCGACAGGTGAGATCGCGGCAAGTTCGCGATACCAACCGGCGTCGATGGGATCGGTGCCGAGCCGAAACGCCGAGGTCGCCGCTTCGACGAATTGTGTCGCCTCGGGCTCCGGTAGGCCGCACTCGCGGTTCGCTTGCCGTGCCCACTGCAGAAGTTCTGGAGAGAACAGGGTGCGGCGACGCAGGAACCCGGTGATCCGACGCTCGAGGTCGGTGTCGAAGAACCTGGAATCGGAGCCGGTCAGTACCGAAGTGAAAACACGAAACGGGTTCCGGGCGAGTTCGGCAGGTTCGGTGGGGCGAAACGCCGTCGAGACAACGGGAATGGGGGAGTCGGTGAGCCGGAGGTCGTAGTAGCCGACCGGAAACATACCGAATCCGCCGAAGACGGTGGCTACGTCACGTAGTTCGTCGAGAGTCCCCAGTCTGATGGCGCCGTGACGCTCGGCGCTGACTCTCGCCAGGCTGCCCAGGCGCTCCGCCGAATCCGGATGCTCGGCGGCAAAATCACGGTTCACCTGCATCGTTACATCTACCAAGGTGTTGTAAGCGGGGACCTCGTCCCCATACATCTTGGCGAGGGCCGCTGCGAACCGTGCACGTAGCTCCCAGGTTTCAACCATACGAATGTCCGATTGCGTTAGCCTGCGCAGGTGCGAGAAACAGAAACCAGTGACGCTGCCGGGGTTCCGGTCGACGAAACCGATCGACTTTTGATGCGTGAATTGGTCTTGGACGGCCGTGCCACTCTCGCGAGTCTTGCTGAGAAGGCCGGACTCTCGATCTCTGCAGTCCAGTCGAGAGTGCGTCGATTGGAGTCTCGCAAGGTGATCCGTGGCTACTCGGCGAAGATCGATCCGGAGGCACTCGGTCATAATCTGTCCGCATTTGTCGCCATCACTCCTCTCGATCCTTCGCAGCCCGACGATGCGCCTGCTCGCTTGCGTCATCTACCGGCCGTCGTCTCGTGTCACTCCGTGGCCGGGAGCGAAAGCTACGTCCTCCTGGTCCGGGTGGCGTCACCTCGGGCGTTGGAACGATTGCTGCAGGAGATCCGTACGGCAGCCAACGTCAACACGCGAAGCACCATCATCCTACAAACTTTTTACGACGAATGACGGGTGTTCCGTAACTTTTACGGCTTCCTATCGACACTTTCGTAAAATTGACATAATCTTCGCAGTATGAGTACTGCGATGCGAGACTTCGGTGACAGTGCGCTCTTTCCGGTCTACGAGGTGCTGAAGGCCAGCATTCTCGTCGACGGATTCGATCTGATTCTCGATGTGCAAAGGTCGCAGGGTTCGTATCTCCGCGACCTGCGAGACGGCACCGAGTTTCTGGACATGTTCGGTTTCTTCGGCTCTTCCGCCCTGGGGATGAATCACCCCGCGATCGCCGACGACGAGGAATTCCAGCAGGAATTGGCCGTTGTCGCCTCCAACAAGCCGAGTAATTCCGACATCTACACCGAGCCTATGGCGCGCTTCGTTGCGGCTTTCGCTCGGGTCCTGGGGGATTCGGCGCTCCCACACTTGTTCTTCGTGGACGGTGGGGCACTTGCGGTGGAAAATGCGCTCAAGGTTGCCTTCGACTGGAAGAGTCGGTTGAACGAAAGCCGTGGATTGTCAAGCGATCTGGGGACGAAGGTCCTGCATTTGACCGAGGCCTTCCACGGTCGTAGCGGATACACGATGTCGCTCACCAATACCGAACCGGGCAAGGTCGCGAGATTCCCCAAGTTCGACTGGCCCCGGATCGACTCGCCGTATCTCGCAGACGGTCGCGATGTCGAAGCTGCGGAGAGGCAAGCTCTCGAGCAAGCGCACCGAGCGTTTTCCGACAACCCCGACGATATAGCCTGTTTCATCGCCGAGCCGATCCAAGGCGAAGGCGGTGACCATCACCTCAGGCCGGAATTCCTGCAGGCGATGCAAGAGCTGTGTCGTGAGAATGACGCCCTCTTCATTCTCGACGAGGTGCAAACGGGATGCGGAATCACCGGAACCGCTTGGGCCTATCAGCAATTGGGATTGCATCCGGATGTGGTTGCCTTCGGTAAGAAAACGCAGGTGTGCGGCATCATGGCAGGCGGTCGAGTGGATGAAGTGCGCGACAATGTGTTTCACGTCAGTTCCCGGATCAATTCGACGTGGGGTGGCAACCTCACCGACATGGTGCGCGCCCGGCGGATACTCGAAGTCATCGAGCAGGACCGACTGATCGACCGCGCGCGATTCACGGGTGCGCATCTCCTTGCCCGGTTGACCGAAGTCTGCGGGCGCTACGCGGCGGCGACCGAGCCGCGCGGTCGTGGTCTGATGTGCGCGATTACGTTGGCGGACAGTGACCTTCGTGATCGCGTCGTCCAGCGACTGCGAGAAGACGAGCATGTGATGATACTGCCAACCGGGAAGAGAGGAATCAGATTCCGTCCCGCGCTGACGGTGACCACCGGTGAGTTGGACGACGCGGTCGACGCAGTCGAGCGAGTGCTCGAGCGCGAAGTCTAGGCTCTGGCCTGGAGTTCGCTCCACACTCGATCCGGTGTCATCGGTGTGGAGTGCATACGCACTCCACACGCGTTGGCTATCGCGTTTGCCAACGCCGGTGCTACGGGATTGAAGGGGGCCTCACTCATCGATTTTGCGCCGAAAGGCCCGAGTTTGTCGTACGTGTCGGCAAACAGTACTTCGGTGATCGGCAAATCTCCGATCTGTGGAACGTGGTAATTGCGTAGCTGAGGATTGATCACTCGGCCTTCTTCGATGACGATTTCCTCCGACAGTGCAGCGCCGAGGGCCTGTCCGACACCGCCTTCCACCTGCCCTCGCAGTTGTGCCGGGTTCATGACGGTGCCGGCATCGGCGGCCTGAACCGACTGCAGGATCTTCACCCGGCCGGTATCCGTGTCGACGGCAACGCGAAAACCGTGAACGTTGAACGAGACCGAGCGCGGTGTTCCGTCGTGGCGACCGTCAGCGGCGAGCGGGCCACCTTCGAGTAGCGTCGCGAAATCGAGGCAACCGTGGGACGTTTCGACCCCGTCCGGCGAAAGATCGTCGATCTGCGCGCCGCGGCCACTCAATCGCACCGCACGGGTCAGTATTCGCTCGCGAAGGCGCTCGCAGGCGATCAGGAGCGCCTTGCCGGCGACCACCGTTCCCGTCGACCCGAATGCTCCGGTGTCGTATCCGCCGGCATCGGTGTCGGATTGAACAATCGTGATGCGATCGACTGTCGTCCGCAATTCGGTGGCCGCGATCTGTTGGTGAATCGTGGTGGTTCCGTTGCCGAACTCAGCGGTGCCGATGTTCACAACGTACCGACCGTCGGCCTCGAGTGCGACGGTGGTGTCGGAGAAGTGACCACGCGGCGGGATCGTCGCGATCATGGCAATTGCCATGCCCCGACCGATCTGCCAACGCGACCCTGCCGGTGCAGCCTCGCCGCGTCCGCTCGACAGTGCACTGTCGACGAGGTCGATGCACTGGTCCAGTCCGTAGCTGCCGAATTCGAGATCACCGTCCTCGACGTGCCAGTCGACAAAATCGTCTCCGGGTACGACGACGTTTCGCCGCCGAAACTCGAAGGGGTCCATGCCGAGACGATCAGCGAGCTGATCCATGGCCGACTCGACGGCGAAGATGATCTGGCCGAGCCCGTAACCACGGAAGGCGCCGGACGGAACGTTGTTCGTGTAGACCGCTTCGGCGTCGACGCGTTTGGTTGCAGCGCGATAGACCGCCATGGATTCGGCGCAACCGTGGAACATGACTCCGATCGAATGGTTCCCGTACGCCCCGGCGTCGGAAAGGACGTCGATGGCCAGTGCAGTGAGAGTTCCGTCGGCATCGGCGCCGGCGCGAACCGAAACTCGCATCGGGTGCCGTGACGGTGCGATGGTGAACTGATCGCTGCGGCTGAACTCGTAAGCAACGGGCTTACCCGTTCGCAGGACGGCGAGTGCGACGAGATCTTCGGTGAGTAGTTCCTGCTTCCCGCCGAAGCCTCCACCTACCCGCTTGGCGAACACCCGGATTCGGCTGCGATCGAGATCGAAGATGTGCGCCAATTCGTCCCGAACCAGAAACGGCACCTGTGTGCTGCTTCTGATGACGAGACGGCCGTCCTCGTCGAGCCACCCCGCTGCGCCGTGAGTTTCCAAGGCCACGTGCTGGACTCGCGCAGTTTTCCACGTACCTTCGACGACTGCGGTGGCATCCGCGAGCGCACGGTCCAGATCGCCGACACCATCGTGAAGCGCGGCAACCACGTTGCGAGGGACTTCTGCGATCCGCGAGCTCTCGTCTTTGTCGCCGTGCAGGAGCGGAGCGCCGGGGGAACGCGCCAGATCTGGTTCGAATACCGCGTCGAGTACCTCGTAGTCGACTTCGATCAGCGAGAGTGCACGTTCCGCCTGCGTCGGGGTTTCGGCGATGACCGCGGCGACGCGCTGGCCGCGGAAACGGACGGTCCTGTCGAACACCCGCGTGTCGTCCGGATCGTCGTTGCGGTCCTCGTGCCGGGCGGTCGAGAACAGCACGTCCGGACTGTCCTGAAAGGTGAGGACCGCGGCGACGCCCGGCGCCGCTTCCGCCGCTGCCGTGTCTATCCGGGTTATGTGTGCGTGTGCGTGCGGACTGCCGAGTACTGCGACGTGAAGCAGACCGATCGGCTTCTCACCCGGGGAGAAGTCCATGGTGTACTGCTCGGTCCCCGTGACGATGCGTACGGACGCCGGGGCTGCGATGGAACGCCCTTGTGCCCCGCCTATTTTGGCGGTCTCGGTATTGGATGTACCCGCGAGGGCGTCACGAATGGACCGATAACCGGTGCAACGGCACAGGTTACCTTTCATCGAGCACGCGAGATCGGATTTTTGTTCGACCGACAGCGCTGATGCGGTGACTACCATTCCCGCTGTACAGAAACCACATTGGAATCCACCGGCGTCCACGAATGCCTGTTGAATGGGGTGAAGTTTCTCCGGTGTTCCGAGGCCGGCGGCGGTGACGACGTCGCGGCCGCCGAGGCGGTGGGCGGGAAATATGCACGAATGGGTGGGGTGTCCGTCGACCAGAACCGAGCAGGCGCCGCAGTCTCCGGCATCGCACCCCTTCTTGACGGAGTTCGCTCCGTGCTCGCGGAGGAAGGTTCGCAGGCACTGTCCAGGGCGGGGCTGGTCGTCGCGGGGAACTCCGTCCACCGAGTACTTCATTCCAGTTCACCTCGGATTTCTTCGGCGAGAAGGTCAGTCATCGCCTTCCGCCACGGCGCAGTTCCATGGACATCGGTGAAGTAGGCGTCTTCCGGAATCCTGCTGTGCAACGCATCCGCAAGTGCAGCGGCGTCGGGGAGTTCGTCGAATTTCAGAGCGTACGGACGGCGGGTCGCGGCGGTGATCGCCAGTGTGAAACCGTCGGCACCGCAGCGTCCGGCAACGGCTACGGCCGATCGCCCGAGTGACGTCTGTGCCAGCTTTCGCATCGCGGTACGTGCGGTCAGTGCATGCACGGGAATCCGGATACTGCGGATGATCTCGCCGGGGCCGAGCACGTTGCGAGAATCGTCGATGACGAAATCGACTACGGGGACTGAGTATTCGGTACCGTCCGGACGCCAGATCGTCAGTTCGGCATCGAGAGCGGTGCACAGAGTCGTCATCGCTCCGGCCGGGAAGGAGAGCGCGATGTTGCCGCCGACGGTCGCGTATCGCAACACCTTCCACGATGCGAGCAGTGCGTCGGCGCAGTGTTGGAACAGCGCTGCGGCGGACCATGAGGTGGGAAGATCGGCGCGGCACAGTTCCTCGATGGTGCAGGTGGCCGCGATTTCGAGACCGAGATCGCCGACCGCGACAGCTTTCCAGTCGAAGCCCGCAAGGTCGACAAGAGTGGTCAGGTGCGGCTGCGGTTCCGAGTACAGCCAGGTGCCGCCGCCGATGAACCCGATACCGGGTGAGGCACAGGGGAGCTCGGCGCGGGTCCGCGGCACCAGAACTTCGTCGACGCTGTGCAGATCCATCGCTGACTCAAGCCTTTCCGAGTAGGTCGCGGTGTGCGCGTGCGACATCCGAGGCCACGACGTCCTCGTCGACGGTGGTGACTCGTCCGTCGGCAACTACGATTCGCCCGTTGACGAGTAGTAACTTCAGCGGGGGCGTCGAGCCGAGTACGAGCGCCGCCACCGGATCGGTGATGCCGGCATGCGCGACGGTGTCGAGTTTCCACACCGCCAGGTCGGCAAGTTTTCCGACCTCGATCGATCCGATTTCGCCCTCGCGGCCCAGAACTCGTGCGCCGCCGATCGTTCCCAATTCCAAGGCTTTTCGCACCGTCATCGTCTGCGGTCCGCCCTTGGCGCGAGCAAACAGAAGCGCATGACGAGACTCCTCGATCAGACTGCATGCTTCGTTGCTCGCCGCGCCGTCCACACCGAGCCCCACGGTGACCCCGCCCTTCACCAGATCGGCGGCACGGGCGATACCGGCCCCCAGTCGCGCATTGGAGGTCGGACAGTGTGCCGCGGCAGTTCCGGTTCGCGCCATCGTCTCGATACCGGCGTCGTCGAGATGGACTGCGTGTGCGTACCAGACGTCCGCACCCACCCAGCCGACGCGTTCCATGTATTCGACCGGCGTGCAACCGAAAAGCTCTCGGCAGAAGCTTTCCTCGTCCAGGGTCTCGGCGAGATGCGTGTGCATTCGCACGCCGTTTTCGCGGGCCAGCGTCGCGGACTCTCGGAGCAGTGACTCCGTCACCGAGAAGGGTGAGCAGGGAGCTACCGCGATCTGCAGCATCGACCCCGCATTCGGATCGTGCCAGCGGTCGATCACCGACTGCGTGCCGGTCAGGATGTCGTCGATTCTTTCCACGACGTGATCCGGTGGCAGTCCGCCGGAACTCTGACCGAGGTCCATCGACCCACGACACGGGTGGAATCGAAGGCCAACCTGCGCAGCGGCGGTGATCTCGGCTTCGAAAACGTCGCCGGCGTCACGGGGAACGACGTAGTGGTGGTCGGTGGTGGTCGTACATCCGGTTTTTGCCAACCAGGTGAGTCCGCCGGTGGCCGCCACGTGGACGGCGTCGGCGTCGATACCCGCCCAGACGGGGTACAGCGTGGTCAGCCACTCGAAGAGCGTCGAGTCTGCTGCCAGGCCACGGGTGATCCATTGGTAGAGATGATGATGTGTGTTCACCAGACCGGGCGTGATCAGGCAACCGTTGCCGTCGATCACGTGCGCATTGGGGTACACGGGAGCCTTTCCGGCCCCCACGTCGACAATCTTGTTGCCCGAGATCACGACGTAGCCGTCGGGGTGCTCGGAACGCTCGCTGTCCATCGTGACCACATGGGCATTGGCGACGACGAGAGTGGTCCCGAGGGCCGGGTCGGTCACGACAACCAGCCTGAATAGGGTGTCCACGACGGCCCCGCGTCTGGTGCGTCGGATCGGCTGACCGCAGCTTGGATCAACCCGTACGGACGATCGGCGGCGTGGAACACCTCGTTGTCGTTCTCGACTCCGAAGCGGCCGAGTGCATATTCGAAATGATGCTTGTTGGGTGCCGACAGTCGAACCTCGGCAATGATCGGAAACTCTTCGAGAATTGTCTTGCCGATGTGGAAGAGCGTCTGCTGCAAGGCAAGTGAATGCACCTGCGCGAACTGTTTGACGATTTGTGCCTTGATACCCACGTAGACCGATTCCCAGTCGACGTCGGTGGTGACGAATCGCCACTGGGCGACCAACGTCGTCGCCATGACGCGGTCGTCTGTCGGCTCGAGGATCGTGTACGGATCTTCGAGGAAACCCGAGAACTCACTACCGGTCGATTTGAGGATCACCAGGTCCTTCAAACCGCCGATCACCCACGTCCCGGCATCGGCTGTCCCAGTATCGGAGATTGTGATCGACGCCGTCCGAACTTCCTGACCCTTCCGAATCCAGGTGTAGTCGTGCTCGCTGCCGTCGACAATCGCACGCTCCCAAGCGTATTCCTCGATCTCGATCCGCGCGCCACTGACCGGTTCGATGTCGTCGACGAAATGACGGGCGAGTTCGAGTCCGTACGTCTCGATCGAGATCAGACCCTTTTCCTTGGCGTAGGAATAGGCCGTTTGTTTCTGCGTGTCGGTCGGCAGAACCTTCGACTGATCGCCGGTGAGGTACGCGTCGGCGAAATCTCCACGCAGGCAGGTGGAGACGTTGATGTCGTGGATCTCGTGACGAGGAGTGTCGCGGTAGATTCGGACTACCCTGTTCTCAGCTTTGCCGTACTGGTGACCGGTAAGTTCGATGGATCCGCTCAACCGGTCGGTGCTTGTAACACCGGTCGTGATGTTGCCGGTTGTGATGTTTTCGGTAGTCACGTGTTCAGCTCCCGCGATAGGTGGAATAAGCAAAGGGCGACAGCAACAGTGGGACGTGATAGCCCCGCGCCGTGTCGTCCACCCGGAAGGTCACTGTCACTTCCGGGTAGAAGTTCTCTTGTCCGTTGGTCTCGAAATACGTTCCCGTGTCGAAAGTCAGGGTGTAGTGACCGGTGACCAGACCACCGGGAGCAAGTTCGGGGATGCGGCCGTCGGAGTCGGTCACGGCGCTGGTGATCGTGACGCCGTCTCGATCACGAAGTTCGACGCGAATCCCCGCAGCGGGAATGCCCGTCGTCGCGTCGAGAACGTGCGTGCTCAGGGTCTTGCTCATGCTGCGCCTCCGGCGAGTGAATCGATCAGACGGGCAAGTCTGATTCGATTGATGGCGGCCAATTCGGTTCGAAGCACGGAACGCTCGGTCGCCGGGTCGTTTCGGAGACGGCCTCGAAGGATGTCGAGGAGCTCCGTTCCAGATTTCCCCGACGCGCAGACCAGGTAAACATGGCCGAATGTCTCTTCGTACTCGGCGTTCTTCTGTCGAAGTTCCGCGAGGACGTCTTCTGTCGCGGACGAGACTTCCGACTGTTCACGGGTCGAGGCCGCGCTTTCGCTTCGCTCACCGATTCGTGGGTGGCCGGACAGAGCGTCGTCGATTTCGGACTCGGGAAGCTCGGCCAGCACGGCATCTGCTTTGTCGAAGAGAGCTTCCAGATCGGTGAACGGGCGAGACGAGGCGATTTCCTGTGCCCACACGGCGGAATGGCAACACTCGAGCAGCGCCGCGACTGCCTGGTGGTCACCGAGCGCATCGAAGGCTCCGAGACCACTGGAATTCGTTGTAGGCATGTCCACAGGATTACTTGAGCATGTTACGGATCTGTAGCGCAGCAATTACGGGAGATGATGTGTCTCGATCTTATTTCTCCGGCCGCCCTATTCCGGTGACAGATACATTCTTAGGTATGACCGATACTCCGAAGCTGTCTTCCGTCGTACCGTCCCTGGCGAACCTCCGAGACATCGGTGGCCCCGAATCGAGCTTCGGTGGCACCGTCCGCACCGGGAGTGTGTTTCGTTCCACCGATCTGGCATCGCTCAGTGCGGAGGGCGCACAGACCCTCGCCGATCTGGGCATCGTCACGATCTACGATCTGCGCACCGAGTCCGAACGCGAGACGGCGCCGGATCTGACGCCGGACGGAATCCGAGAACTCGGCCTGGACGTATTGGCGGACAAGCAGTATCGCGCCATTCCGGCTCAGATGCAGCAGATGATCGCCGACCCGGCGTTTGCTGCCGAAGCGTTGGGTAGCGGCCAGGCGCTCGAGTACTTTCAGGGAAGTTACCGCGATTTCGTGACCTTGCCGAGTGCGGTCGCGTCGTACCGGCAACTGTTCGTCGACTTGGCGCAGCCGCCCAGCTCGCCGGCACTCATTCACTGCACCACGGGCAAGGACCGCACGGGCTGGGCCGCAGCCGCGCTACTGCTGTTCCTGGGTGCCTCCGAGGACGCGGTCTTCGCGGACTACCTCGAAACCAACAAGGTTCTGTTGCCGATGTTCGCGCCGCTCCTCGAGCGATTCGAGGCCAAGGGTATCGATCCGACCCTGCTCGAAGGTGTCCTCGGTGTCAGGCGCGAGTACCTGCAGGCGTCGATGGCAGAGCTTGCGCAGGTCCACGGATCGATCGAGGCCTACTTCACCGACGGCCTGAAGATCGACGCGTCGACCCAGGAACAATTGCGGAGCAACCTGCTCAGCTGATCAGGACCTGCTCGGCTCGTCGTCGCGGGCCGTTCGACGCCGCATCACGAGGCTGACGATACCGATCCCGATGGCGATGCCGAGCAGGTCGGCGGTGCCGTCCCAGATCGAACCGGAACGCGAAATGGGCAGCGCTGCTTGAAGAACCTCGGACGTCGCAGCAAAAATCACGAGCCAGACCGCGGTGATCCACGCCGGGATCCGGGCGTGCAACGAGGTGATCGCCAGCACCGCGAACATCAACGTGTGAGTGATCTTGTCGGTGTTCTCCGGGCTCGACGGGACGGTGGAGCCCGGGGAGAAGAGCATGATCAGGGCAATGACCACGGCGATCGCCAGCGGCCAGTATCGGTTGTTCTTCAATTCGTCTGCCCCTCGACGACGACGAGTCCGAGTGCACCTTCGGCGAATCTGGTGACGGCGTCGGCGGCTGTCGTGAGCGCCTCGGTGTGCCCGTCGCGGGCCCAGCCGGTCAGCAGGGCGGTGGAGTCGAGAGGCGTCAGAACGACCTCGGCGAGAAGCTCACCGGTGTTGGGCTGGCACACGGCCCAGGAGTAGACGCTGTTTTCGTGCCACTGTGCGCTCCGCTGACTCACGTAATCGGGGTCGGTGATACCGCCGTCGGCAAGGGCAGGGCGGTCGTCCACACGCTCGTCTGCGCGCAGTGCTCGCAGATACCATCCGCCTGCGTTGATCTCGATCGGCTCCATCAGTCGGAGCCCCGCTCGCGGCGACGCTTGGCTTTGCGTTCCCTGTCGGTACCGAACAGCAGTGCACCGGCGAGGGGAATCGCGAGGAACCACAACCAGGTACCGGTGACGAAGAACAGGATCACCGCGAGAATCGGGATGACGGCCATGACGCGACCGGACCAGTCGGGGTTGAATCGTCGCTCCGCCGGTGCGGCGGGAGGTGTCACCATCGACAGGGGAGCGGTGCCTGGAGCTTGATAGTTGCCCGGTAGATCGGCGAACACCGGAACGAGTTCACTGCGAGTTGTTGCGGCACTGACGATTCCGCTTCTCTCGTCGAACTCCGTGACGGTGAGGCGGCCTGCGGCGAAGTGCTCGCTCAGGAGATCGAGTGCCTGCTCGCGTTCTGCAGTGCCGATGCGAATGTCGGGGACGTCAGCCATCGTTACAGCCTACTCAAACGACTGTGCGCCTTTCCGGTAGTGGGGACTACCGGAAAGGCGCACGGGGCCGGAGGCCTTACTTCAGTTCTGCGAGAACCGTTCCCTGCGTGATTGCTGCACCCGGCTCGACGGACAGTCCGGTGACGACACCGGCCTTGTGCGCGTTGACGGGGTTTTCCATCTTCATGGCTTCGAGAACCGCGATCAGGTCGCCTTCTGCGACTTCCTGGCCTTCGGTCACTGCGACCTTGACGACGGTGCCCTGCATCGGAGCGGTGACGGCGTCACCGGATGCTGCGCCGCCGCCGGCGCCGCCGCGCTTGCGTGCCTTCGGCTTCTTGCGGATGGCACCGGATGCTGCGCCGCCGCCGTTGCCGAGCGAGAACTGGCCCGGGAGGGAAACCTCGACGCGACGTCCACCGACCTCGACGACGACGTTCTGACGCGGCAGAGCCTCGTCCTCGTCGTCGACCGGTGCACCGGAACCGGCGTACGGCTCGATGGTGTTTTCCCAGTCGGTTTCGATCCACTTGGTGTAGATGTCGAACTTCTCGCCGTCACCGACGAATGCCGGGTTCTCGACGATGTGGCGGTGGAACGGGAGGACGGTCGCGAGGCCGTCGATTTCGAACTCGGCCAGAGCGCGCGATGCCCGCTGGAGGGCTTCTTCGCGGGTGGCGCCGGTGACGATGAGCTTGGCGAGCATGGAGTCGAACTGTCCGCCGATGACGTCGCCGGCGACGACACCGGAATCGACGCGGACGCCGGGGCCCGTGGGCTCACGGTAGACGGAGACCGGGCCGGGGGCGGGCATGAAGCCGCGGCCGGCGTCTTCACCGTTGATGCGGAACTCGAAGGAGTGTCCACGCGGGGTGGGATCTTCCTTGATGGAGAGCTCTTCACCGTTGGCGATGAGGAACTGCTGACGCACCAGGTCGATGCCCGCGGTCTCTTCCGTGACGGGGTGCTCGACCTGCAGGCGGGTGTTGACCTCGAGGAAGGAGATGGTGTCGCCCTGAACCAGGTACTCGACCGTTCCGGCGCCGTAGTAGCCGGCTTCCTTGCAGATGGCCTTGGCGGACGCGTGGATGCGTGCGCGCTGGTCGTCCGTCAGGAACGGAGCCGGAGCCTCTTCGACGAGCTTCTGGAAGCGACGCTGCAGTGAGCAGTCGCGGGTACCGGCGACGACGACGTTGCCGTGCTGGTCGGCGATGACCTGAGCCTCGACGTGGCGGGCCTTGTCCAGGTACTGCTCGACGAAGCACTCGCCGCGACCGAAGGCTGCGATGGCCTCACGGGTGGCCGACTCGAACAGCTCGGGGATTTCCTCGATGGTCTGGGCGACCTTCATGCCGCGTCCACCGCCGCCGAAGGCAGCCTTGATCGCAACCGGTACGCCGTATTCCTTGGCGAATGCGACGACCTCGTCTGCGCCCTTGACGGGGTCCTTGGTGCCGGCAGCCATCGGGGCCTTCGCGCGTTCTGCGATGTGGCGTGCCGTGACCTTGTCGCCGAGGTCGCGGATGGACTGCGGTGACGGACCGATCCAGATGAGGTTCGCGTCGATGACGGCCTGGGCGAAGTCGGCGTTCTCGGAGAGGAAGCCGTAGCCGGGGTGGATGGCGTCGGCGCCGGACTTCTTGGCGGCATCGAGGATCTTGTCGAACACGAGGTAGGACTCGGCGGACGTCTGTCCGCCGAGGGCAAATGCCTCGTCTGCGAGCTTCACGAACTGCGCTTCTGCGTCGGGCTCGGCGTAAACGGCAACGCTGCCGTAGCCGGCATCCTTGGCCGCCCGGATGACCCGTACCGCGATTTCACCGCGGTTCGCGACAAGCACCTTCGTAATGTGCGCGCTGGCATGACTGGGCACTGAGCCTCCTGTGGTTCGCATAGTCTGTCTCCGCGGTGTATTCCTCTGGGATTTCACCATCGGGGGATTGGCATCACTTCGGAGTGTATGCATCGCTTCGGCGCTGGCTGTAACCGGATCGCTAAAGCCCACTCCGGCTTAGGAAACGGTTTCGAAAACTACCGATGAGTAGCTGCCGGAGGTGCCGGTGTCCGGTTCGGCGACGATTTCTTCGACGGTCCGGCGCAGTGCGGCCACGTAGGCGTGAACCGCGGCGTTCGCCGTCTCGTTGCCTGGATACCTGACTGCGAGATTGAGGCCTTGGGGTGTGCGGTTGATCCAGATGTAGACGTCGTGCGTGTATGCCTTGCTTCGAAGTGCTCTGGCGTTCCATTCGGGCCACTGTGCGGCCTCGGGTACAAAGCGAACGTCCATGTAGGACACCACGAATCGCGGTCGAATCGGGGTTTCGAGGTGCTCACCGATCCGATCGAACGGGACCGCGGCGGCAGGCTTGACCGAAGCGATCGATTCGGCGGCGCGTGTCGCGAGGTCGCCGAACGAACAGTCCGATCCAACGGCGAACTCGACCGGGCACAGTCCGACGAACCAGCCGAGCGCACCCGCCCACTCCTGAGCGCTGCGGGTGTGAACCGGCGTCACGACCTCGAATTGATCGGATCCCGCGACTTCGCGACCTACGGCCGCAAGTCCGCCGAGTAGTCCGGCGAAATACCCCACGCCGGCGGCTGCACACGTCGAACTGAAGGCCTTGGACTGCTCGGCGTCGAGTAGCCAGGTCGACAGGCCGTTCTGAGAATCGGTTCCGCGTTCACCGATCGGTAGCGGGAACTGGGGTAACCCGTCCGTTCCGAGAGCCTTACGCCAGATCTCCACCGCAGCCTTCTCGGCTTCCATGTCGGCCATCTGCTCGCGTTCGACGGCACCGAAATCGACGTAGCTGCCCACCGGGAACAGATTTGCAGCGCTGCCGGTCGAGGCCTCGCGGTACAGCGCTGCAATCTCGTGAGCGACCAGCACGATCGAGAAACCGTCGATGATCGAGTGGTCCGCCGCGAAGAACACGGTGAACGGACCGTCGCCACCGCGGGGCGTCAACGTCGCGAAGACGTACGACGGCCAACTGTGCGGGGACGCGTAATCGTCGAACAGGCGGTGAAGGTGGTCGAAGTTGTCCTGGCTGGACGCGTCGTAGCCGTGGCTGACGACCCCGATGTCGATTCCGCCGATCGGGACGGTGTGCCGGGTGATCTCGCCACTCGAGGGCTCGAGGACGGTATGCGAGCGCAGAACTTCATGACGGTCGATCCAGCGGCCGAGGGCGACTCGGAACGCATCGACATCGAGCGGGCCGGAAATCTCGAAAGCTGTTCCCAGCCAAGACTTGTCGCCCGCGCCTGCAGCGGAACGGTTGAGATGTGCCTCGTGAATGTAGGAGACGGGCCGCGGATCCGGAACCCAAGGCCCGGTTGCGCACGGCAACCATTCGACGAGTGCGCCGGCCGGAATCGCATAGTCGGCCAGTTCGGTGAACTCCATGTTTTCAGCCCCGCAAGTGCCGCTTGATGCGCGCGAGCATGGCCGACATTCCGCGCAGACGGAGCGGGCTCACAGCTTCTGCGAGACCGAGCGCCGAATAGAAGTCGTCGGGTACACCGAGGATCTCGTCCGCGCTGTGACCGTCGAGCCCCTGCGCGAGGATCGATGCGAAACCACGCGTCGTGGGAGCCTCGGGGGGCGCGCTGAAGTACAGACGGACGTTGTCGCGATCCGAATCGTCGACCGAGAGGAACAGCGGCGACTGACATTCGGGGACCGGCTCCATCGCGCTCTGCTCGAGCTCCGCCGGCAACGGCGGTAGCTCTCGGCTGAACTCGAGAAGAAGAGTGAGCTTGTCCGAGGCGCCGACGGCTGCGAAGTCGTCGACGATCTCGGCCAGAGCCGAAGGAAGAGTGCTCATGACGCCGATACGGAGGAAGGAACTGCGCCGGGCTCTTCGCCCTGGACGATCGGGACGCGCACTGCATTGCCCCACTCTGTCCAGGAACCGTCGTAGTTACGAACGTTCGGGTAGCCGAGAAGATGGGTCAACACGAACCAGGTGTGGCTGGAACGCTCACCGATGCGGCAGTACGCGACGATGTTGTCGTCGGCCGACAGACCGCCGTAGATCTCGCCGAGTTCGGTGCGGGTGCGGAAGCGGCTGTCCGGTGCCGCTGCCTTCGCCCACGGGATGCTGAGAGCGCTGGGAATGTGTCCACCGCGCAACGCACCCTCTTCGGGGTAGTCGGGCATGTGGGTGCGCTCGCCGGTGTACTCCTGCGGAGATCGCACGTCGATGAGCGGCCCGTCGCCCAAGTGCGCAAGTACGTCGTCCTTGAATGCGCGGATGGGAGCGTCGTTGCGCTTGACGACCGGGTAATCCGTTGACGTGATGTCGGGAACGTCGAATGCGGTGTCACGGTTCTCGGCGATCCACGCATCGCGGCCACCGTCGAGAAGACGGACGTCCTCGTGGCCGAACAGAGTGAAGACCCAGAGTGCGTAGGCGGCCCACCAGTTGCTCTTGTCGCCGTAGATGACGACGGTGTCGTCGCGGCTGATGCCCTTGCGGTTCATCAACTCTGCGAACTTCGCACCGTCGATGTAATCGCGGGTGACCGGATCGTTGAGGTCGAGATGCCAGTCGATCTTCACTGCGCCGGGAATGTGGCCGACGTCGTACAACAACACGTCTTCATCGGATTCGACGACCTTGAGGCCCGGCGTACCGAGATTCGCCGAGAGCCATTCCGTCGAGACCAACCGGTCGGGATGCGCGAACTCGGCAAACGCGGTTGAGGGATCGGGGGCAACGGGCACGGGCGTACTCCTGAAGACGAATCGTTCGGTTCGAACACGGACTTGATCGATTCTATGCGCTGCGCGCAAGGGGAGACGCCCGGAAGCGGGTTCTGCCTGCTCGTACCCGTTGCCGACCCTAAATCCTCGGTGTTCCTGCCCCGACGCTCGAATCTCTCAATTGTTCGGTGACACTTCCGATCGGCGTCACGCCCCGGGCGCAGACTTCCCTCAGAATCCGGTCGAGATCGGTGAGGAAATTCACCATGGTTTCGTTTGCCGTGTCGGTGTCCGGGAAGCGCGAACGCAGCGAGAGACCACGGTTCGTTCGCGAAATCCAGAACTGGGCATCGTCGGCGACCGTCACATTGCTGATGTGATGAGCGTTGAGGAGATCATGATCGTCGGTGCCGGGTAGTTTGCGGTAATCGATGTACGACACCATGAAGACGTCGGTGCGCGTGCGTCGAATCTTGTCGCCCAAAGCATCTCGAACCTGGGCCATGGTGACGCCCTCGAGCGTCAACGCAACTCGGAACGACGCGTGCGTATGTGCAAGGGATGCACCGAAATCCGCATCGGGAGTGATCTGGACCGTGATCGGCGCGCTCGTGGTGAGCCAGCCGATGGCGTCGGCCCAGCGTGGATCTTTGCGGATGTGCAGCGGGAATTGCAGTGGAAGCGTCGCCTGTCCGGTGAACGAGTGGACGGAAAGTCCCATCGCAGTGAGGATTCCGGTGAACACGCTACCGCCGGCGGATAGGCAGATCTCGTCGAACGTCGCGGTCAGTTCCTCGTCGAGCAGCACGCGCACATCGGCGCCCTGAGGCGCGGGCTTTCCTGCCTCGACGCCGAGATCCAAGGGGAAACTCGGCGATGTGCCACCACAAATCTCGTAGAACCTTGCCCACTCTCGGATTCGAGGGTCGTTGTCGACGGGAAGCAGAGCGTCGGCCTCCAGTTCGCAGTACCGCACGAAACTTCCCGGGTCACCCAGTCGGCTCATCACTGCGTCGACGGCCTCGTGGTCGGTCAGTTCGGGTATGGCGATCAGTCCCTCGTAGATCTGTCGCAGTTCCCCGAGGGCGATGACCAGCGAGTAGCCGTCGACGAGGGTGTGATCGAAGGCGCTCAGGACCGTGTAGTGCTCTTCGCGTTCGACCGTGGCAAACGTGTAGGCGGGGAAGGTCAGTGGATCGCATACCGTCGTGAATCGCTTCTTGAGGTGCGCTCGGAGGTCTTCGGTCGAATCGAACTTCACAGGTTCCGAAGTCTCGATGTGTGTGCCGTCGGGATCGAGTCCCATTCGGGTGGTGGTGAACTCGCCCACCTCGAATCCTGTGTGCAGAGTGTCATGGCGACTGATGAACAGGCGCAGCGCGAGATCGAGTGCGGGCCGATTCAGTTCTCCGGGAAGGTCGAATGCGGCTGCCATCCACACACTCCGGCCCATGCCGTGTGTTCGCGCAGTCTCGAGATGGAAATGCTGGTTGTACGACGGTGGTACTTCCGACTCGGTGACGGCGCCGTCCGCGGGCTGGAGCGACCATTCGGTGACGATTCCGGGCTCGAGTCCGTATCGATCGATCGAGGTGACATGCATCAGGACGCTCCCTCTGGTGCCGAGAACGAGTAGTCGCCCTGAGCTGCAACAGTTTTGATGATCTTGGAGACGTGCTCGGCGAAGCGGGTGGCCGATTCGTGGGCAATGGGGGTGTCAGGGTGGGACACGGCGATCCAGGTACCGGTGTGCATCCGGTTGATCCACATCGACGCGATCTGCGTCTCTTTGCCGCCGACGATTCCCGTTGCCTTCGTCTCGGCGTAACTGTATGGATCCGGCATGCGGCGGCCGTCGATGTACGAGACGATCGGCGGCGGGGTGAGCGTCTTCGACAATCCGCCGGGTGCGGAATCCGACTCGGCCAAGCTCGACAGAACCAGGTCGATGACTTGCTGCACAGAGACATCGAGGAGTGCCTTGCCGTCGTGGTACCCCTGCTGCCCGAGCTTTGCCAACTCGGTGAAGCGTCGCTTGTCGTCGACGTCGATGCCGACCGGGATCAGGTTGATGTACCAGCCCTGTGCAAACGAGTCGGCCTCGGTTCGTGTGCTGACCGGCGAGAGGGCGATGTACTTGTCGCGTCCGGCCAGTTCGAATTCCGCAATCGCGAGGGCGGTGAATATTCCACCGATGAAGTTGGCGCCGTAGGCTTTACAGACCGCACCGAACTTCTCGCACTCGATGTCATCGGCCAGGTCGAAGCGTGAACCGATAGCCGGTTTGGGCGCGTCTTCCGCCCCGAGCGGGAGCGGAAATCCGGGGAACGAGCCGCCGCTGCGCATGAGGTAACCGAGCCACTGGTGCACTTCGGGTGACTGCATCGTCAGTTCGGTTGTTCGCTCGCGTTCGACGCGACCGAACTGTGCGTAACTTCCCGCGGGGCCCAGTTCGGGATGTGACCCGGTCGTTTCCGCGGCGTAGAGCTGACGCAATTCCGCGTACATCAGCACCATCGAGTTCATGTCCGAATGGGCGTGGTCGACTGCATGGAACAGGGTGAAGCTCGGATCGGCTTCGAGGTCGGCATGGTGGTGCTCGACGGCACCGAACACGAAGGCCGGCCACTGAAGGGCACTGGTTTCCGTTGCGAACTTGGTTGCGACGAGTGCGCGGATCGCCTCGGATTCGGAGACGTCGTCGCCGACGCGGTACGCGAGTTCGATGCTCTCGACCGGCACCACGTGTCGACGGACCTCGAACGCGGTGTCCGCAGCGTCGGTGGTTGCTTCGTCGAAGGAGAACCAACTGTGGAGCGTGTCGTGGCGACGGACGTAGCGCTGCAGGGCTCGCGTCATGGCGTCGCGGTCGAGTGTTCCTGCGAAATCGAAGGCGATACCGATCCACGGAGACTGCGGATCGCCCTTCTCTGCGGTGACGCGGGCGCGTCGCAGGTGGCGATCCTGCATCGTGGTCGGGGGTAGTTCTCGGTCGATCTCGGCTTCGGCGGCTCGTTGAGCGGAAGCATGCGTGACGCCCCATTCGATTACCCGTCCAGGAAGCGGGTGCCAATGGGTGATCAAGTTCAGATCCATCGAGTAGAACTCCTGCGTGTGTCGTCGAGAAGCCTGCTCTGAAAATGGGCAGACGACGAACTATCCCATCTGGGGGACTGAATTGTCCGAAATACTACAATCTAAACAAGAACAGGTTCTAGAAGCGTCCTGTTCGATTAGGATCATTCGGTGCTTCCGGACCCTTTAGGTGACGCTGTCGGCGCCGACCACAAGGGCGGACGGCGAGCTGGTTCTCTGACGCCCTGGCTCGGGTTGGCGACGAGTCTGGCGGCGGCGTTCATGCAGTTGCTCGACGCGACGATCGTCAACGTCGCGCTTCCGAGTATCGCCGTCGATCTTCAAGCAGGCGTATCGGCGCAGTTGCTCATGGTCAGCGTGTACATCCTGGCTTTTGCGTGTTCGTTGATCACCGCGGCCAGGTTGGGGGACCTGTTCGGTCGTAGGGTTGTTTTTCTGACCGCCCTGTTCGTATTCGTCGCGGCCTCGTTGCTGTGCGGGCTCGCTCAGAGCGCGACGATGTTGATCGTCTTCCGGGGTTTGCAAGGGTTGGCGGCCGGTTCGATGTCCGCCCAGACGTTTGCCATCATCTCGGGTCTGTTTCCGAAGGCCAGGCATCCGCGAGTGTTCGGGATCTACGGTGCGACCATCGGGCTCGCAACGGTCAGTGGGCCTCTGATCGGCGGGCTGCTGATCGAGTGGAATCTCTTCGACTGGGGCTGGCGCCTGATCTTCTTCGTCAACATTCCGATCGGCATCGCCGCCTTGATTCTCGGGTATTTCCATCTCGTCGATGCTCGCGCTGAGCATGTGCGCTCACTGGACCTCATCGGCGCCGCACTGTCATCGCTGGCGCTGTTCCTGCTGATCCTTCCCCTGGCCGAGGGAAGGGCGCGTGGATGGCCCACAGGTCTTGTTGTCATGCTCGCGATGTCGGTGCCTGTGGCATTGGCGTTTGTGCTCTACGAATCGCGTCTGGCGAAACGAGGCGGCGATCCGGTCCTTCGTCTGGAGCTTTTCCGCGACCGAGCCTTCGCGATCGGCGCGGTTCTTGCGTTCGTATTCTTCGGAACCCTGACTTCGTTGATCTTCACCATCAGTCTCACGCTTCAGTTCGGGTTCGGGTTCTCCGCATTGCGAGCGGGCGTGATGACGCTCCCGTGGGCCGTCGGCATGGGCGTGGCTGCGGTTCTCTCATCCGCGGTGTACCGGATGCTTGGAAACCGCGTCCTGATCTTGGGGATGGTCGTCTTTGCCGGCTCGCTGATCGCGTTGTCGGTCATCCTCGAACACGAAGGAACTGATCCACGCTGGCTCGCGCTCGCCGGTCCTCTCCTCCTCGGGGGCGCAGGGCTCGGACTGTTCGTGGCGCCACTGCAAACCGCGATCCTCGCGACGGTCGAACCCGCGCACGCGGGTTCGGTGTCGGGACTGCTACCGACCGTTCAGCAGGTTGGCAGCTCGATCGGACTGGCCTTGATCGGAGTGGTGTTCTTCTCGCTCGTCGCGGGGCAAGCTCCGCAAGCAGTGCAGGGGGAGCGGCCCGAGTACGTTGCGAATCTTGAAGCTGCCGGCGTGAATCCCGGCCTGGTCGACATCGCCGAAAAGGCATTTGTCGATTGCGCGACAAGTCAATTGGCATCCGGAACACCGATGGAGGTGGCGCCGGAATGTCGCCGCGAAGGAACTGCCGGCGCCGGGGGCCAATCCGTTCAAGTGGCAGTTGATGCCGCGTACGCATCTACTCGCGCGGCGGCTGGCGAAGCGTTTCTCGAAGCCCAACGCCGCGTGCTCGCGATCATCGCAGCAATTGCGCTCGGCATCGGATTGGCCTCGACTGCCCTGCCGCGGGTCAATTCCCCAGTCTGAAAAAAATACCCTTGACTCGAACGGGTGTTCGAGTATTCTCCTGAGTAGGGGATCGGGGGATTCAATGAGCGTGCTGTTGTCGGATGTGGTGTCGGGTTCTGCAGTGGGGTTGCGCGGACGACTGTGGCGGTTGACGGCTTCTGAGTTGCGTGCTGCTGCGGTGTCGGCGAGCGCGGAGATTCTTCGTCTCGAGGCGGTGCGGGTGGCGGTGGTGGACGAGTTGTCGTTGCGGCCGGATGATCAGGTGATTGCCAGCCGCGGGGTGGGTTGCTGGTTGGCGGCGAACACGATGCTGCAGGTCCGGGACGGGAAGAAGATCGCCGCCCTCGGTGCAGCGCTGCGGCCTTTTCCGGCGGTGGCGGCCCGGTTCGATCGCGGGGACTGCTCCTTCGATCATGCCGTGTTGATCGTGGCGTTCTGCGAATCACCACCGAAGGGCATGCCGGAGGAAGCGCTCCCTCGCTGTGTCGATTTGTTGTTGGCTGCCGCGTCCGGGGTGGAGGCGACGACCACGAAGGTGCGAAACGTCATCGCGACCTTGGAGCGAATCTTCGAATCCGACAAGATTCCACCCGCCGAAGATGACGACCGGAACGAACTCCGCATCGCGTCGACATTGAACGGCCGGGTGGTGGTGCGCGGAGATTTCGACGCTCTCACCGGCGAAATGTTGTTGTCGGCGTTGTCGAATCTGACGATGCCCACCCCGGCACCCGATGGAACCCCGGACTCAAGGTCGGCAGCGAAACGGACCGCGGACGGGTTCACGGAACTGATCCGCCGCTATCTGGACTGCGCGAAGACCGGTACGGATGGTGGTCAGCGGCCGCACGTGAACGTGCACATCAACGCGCGTGATTTGGCTGAGCATCGGGACTGCGCCGCCGCACCCTCGCCCGATGGTGGTGGAGTGGCTGTGTCGGATCTCGATGTCGGGCACATGCCCTGGCTCGGGCCACTCTCGGTCTCGCAGACCAGACTCCTCGGCTGCGATTGTTTCCTCTCCACTGTCCTGCTCGACGACCACGGGGCGCCGTTGGATGCGAAACCCGGGAAACGGTTGGTCTCTGCCGAACAGCGAGTGGCGTTGATCGCCCGAGACAAAGGCTGCGCATTCCCCGGCTGCACGTGTGTACCGGCCTGGACGGATGCGCACCATATTCGGCACTGGGCCAACGGCGGGCCGACGGTGATGAGCAACCTTGTCCTGCTGTGCCGTTCGCATCACCGGCTGATGCACCGCAAATCCAGGTTCGTCGGGAAATGGGTGATCCGAATCGGGGTCGACAACAAACCGTGGTTCATCCCGCCGCCCTCGATCGACCCGCGGCAGCACCCGCGGCCCGCGAACACCACATTCAAAACCTGAGGGGTCAAGCCTCTTCGGCGACAACAAAAACGACCAGCTTCGCATCGGCATGAACCCGATGCGAGGCTGGTCAGTGGTGCTTGGAGAAAACGTGCGTGGAGAAAACGTGCTTGGAGAAATCGTGTCAGAAGATGCTCTGCGTGCGCCAGAGATCCGAGACGGAAACCCCGACACGCTCGAGAAGTGTTCGTACCAAAGGTAATCCGATACCGATGACACTCGAGGGATCACCCTCGATCCTCTCCACGAACCAGCCGCCGAGACTGTCGAGCGTGAATGCTCCGGCGACTTGGAGCGGTTCGCCCGTTGCCAGGTATGCCTCGAGATCTTCGGTGGACGGTTGCGCGAAATGAACCACTGTTGCGCTGTGATCCGAGGCCATGCGAACGATGCGGCCGTCGGCGACGCGTAGGACACAGTGCCCGGTCAAGAGAGTGGCGCTGCGTCCGGCCATTGCGGCCCATCGCTTTCGGGCGATGTCTACGCTGCCCGGCTTGCCTTGAAGTTGCCCGTCGATCAGGAGCATCGAATCGCACCCGACAACGACTACGTCGGTGAGATTGTCGGCGGCGAGGCCGGGAACGATCTCGGCGGCCTTGGCCTCCGCCAGCACCGTCACGACTTTTTCGGGAGCGGCGTCGGGGCCGAGGTTGTCGGCAATCTTGTCCTCGTCGACGCCGGAGACACGCACAAGCGGCGAAACCCCGGCCGCCCGCAGAACTGCGAGGCGAGCCGGGGACGCTGAAGCTAGAACCAGTTGAGTCACGTCAGCAAGTGATCGTCAGCTGCGACGGATCGCGGGGTTCAGGTACGCGTACGGCGAGAACGGCGCACGCGTGCGGTGGAACTGAGTCGGATCGCCCCAGGTCTCCGCGGGAACATTCGACTCGGGAGCCTGACCGCTGCCGGCAGCCGCGGCAAGCACGCTGACCAGTGCCGCGATCTCGACGTCGGTGGGCGAACCCTTGACGATCTTGATGACCGACGCGTCGGAGGTCGACGTCTCGGTCAGCTCCGTGAGCGAAGCGTCCGTCGCGCTTCCCTCGACGACCGCACCGTTGGTCGGTGCAGTCTCCGCCAGTGCGACATCTTCGCTGAGAATGTCCTCGGTGGTTGCGGTCATAGGGGAATGTTCCCATGCTTCTTGGGCGGAAGGGAAACAGCCTTGCGCTCGAGCAGTCGCAATGCGGAAACGATTTGTCCGCGGGTGTGCGACGGAGGAATGACAGCGTCGACGTATCCGCGCTCAGCGGCGACGTACGGGTTGACGAGGGTGTCCTCGTACTCGTTCTGCAGCTTGAGGCGCAATGCATCGACGTCTTCGCCGTTCTTCGCGGCTTCGAGAAGCTGCTTGCGGTAGACGAATCCGACAGCTCCGGATGCACCCATGACGGCGATCTGAGCGGTCGGCCATGCCAGGTTCACGTCGGCGCCCATGTGCTTGGAGCCCATGACGTCGTACGCTCCGCCGTAAGCCTTGCGGGTGATGACCGTGATCTTGCCGACCGTTGCCTCGCCGTACGCGTAGAGGAGCTTCGCGCCGCGACGGATGATGCCGTTGTATTCCTGCTCGGTTCCGGGGAGGAAACCGGGAACGTCGACGAGGGTGATGATCGGGACGTTGAACGCGTCGCAGGTACGCACGAAGCGAGCGGCCTTCTCCGAGGCGTCGATGTCGAGGCAGCCCGCGAACTGGGTGGGCTGGTTGGCGACGATGCCGACCGAGCGGCCGTCGACGCGACCGAAACCGACGATGATGTTCATCGCGCGCTCGGCCTGGACCTCGAGGAACTCGTCGTCGTCGAGGATGCGACGGATGACCTCGTGCATGTCGTACGGCTGGTTGGCCGAATCCGGGATGAGGGTGTCGAGTTCGATGTCCTCAGCGGTCAGGCTGTCTTCGATCGAACCGACGATCGGGTCGGTGATCTCGCCGCGGGGAGCTGCTGCCTGGTTGTTGGACGGCAGGTAGCTGAGCAGGTCCTTGACGTAGTCGAGGGCATCCTGCTCGCCGGAAGCGACGTAGTGGGCGACTCCGGACTTGACCATGTGGGTGCGAGCACCACCGAGGTCTTCCATCGTGACGTCTTCGCCGGTGACTGTCTTGATGACGTCGGGGCCGGTGACGAACATCTGGGAAGTCTCGTCGACCATCACGACGAAGTCGGTCAGTGCGGGGGAGTAGACGTGGCCGCCGGCGGCGGGTCCCATGATCAGTGAGATCTGGGGGATGACACCCGAGGCCTGGACGTTGCGGTGGAAGATCTCGCCGTAGAGGCCGAGCGAGACGACGCCTTCCTGAATGCGCGCGCCTGCACCTTCGTTGATGCCGACGAGGGGGCGACCGGTGCGGATCGCGAGGTCCATGACCTTGACGATCTTCTCACCGTAGATTTCGCCGAGCGATCCGCCGAAAACGGTGGCGTCCTGTGAGAAGACACAGACGTCGCGGCCGTCGATGGTGCCGTAACCGGTGACGACGCCGTCGCCGACCGGGCGGTTGTCAGCGAGACCGAAGTTCACACTTCGGTGCCGTGCCAGTGCGTCGAGTTCGACGAAGGAGCCCTCGTCGAGGAGGGCGGTGATGCGCTCGCGGGCGGTCAGCTTGCCTTTGGCGTGCACCTTGTCGATGGCGGCTTCGCCGCTCGGTGCCTGCGCCTGGGCTTGGCGATTCCGCAGGTCCGCGAGCTTTCCCGCGGTCGTGTGGATATCGGGTGCGGCCGCCGCCTCCGGCGCGTTCGGCTCTTGGACAGTGGTCATGGACGTGAGCTTAACGAGAGTGCGTGGGGGGCTTCGAAGGCAGGTCCGATTGTCGCTGTCTTGCAGGCTCAAGCTACTGACCAGTACATTCTCGCTGTCGTCATAGGCTGGGGCTATGTGGACCGACTTGAACCGACCGCCCCTCGACGGCAATGCCCTACGACGCGCACTCGTGCGCAGTGACAACGACGACGCGCGCGTTTTCTGGAACCGCCTCGACGTTGTCGAGGAGACCGGTTCGACGAACGCGGATCTCCTTGCGCGAGCGGCAGATCCGGATGCCGACCGTCACGTTCTGATCGCCGAGTATCAGGCGAGTGCCCGCGGCCGTCATTCGCGCACTTGGGTGAGTCCGCCGCAAGCGCAGATCTCGATGTCGGTTCTGCTGTCGATGCCCGGAATGAATCTCACGGACATGGGTTGGCTCCCGCTACTGTCGGGAATCGCGGTCGTCGACGCGCTGCGGAACGTGGCCGAAGTGCCCGCAGAACTCAAGTGGCCGAACGACGTTCTCATCGGTGACAAGAAGGTCGCCGGAATTCTGGCCGAGGTGGCAAGGACAGCGCCCGATCCCGCGGTGGTGGTGGGCATCGGGTTGAACGTGAGCCTGGGTGTCGAGGAGCTGCCCGTCCCGACCGCTACATCACTCCTCATCGAAGAAGCATCGACTGTCGACCGCGACACCCTCGTTCGAGCAATCGCCCGTGAGTTGGCGACGCAATTCCGTGCTTGGGAATCATCGAAATGGGATACATCTGTGTTGGCTGCCGAATACCGGCAGCGTTGCGGGACGCTGGGCAAACGAGTCCGCGCGGTCTTGCCGGGCGACAAGGAGGTGTTCGGTATCGCGACCGACGTCGACACTTCCGGCCGCGTTGTCATCGAAATCGAAGGAACAGATGGGGAGACCTTTGCGGTCGCTGCGGGTGATATCACGCACCTTCGGGCCGCCCCGGTAGCCGAATCGTGAGCCTTGCCGGATTTTCTGGCACCAAAGTGCTAATTTTTGGCCCTGGCCGGTTTTCGAACCAACCGTCCGTCCTTCATTTCATTTAACTGCGGGATTTACTGAGCTGCCTAGGGGCGTCATGACCACACCGATCGTTGTTCCGACCGAAGCCGAGACGGCCGAGAGCGCTCGCCGCGTACTCACCGGTGTGACGGTGCTGCTCGGTGTCCTCACATTGGGCCTGGGTATCGCGGTACTCGCATGGCCGGATGCCACCCTTTTCGTGGTCGCGGTGGTCATTGCGATTCAGTTGTTCGGATTCGGAATCGTCCAGATCATCCGTTCGTTCGCGGACGTGACGGCTTCGGGTGGAACTCGGACGCTTGTCGCGATCTCCGGCGCGTTGGCAGTGCTCCTCGGATTCCTGGTTCTCCGTAGCCCTTTGCAGACGGTGGTTCTGATCGCATTGGTGATCGGTGCCTGGTGGGTATTCCGTGGCGTTCTCGATCTGGTCGACGCGGCGTCCGGGCACACCGTCGATCGCGGTCTGTCGATCGTGCTCGGAGTCATCAGCATCGTCGCGGGTGCAATCGTCCTTCTGCAGCCCGAACTCTCGCTCGACGTCTTCCGCATCGTGGTCGGCGTGTGGATGGTGCTGTACGGCATCATCATCGTCGTGACCCCGTTGGTGCTGCGAAAGATCGCTCAGCCCTGAGCGTTGCCCTGAACGTGGGTGTGCCTGAAAGTCGGTGCGGGATGGCAGACTTCCCGTCATGGGATATCCCGAAGACGCCCTCGCTCAGGACGAGGAACTGATACTGCATCGCCATCCTCATTGGAAGATGTTGGTGCTTCCGGCGCTGACGTTCGTGCTTGCGACGGCCGTAGCCGGGTTCTTGTTGGGCCTCGCACAGACGAGATTGGACGGCACGGCTCGCACCGTGTCGTCCATCGCCATCGGAATCATCTGGCTCGGTGTCGTGGCCTGGCGATCGGTTGCGCCGTTCACGGTCTGGAAGTTCACGCATTTCATCGTCACCGATCGGCGAGTGCTCATCCGCCACGGAGTGCTCACGCATACCGGTATCGACATCCCCATGGGGCGGATCAGCAATGTTCAGTTCCGCCACGGCTTGATCGATCGAATGCTCAAGACCGGAACTCTGGTCATCGCCTCTGCCAGTGACGATCCGCTCGAGTTCGACGACATTCCTGACGTCGAGCACGTTCACGCCCTGCTGTATCACCAGGTTTTCGATTCCATGCAGCAGCCACCATCGCAGCCACCGCAGCGGCCGGCGGGTGAAAACGACGACCCGAACGATCGAAATGGCTGGTAATCAACGTGCAAAGGCGTGTTGTCCGTAGTCTGTTCGTGTGACTGCCGTATTGCTAGCCGAAGACGACGAGGCCATTGCCGCACCCCTCTCCCGCGCACTGGGGCGTGAAGGGTATTCGGTGACGGTCGAACCGACCGGACCCGCTGCGTTGCAGCAGGCGCTCGAAGGTGATTTCGATCTGTTGATTCTCGATCTCGGCCTTCCGGGCATGGACGGCCTCGAGGTCTGTCGACAGATTCGTGCGCATCGCACCTCGCTCGCCGTGCTGATGTTGACCGCCAGGACCGACGAAGTCGACTTCGTGGTCGGGTTGGACGCCGGCGCCGACGACTACGTCAGCAAGCCGTTTCGTCTCGCCGAGTTGATGGCACGTGTGCGAGCACTCCTGCGTCGCCACGGTGGCCGCGAGGACACGATCGTCGAGGTCGGTGGCATCAGGCTCGAGCCCGCGGCACGACGGGTACTCGTCAACGGCTCCGAAATCGCCTTGGCCAACAAGGAATACGAACTTCTGCGGGTCCTCCTCGAACATGCCGGGGAAGTAGTATCGCGCGATACGATCCTTCGTGAGGTGTGGGGCGACGTCGAGCTTCGTGGATCGAAGACGCTCGACATGCACATGTCGTGGCTGCGCCGCAAGATCGGTGACGAGGGCCCTGCCGTGGAACGCAGAATTGCCACCGTCCGCGGTGTCGGTTTCCGAATCAACACCGACTAACTTCTCGAGAATCAGGAACTGCCGGCATGCGGCGTCGCATATTGCAGTCGATTCTCGCTGTCGTGATCATGACGGCGTTGCTGCTGGGGGTTCCGCTGATCTACACGGCGTGGCTCTGGGTGGAGGACGTGACGCGAAGTGATCTCCGGGTGCGCCTCGACCGGATGGCCGCTGAGGTCATCGCGCAAGAGGGGACGAACGGACTCGTCGAAGGTGCGTTGAACACCGATTCGCTCAAGGTTCTCACCCCGAACGACGGGCGCCTCGTCGTCGTGTATCCGACCGTCGTCGACGGCGCTGCACGCGTCGACGTCGGTGAGGCGACGGTCAAGAACGCACTCGTCGAATCGCTCGCGATGGGAACGTCCGGCTCGTTGCGCCTCGAGGTGCCGTCGGAGAACTTGCGCACCCAGCAGAAGCAAGCGGTGATGGCCGTCGGTGTGCTCGTGCTTCTGTCCATCACGGCAGGCACCGTGGTCGCTGTGGTCACTGCGCGTCGGCTTGCCGATCCGCTGCAGGATGTGGCCGACCGGGCGGCACGCCTCGCCGAAGGTGACTTCCGGCCGGATCCTCGTCGGCACGACATCCCCGAACTCGACCGCGTGTCCGACGTCCTCGACGCGGCAACTGTGGAGATTTCGGTGCGGCTGCAACGAGAGCGCGCGCTGGTTGCGGACGTCTCGCATCAACTGCGCAGTCGACTGACTGCAGTGCGGCTGCGACTGGACGAGTTGTCCGTTCACGAAGATCCTGACGTCGTGAACGAGGCCGAGGAAGCCATGGCGCAAGTGGACAGGCTCACCGACGGAATCGACGACCTGATTCGCTCGTCGCGCACCAGTGGGTCATCGGCGAGTCTGGTGTCGGTAGTCGGCGAGCTGGAACAGGTGACCCGCGACTGGCAGGCTCAATTCGACGGAGAGGGACGCAGGCTCCGCCTACGCGGCGATCGCGCGGTGATGGCCGCGACCACAGGTTCGCGTCTGCGTGAAGCTGTTTCCGTTCTGGTCGACAATTCGTTCGAACACGGTGAAGGTACGTGCACGGTGTCTGTCCGATTGATCGACGGTACCGGGCGCAGTTCGTCTCGTCGTGACTCGATGGTGTGCGTCGAGGTCACCGACGAAGGCTCCGGCGTGGAGAACGATCTTGCACCGCACATCTTCGACAGAGGATTTTCGGGGGCCGGGTCCACCGGCGTCGGGTTGGCGCTCGCACGTGCACTGATCGAAGCCGACGGGGGCCGACTGGAACTGCAGAGGCGTAAGCCTGCCTTGTTCGCGGTCTTCCTGCCGGTGGCCAACACTGCGCCGACCGCGGACGTCGTTCCGCACCGCGAACCGCGCTGACCGAAAGGCTCGCGCAGACGGAAAACTCAGGAGTGCCCGAGTTCCTCTTCGGCATCAGGAATGACCGGGTCAGGCGCCGTGGTTTCGGATAACGCTGTGGTTTCGGATAACGCCGTGGTTTCGGATAACGCTGTGGTTTCGGACAATCCTGTGGTGTCGGACAGTTCGAGCGGTTCCGGATTCTCGTCGGGAAACACGAACTTGCGGAAGGCCCAGAATCGGAACGCCATCTGCAGCAGGTTGCCGATGACGTACGCACTGATGAAGTCGGCAATGTTCTCCGTCGCCAAGCTGACTTCGGGTACGCGCAGGTTGAAGACGTAACTGGAGATGTAGAGCGGGATGAAGCTGATGACGACGCCGATGGCGCTGATGATGAAGAACAGCGCAGCTTCGTGCGCTGGCTCACGGCCACCACGGTTCTTGAACGACCACTCGCGGTTGAGAATGTACGACGCGATCACCGCGACGACGCCGGCGATGATCTTGGCCGTGATCGGCTTGGATTCGAGGATCGACAGCTTGAGTGTGTAGAAGATGCCCGAGTCGATCAGGAAGGTAGTTCCGCCGACGATCGCGAATTTGATCAGCTCGCTGTGACGCAGAGCGATGTCACGAAACGGTTGGGGTATGCGGGCAATGACCCCGTCGACAAATGGCACAACAGATGAGTTTACGAAACGAAACCGCGTTACCACCAATTTGCCGCGGATTCATCAGCAGAATCACAGATTGGGAACGCTGAATGAACGGGCGAACACGGCACATGACAACATAGAGAGCCGTGACCGGCAACAACGATCCCGCGCAGATCCCCGCCCGCCCGACCACCCCTCGACCGGCAAAAGCATCCATGCCCGTCGTCACCATGATCGGTGGCGGACAGTTGGCCAGGATGACTCACCAGGCGGCGGTGGCCCTGGGCCAGACGCTCCGAGTGCTCTCCGGGACTGCGGACGAGCCGGCAGCTCAGGTCAGCCCCGATGTCGTGCTCGGTAGCCACACCGACCTCGACGCTCTTCGCCGCGCAGCGGTCGGTTCCAACGCGTTGACGTTCGACCACGAGCACGTGCCGACCGAACATCTCGAGGTTCTTGTTGCCGAAGGCGTGAACGTTCAGCCTCCGCCGCAGGCTCTGATCTTCGCTCAGGACAAATTGCTGATGCGTCGCAAACTTGCCGAACTGGGCGCACCTGTACCCGCGTACGCCGAAGTGACGTGGGCGGAAGACGTCGTGCGTTTCGGTGCCGAACACGGTTGGCCGCTTGTCATCAAGGCAACCCGCGGAGGCTACGACGGCCGGGGCGTCTGGATCACCGATGATCAGGACGAAGCAGAAGCCATTGTCACCGAGCAGCTGGACAAGGGTGTTCCGCTGATCGTCGAGGAAATGGTCTCGATGCGTCGGGAACTGTCTGCCATGGTTGCGCGGTCGCCGTTCGGACAGGGCGCTACGTGGCCGGTCGTAGAGACCGTTCAGCGCAACGGCCAGTGCGCCGTCGTGATCGCACCTGCCCCCGCCCTTTCGAGTGCCGTTGCCGAGGAAGCCGAACAATTGGCGCTACGCATCGCTTCCGAGTTGGGTGTCGTCGGCTCGATGGCCGTCGAACTCTTCGAGACGACTGACGGCACTCTCGTGGTCAACGAGCTGGCAATGCGCCCGCACAACTCCGGTCACTGGACGATGGACGGCGCACGCACCTCTCAGTTCGAACAGCATCTGCGTGCCGTTCTCGACTACCCGCTCGGCGACACCTCGCCGATCGCGCCGGTCACGGTGATGGCAAACGTTCTGGGTGCGCCGGAAGCGCCCGAGATGACGATGGACGAGCGTGTCCATCACCTCTTCGCGCGGATGCCCGATGCGAAGATCCACCTGTACGGCAAGGGTGAGCGCAAGGATCGCAAGATCGGCCACGTCAACATCGTCGGCGGCGCCGGATCCATCGACGACCCGAATTACGTTGCCGCAGTTCGGGAACGCGCCGAGCGCGCAGCACATTGGCTTTCGTATGCAGTTTGGACCGACGGATGGGATGTACACGGTGAGTGAGAGCGCGCAGGTCGGCCTGATCATGGGCAGCGATTCGGATTGGCCGATCATGGAAGCTGCAGCCGAAGCTCTGGCCGAGTTCGGTATCCGGTTCGAGGTCGGTGTCGTCTCGGCGCATCGCACGCCTCAGCGGATGCTCGACTACGCCAAGGAAGCCGCGGGCCGCGGAATCAAGGTCATCATCGCCGGTGCCGGTGGCGCCGCGCACCTTCCGGGCATGGTTGCCTCGGCTACGCCGTTGCCGGTCATCGGTGTTCCGGTGCCGCTCAAGTACCTCGACGGTATGGATTCACTCCTCTCGATCGTGCAGATGCCGGCCGGCGTCCCGGTGGCGACGGTCTCGATCGGCGGCGCTCGCAACGCCGGTCTGTTGGCTGCTCGGATCCTCGGCGCTTCGGATCCCGCACTGCAGCAGCGGATGGTGGCTTTCCAGGAGAGCCTCGAGGCGATGGTGCTCGACAAGGACAAGGCGCTTCGCGAGAAACTGCTGGGCTGATCTTCTCGTGTGTGCACGGCGTGGGCTGCCGCTGATCCGAGCGAGTCGGGGCAGCGCGCAGTCCGCATTCGTCACTCGCGTCGCCCTGTTCTACGCCGGGATTCTCGGCGCGGACATCCGCTTCGACGACGAGTCCGGGATCTTTGTCGCTTCCGGGCTGCGCGGCGGGTTCGCCAGAGGCGGAACAACTCTCGGTGGTGTGTACCTCACCCGGCGAAACACGACTCGATCCGTCCTTCGTCACGAGGCAGTTCACGCGGACCAATGGGCCAGGTACGGAATCGTATTCGGGCTGCTGTACCTGCGTGAGGAGTTGCGTCATCGCGGTCCGCGGAACCGATTCGAAATCGAGGCCGGTCTCGAAGACGGCGGTTACCGCACCCGAGTGAAAGCTCGTCAGTAAAAGCTACTCTTGGCGGCATGGCTCGTTTTCCGACTAGTGAACGCTTCGTCCGCTGGAGCGCGGAACATGCTCGCGGTGTGGACATCTGCATTGCGACGGTTGCCGCACTGTTCAGCGTTGTCGTTGCGGTCGAGGCGAGTCCGCTGGCGGTGTTCGTCTCGCTGGGTATGACCGTTCCGTTGGCATGGCGACGCTCGCGCCCCGAACTCTCCGGCATGGTGATCGCAGGGTTCGCAGTTCTACACGTGATCTTCATCGGCAACACACTGCTCGCATCGGCCGTTGTCGTGCCCATCTCCCTGTACGCGCTGGCCGCCTATGGCGCTCGGTGGAGTTCGCTCACCGGCCTGGTGCTCGCGTTGCTCGGCTCGATTGCCGGAACTGTTCGATACTTCGGCTACGACGGAATCCCGGTGTCTTCGCAGGTCATGCAGTCCGTGGCCGTCATGATCTTCATGCTCGCGGTCTGGGCGTTCGGTGATTTGCGTCGAGTTCGCACCAAACAATTGGAAGGTCTGACCGAGCGCGCACGGTTGCTCGAACTCGAGCGTGCGCAGGAAGCGGAAATCGCGACGATCAGCGAACGCTCGAGGATTGCGCGCGAGATGCACGACATCGTCGCGCATTCGTTGACCGTTGTCATCGCTCAGGCCGACGGCGGACGTTACAGCGCGGCCAAGGATCCTCAGGCTGCAATTCAGGCGCTCGAAACCATTGCCTCCACCGGTCGCCAAGCGTTGACCGACATGCGATCGCTTCTGTCCGTCCTGCGTGAGGACACGCCCCGGGATTTCTCGGTGATCCCGGGCGCCGGCGATATCGACAGTCTCTTCCACGAGTTACGCAGCAGCGGACTCGACATCGCCGTCAGTGTGACCGGTGAACCACGCGAACTCTCTGCGGGTGCGGGGTTGACGGCGTATCGCATCGTCCAGGAATCGCTGACGAACGTTCTCAAACATGCGGGGCCAGGAGCACAGGCGAGCGTCGAGATGACGTGGGCTGAAACCGAACTCGTTCTCGGCATCACCGACGACGGACGAGGCGGCAGCGCCGCGCTGGTCGAATCGTCACCAGGCGGACAGGGACTGATCGGAATGGCCGAGCGAGCCAAGCTGCACGGAGGCAAAGTAACCGCCGGGCCGAAATCAGGCGGCGGATACAGTGTCCGGGCCGTCCTGCCGTATGAACGAACGTCTGGGTAGGTCTTGAAACGTCTGAAGGTCTTAAGGTGAGTGGCATGGACGAACACGTGGCTCCGATCGCAGTGGCACTGATCGACGATCAGCAGCTGGTCCGCGCAGGTTTTCGAATGGTCATCGACTCGCAGCCGGATCTGTCCGTGGTGGTCGAGGCTTCGGACGGTCAGCAGGCATTGACCGAGTTGGCGGCCCGACATGTCGACGTCGTCCTGATGGATGTCCAGATGCCGAAGATGGACGGCATCGAGGCGACCCGTCGGCTCCTGGCCGACCCCGATGCGCCGAAGGTCGTGGTGCTCACCACCTTCGACAACGACGAGTACGTGATGTCGGCAATCAGGGCGGGCGCCAGCGGCTTCCTGCTCAAGGACGTGCCACCGGAACAGTTGCTCGACGCCATCCGCACCGTGCATCGCGGGGACGCGGTGATCGAAGCTCGGGCCACTCGGCGACTGCTTCAGCACGTCGGACCTCTCCTGGAAGGTTCGGCGCCCGAATCGCAGTTGCCCGAAGAGCTGACACCGCGCGAGGTCGAGGTGCTCGAGGCCATGGCGTACGGGCTGTCGAATTCGGAGATCGCCGCAAAATTCCACGTCTCCGAAACGACAGTGAAAACCCATGTCGGACGGGTTCTTTCGAAGACCCATTCACGTGATCGTGTGCAGGCCGTCGTCTTTGCCTTCCAGATCGGACTTGTCCGGCGCGCAGATCTCCTCGGCACCGAGGGCTGACGCGCAGCCCTGTTCAGTCCTACCCCGGGATGACACCGGGCTCTCCAAGATCGCCCCGCGCTCCGACGCGGAGACCACTTGCGCTGCAATAACGTCGATTCCGTCATAGCGAGAAGCTTTACGGAGGGCAAAAAATGCATGCGCACACCACGACGGAACCAGCCGCAGTGCCGGCGATCACTGCCCGCGGTGTCACCAAGGTGTACGGCACCGGTGAGACCACGGTTCACGCGCTCGGCGGGGTCGACGTGGACTTCGGTCGTGAGCGGTTCACCGCGATCATGGGCCCGTCCGGCTCCGGAAAGTCGACGCTCATGCACTGCCTGGCCGGGCTCGACACGGTTTCGGGCGGACAGGTCTTCCTGGGCGACACCGAAGTCACGAAACTCGGCGACACAGAACTCACCGAACTTCGACGCGAGCGAATCGGATTCGTCTTCCAAGCGTTCAACCTGCTGCCGGTGCTCACTGCTCGGGAGAACATGCTGCTGCCGATGAAGCTGGCGGGTAGTGAACCCTCGCCCGAGTGGATGGACGAGGTGATCGGGAAACTGGGCCTGTCGAAGCGCCTCGACCACCTGCCGCACGAGTTGTCCGGTGGTCAGCAGCAGCGTGTAGCTGTCGCCCGCGCACTACTGCCGCAGCCCGACGTGATTTTTGCCGACGAGCCCACGGGAAATTTGGATTCCCGTTCCGGGACCGAGGTTCTGGGCCTCTTGCGCACCAGTGTTCGGGAGACCGGTCAGACGGTTGTCATGGTGACACACGATCCGGTGGCGGCGTCGTATGCGGACCGAGTCGTGTTGATCGCGGACGGGCGTATTGCCGGAGAGATCGACCATCCCACCGTCGACTCGGTGATCGGTGCCATGCGAGCACTCGGTGCCGACGACCTGGCTGATGTTCCTGCAGTTTCGGGTGCACTGCGATGAGGGGTCTGGCCTTTGCCCAGGCGCGGGCACATGCCGGGCGCTATGTGGCTTCGATACTCGCCGTGGTGATCGCAGTCGGATACATCGTCGCGACTTTGACATTGAGCTCGACGGTCGATGCGAGTGTGAGTAAATCACTTGCGACGCAATACGAAACCACGGATGTCGTCGCCTCCGGTCCAGGCGTGACGGAAGCACTGCTGGGTGCGGTGCCGGGCGTCTCGGCAGTCGCCGACGACGTGTCGACGTATGTTCGCGTCGACTCCGAGGCAAAGGGCGCGTCCTACGGGGATGCTCTCTCGATCGCCGACAATCCCGAATTGCGTTGGGAGAACTTGTCGGAGGGTTCGCTTCCGGCCGGTCTGGGGCAGGTGTTGGTGAGCGCGGACTCCGGGATACCGACGGGTGCCCGAATCACTGTCACGGCAAGGGATTCGACGGTCGGTGTCGCTGCGCCCACCGCGCAGGTGGTCGGGCTGGTCGATCTCTCCGGTTCGGCGCAACGGCTGGGTGGGATCAAGATATTCACCACCGCCGAGCAGGTGAGCGCGTGGGCCGGGGACAGCGCCAAACGTGAGTTCCGTGTCGCCGGTGACGGTTCGCGCTCTCAGCAACAACTCGTGGATTCGATCGC
Source organism: Rhodococcus sp. ARP2 (assembly GCF_001029585.1). Classification (NCBI taxonomy): domain Bacteria; kingdom Bacillati; phylum Actinomycetota; class Actinomycetes; order Mycobacteriales; family Nocardiaceae; genus Rhodococcus; species Rhodococcus sp. ARP2. The sequence continues at coordinate 5,233 of NZ_LEKE01000118.1, read as the reverse complement.
GAGCGCGTTGCCCGCGGACTCCACCGTGTTGACGGGAGAAGAAGCCACCGACAACGCGGCAGCGGAATACATGGGTGGCACCAAGATCCTCAGCACGGTGTTGCTCGCCTTCGGTGCCATTGCCGTTGTTGTTGCCGCGCTGGTGATCGCCAATACGTTTGCCGTTCTGCTCGCCGCGCGCACTCAGGAACTCGCGTTGCTGCGATGCGTCGGCGCCACAGCCAAACAGGTTCGCCGGAGCATTCGCAGCGAAGCCGCTGCGGTCGGCGTGATCGCCTCGGTGATCGGCGTCGGACTCGGTGTCGGACTTGCCTGGGCGATCGGTCGCGTAGCAACGGCCGCAGATGTGCCGGTGCCTCTTTCGTCACTGAGCGTCACCCCGGTGACCGTGCTGGTCGGTCTTGCCGTCGGCATCGTGATGACGATGCTCGCTGCATCTGCGCCCGGGCGGGCGGCAACGAGGCTCTCCCCGCTGGCGGCACTGCAGCCGATGGAGTCCAAGCCCGAGAGCGTTCAGGTGTCGGTCGTGCGCCGGGTTCTGGGCGTCGTGATACTGCTCGCGGGAATCGCGATGACCGTTCTGGGAGTGACGAATCAGCAGGTGCCGGCGGCGACTGCCGGTGGACTCTTTTCGTTCCTGGGGATCGCAGCACTGTCCGGGCGAATCGTGCCCGCGCTGATCAATGCCGCCGGCGGAGTGCTGGCGAGACTGATCGGTCCGGTGGGAAGCCTGGCAGCAGGCAACGCCGGTCGGAACCCACGCCGGACCTCGGCGACAGCCACGGCCCTGTTGATCGGTGTGGCCTTGACGAGCACGCTCGTCGTGGGAATCGCGACGGTCAAGGAAGCCGCACCCGCGGCGATGGACAGTCAATTCCCCGTCGACGTCATGGTGAGCAGTTCCGGTTCGGCACCGCTTCCCGCAGGGTTGGGCACAGACATCGCCGCGGTCAACGGCGTCGGCGCGGTGAGCGGTCTGGACAAGGCCGAACTGACGATCGACGGGCGCGGTTCGTTGGCCGGGTTCGGTGTCGACGCTGCTCGGGTGAAAGATGTTCTGCGTACCGAGATCTCGGTACCCGCGGCCGGTCAGTTGGTGCTCTCACCCGCTGACCTGACCGAATACAAACTCTCGGCGGGTGAGACGGCGACGGTGCGTGGGGATCGCGGTGCCGTGAACGTCAGCGTGATCGAAGGTGTGAAAGGTCAACCAGCGCTGTTGGATCGAGGCGATCTGGGTGCAGCCGCCACCACGTCGACCACCGATTCCTACTGGGTCAGGTTGGGGACGGACACCGACGAAGAGGCGCTCGCTGCCACCGACCGCATCACCGAACTGGCACGCCAGGAAGCTCCGGGCAGCGATGTTCAAGGAATGACCGAAATGCGCTCGGCGCTCGATTCGATCCTCGACACCATGCTCATGGTGGTTGCCGGGTTGCTGTCGGTAGCGGTGTTGATCGCTCTGATCGGCGTCGGAAACACCATGGCACTGTCCGTTCTCGAACGGCGCCGCGAATCCGGACTGCTTCGCGCACTCGGACTGACCAAGAAGGGAATTCGAGCCATGTTGATCTGGGAAGCACTGCTGGTGGCAGGAGTCGCATCGGTGATCGGAGTGCTGTTCGGGATGGTGTTCGGTGTAGCCGGTACCGCCTCGGTGTTCGGGATCGAGGACGTCGCCCTCAGCGCAGTGCCGTGGGCGCAATTGGTAGCCATCGTGTTGATCGGCGGAATCTGCGGTGTGATCGCGTCACTGCTCCCCGCTAGGCGGGCGGGGCTGGTGTCACCGGTGACAGCTCTCGCGAGCTAGCGTTCAGAACTGCTTCGTGACCTTCTCGGTGCCCACTCGGCGCGCGGTAGCTTCCGCGTCCGGGTGGGCTACCTGCACGAGTGAGGCGCCCGCGGCGAGAACGGCCAGAAGCCCGTCGATCAATTCGTCTGCCGTGTCCCACGTGCGGCTGGAGAGGACACGATCCGTCGACGCCAATTCGACGTTCTTCGCCGATGCCCGTGCGGCGTCGATCGTGTCCGCTACGGACCGGCCTTCCAGCGCCGAACCGGCTCCGGCGCTACGGAACTGGTCGCCGTGAACACGAATGGAGGTTGCGTAGTCGGCGACGCCGAGCGGAAGATCGCTCAAACCTTTGCCGAACGCGTCGAGTGAGAGTGCGGCTACTTCCGGTACGTCCGCAACATCGTCCAGGCGGTCGGCAGTGACAAAAGCCAGTTCGGCGTCGGCGTCGGGGGAGAGGACGACCTCACCGCCTGCCCACCACACACCCAGCAAGACGGCGACGCTCTGCCAGTGCGCGGGAAGCAGCACGGCAACTTTGCCGCCGGGCTCGAGAGCGAACTCGTCCCGAACCATGTTCGCTGTCTTTGCCGCCCAGTTGGCCAGAGTGCTCGCAGACAATTCGATGCGCTCACCGGTGGCGTCGTCGTAGTAGGTCACGCGAGGGCCGGCCGGGTCGGCAGCCAGGATCGGTCCGAGGAGGGCGTCGGTCAGGTTGTCTACAGGCGAAGGCACGTAATCAGCTTACGCAGCCGTTCAGTTAACACAGCGGGGACCGTTGGAGGCTGCATCGATCGGGGGACCGGGCGGTGCCGGGGTTGGGCTGGTCTCGGTGGTGCTCGCCGATTCAGTCGTGGTCGCTGCGCCTTCGGACGGGGATACCGCATCCGCGGATTGCGGTCCGGAGTAGTCCTCGGCAATGACAACCCGAACCTTGCCCGAGGACAATGACGAATCCGCCTTGACCGTCAGACCGCCGAGTGCCTCGGCCACCGCGAGTGCAGCGTCGTCGTCCGCGGACTTTGCGAACACCGTCGATTCGGAGACGTAGGAGCCGGTGTTGTTGCCGACCTGTCCCTGCTTGTACCCGAGGGCACTCAATGCCTCGGAAACCCCGCTGGCCAACCCCGCGACGTCACTGGCATTAGCGACGTCGACCGTGATCGAGGATGCATTCACGGTGGTCGGTGCCTCGGAGGTCTCCTCCGAGTCCTCGCTGTCGGCGCCGACCAATCCGGCGATGTACTTCTTGACGGCCTTGGGATCGACCTTGACGATGGACTCGCCGTAATCGGTCATGCCGTTGATGTCGAGAACGGGAATGGTCTCGAATTGCACCTTTCCGCCGGCCAGATTCTGCAACTGCTTGGCGAATTCGATGATGTCCCAGTCGTCGTCGATGACGACGGAACGCTGAACGGCCGAGGTCAACTGACTGAGCTTGCCCGGGTCACTGAGGGTTTTTGCGCTGAGTACCTTACTGACGAGGGACGCCATGAACACCTGCTGGCGCACGATCCGGTCCAGGTCGCCGCGAGGAAGGTCGTGTCGTTGTCGCACGAAGCTCAGCGCGTCGGCGCCGTCGAGTGTCTGTTTCCCGGCTGCGAAGTTGGCTCCGGACATCGGTTCGTCGACTGGCGCGTTGAGGCAGACGTCGACTCCGCCCACTGCGTTGGTCAGCAGGACGAATCCGAGTAGACCGACTTCGGCGTAGTGATCGACGGTGATGCCGGTCAGATTTCCTACCGCTCCGATGAGCGCGGTCCGGCCGGCTTCCGTCGACTTCTTGTCTGCGTCGCTGTCGGACGACCCGTTGTTGACCAACTTCAGTCGCTCGGTTTCCTTGGTGGCACCGAACGCGGCGTTGATCTTCGACATACCGATACCGGGGACGTTGACGTACGCGTCTCGGGGAATCGAGATCGCGGTTGCCGAACTTCCGTCGTTGGGGACGCGGATCAAGATGATGGTGTCGGTGTTGGACGCAACTTCCTCACCAGCGCGCAACGAGTCGAGCTCGCTTTGTGAAAGCGGGTTGCCGTGTGCGTCGGTGCGACTGTCGGTTCCCACCATCAGAATGTCGATGGCTCCGTCCTTGCCCCCACCGAGGCCGAGTCCGCTTGCAGTGGCAAGGCTGTTTCTCAACGAGTCCACACCTCGCCATGCGAACCCGGTGACCAGCAGTACGAGCACGGAGAGCACCGCGACCGCTATGCGAGCCGGGCTCGTCTTGGTCCGAATCGGCGCAGGTCGTGGACGCGCGCGGCGCTGCGGTTGCTGGTGGGACACCCCTTCAGGTTACTGGTCCGATGCTCGGCCGCGGGTACCTCGACGCGGCGTGCCAGACTCAACCATGTGACGAATATCCTGCTCACCGGCGCCCGAGGGCAGCTCGGAACACGTATCGATGCTCTCGCAACGTCGGCGGGTCACACTGTGACGGCCGTCGGTTCCCGCGAGCTCGACATCACAGACAGCCGCGCGGTCGACGACTTCGTCTCGCCCGATTCGGTGCTGATCAACTGCGCTGCGTACACGGCGGTCGACGCCGCCGAGACCGACCAGGAGGCAGCGAGGGCGGTCAACGAGATCGGACCGCTGAATCTCGCGCGAGCGTGTGCGCGGGCCGGTTCGCGGTTGATCCACGTTTCGACGGACTACGTCTTTCCGGGTGACGCGAGCACTCCATACGACGTCGATGCACCGACCGGTCCCGCGACGGTCTACGGCCGAACCAAGCTGGACGGCGAGATCGCAGTACGAGAGTCGGGCGCCGACGTGGCCGTTGTCCGTACCGCGTGGGTGTATTCGGGTGGCGGTACGGATTTTGTCGCCACGATGCGCAGGCTCGAAGCCGAACGAGAATTCGTGAACGTCGTGGACGACCAGATCGGGTCACCCACGTACAGCGTCGATCTGGCCGGCGGCATCGTCGAACTCGCGCTGCGGGACTTCACGGGTGCGTCGACGTTCCACCTGACCAACGGCGGGCAAGCCAGTTGGTACGAGTTGGCGCGAGCGGTGTTCGAGGAGATCGGAGCAGACCCGGCGCGGGTGCGCCCGTGCAGCAGCGCGGACTTCGTGCGCCCTGCGCCCCGCCCGGCATATTCGGTTTTGTCCGAGCGCGCGTGGGTTACCGCGGGAATGACGCCGCTGCGTCCGTGGCGAGAGGCTCTGCACGCCGCTCTGGCGTGAGCATTGTTCGGGGCAGTGCCCGTGGGCGGCTAGGCTGACCGGCGTGAGTCCCAAGCTGGCCGTGGTAACGGTGACGTACTCCCCAGGCGAGCATCTCGAGAATTTCTTGAGCACGCTCGCCGCGGCGACGACAGAAAAACCCCAGGTCATCATGGCCGACAACGGGTCGACCGATGGTGCGCCGGAGGCGGCGGATGCCAAGTACGAGCATGTTCGTCTGCTTCGTACAGGGGGAAACATCGG
>NZ_LEKE01000097.1:0-6669 GCF_001029585.1 Rhodococcus sp. ARP2 | reverse complement strand
AAGAGTCTAAGAGCCTCCAGGCGCAGCTCTACAACAAGAGCCTGGAGCTGCTCAAGTCGGACAAAGGCTGGATGCACGAAGTGTGGGAGGCATCCGGCTATGATCCGATGCTCGATGTGTGGCGTTTTGAGTTGCGCTTCTTCCGCGAGGGCCTTCACTCCTTCGGGGTGGACGGCCTGGAGGACTTCATTAACGCCTGCGGAGACCTCGTGAGATATGCCCTGGGTACTGGTGAGGACCCTGGGTGGTTGCGCATCTGCGACTCTGACACCCGGCATTACTCTGCTGAGGGGCACTCGGGCCGCCGGAGTGCGGTGCAGTGGTTCGATACCATTCGGTCTTACATGGCTGAATCCCTCCCTGTGCAGGGTCTAAAGCGCCTCGGTGACAACTGCCGCCGCTCCTGGGATCACACGGTAAAAATGGCCGGCGCTATGATCGCCCGGGCCTCCGCGATACTTAAGTCCTGTGGCTACACTGAGGCACCCAATCCCGAGACCGTGGGCCGTCTTATCGGCCAGGAGTACCGCGAGCGTCTGTCCGGTGATGGGGTCCTCGGTTGGGCCGAGAAGGTAAACCAGCTCCTCAACGAGAAGCGCGGTGAGGTCTGGCACCCGACCATCGATTATCGGATTGACTATGATCCGTTCTGGGCGGTCTCTGCATAGTTCCACCTCCCCGCCTCCCGCAAGATCGGGGCCGAGCCTAGCTGCTGGCTGTCCAAATTTCGGGACCATCGGTCCCGTACTGTATACATCTAGCCGGCTGCGGTCCTGTTGCTGGGCTGCTAACCCGCGCCGGGAATCTATCCACACTCCTTCTTGACCAGCCGTAGTCCGTACTGGTTTCCTAACTGACCTTTATGACGTTTGTGACCTCTGATGTAACGTTTTTATTAAGATTCCCTCAGAGGTGTTGCGACTCTTACAACTTTAATGCTAGCCTTTTTGCAGTCGTTGAAAACGGGTCTCCCCCGATCCTCGCAAAAGTACTCGGGGGGACCCTACCGACACGGTGAGGAGAACACCATGCCGGATACCGAGAATATACGCCACACACAGCCGTGGCGTTGCAGGCCAGAGCTAGACGGTTCGCTCAACTTGGCTTCACCGGATCACCCGCGACTCGATGATCTAACCGAAGACCAGCGCGCACTAACCGCCGTCTTTCACTGGGCGCATCAGACCTGCGATTACCTTCTCTATCTTCTGGAGTCTGGCTGGGTCGAGCTACACTGCCCGACCTGCGACTCTTTCCGCTGTTACCCACCTTCCATAGACGCAGAGAAGGGGGGTGAATAAATATGTCAGAACCCATAGAGCTCCAGATGAAGCTCCAGCGTAGGAACCCGTTTTCCTTGAACGGGGGTCAGACGGAGGGCGTATCCTTCCGGCTTCAAGAGTGGGACTACCGGCACGAGGCCACGTTGATGCTAAAGATCGACGGCGAAGCCAACGCCGACGCCCACAAGTCTCCGCTCTACGGTCTCCGTAGCGCGGAAGTAGGCGACATGGTTACGGCTACTTTTGAGCCGTACCAGGATCGCCGTCAGGAGTCCCGCGAAGGCGGCAGAGACTCCGTTAAAGACGTGATTGGACTCCGGCTCGTAAAGGTCTCTGTGACCGAGCAGCAGCAGTCCTCCAATGGCTCTAGCAAGACCGGAGCTACAGCGTAATGCAGGCCCTTCTCCTGCTCCAGTCCACCAGCGTTGAAACAACAGTCGCGCTCGATCCCGAGCAACTTGAAACCCTCGTCGAACACGGCCAGGGCAACACCTTTGCGCTGATGGGCTGGTTAGCAATCATGGTGATGTGCCTCGGCGCTATCGCTCTAATGCTTGCTCTAAGGGGGAGATAATGCCTGATCCACTGACGTTTATCGGCCAGCTCGACAACGCCCTAACGTACATGGTCGCGGGATGGGCCGCGTACATCATGATTTTCGTTGTGGGCTGGTTCAACGATATTTCGTGACCGACAGAAAGGAACATCAGCACATGACTGCCCTCAATAATGCGGCCCACTATGTAGGCCGTCGCGCTATGGCTCTAGCCTTCGGGCTTGCCCTGGTCGCCGCGTATTTCGTCGCCGCGTCTCCGGCTCACGCCCAGGTTGGCGGCGAGATCAAGAGCGCCGCCACCAGCGCGGCCACCGCCGGTATAGCCGCTGGTGCCGCCGTCGCGGTGATCGTGCTCGGCGGCACGGTCGTGTACAAGCTGGTCAAGAAGTTCACCAGCTAAACCTACCGAAAGGGGAACCGCTTGCTATCCGCACTCCGTAACCACCGCCGCCGCGTGATCCTCGCGGCTATGGCTGCGTCTATGTTCGTGGTGTCGGCCATGCCGGCATATGCTCAGGACGCTACACCGTCGCCGGGGTCGAGCATCGAGAATGCCGCCACCGGAGCTGCCACCGCCGGTATAGCCGCCGGTGCCGCCGTCGCCGTGATCGTGCTTGGCGGCACGGTTGTGTACAAGCTCGTGAAGAAATTTACGAGCTAGATGCTGAAATACGGCCTAGTGTTGCTGCTGGCCGTTGCAGCCACAGGGGCGGTCCTTTTCGGGGCCGCCTCTACTGGTTGTTTGACTTCGCCTGCCGTCGCACAGACGCCACCACCCTCTACCGAGGTTCTGGACGAGGGCGAGGTCAGAAAGCTACGCAAGTTCCTCGATAACACCGACCCGGAGAAGTTCGGCAAGTACAAAAAGACACGCGGCATCTTGAAGCGGGCTAGTAAAAAGGCTCTGCCAACCCTCAGCCGTCACGCGATCACTAAGGGCGGTCTTGCTGGCGTTGCCGCTGGGGTGTGGATACATAATGCCAACACGCTATACACGGCATATCAGGACGGGCAACCAGCAGATCCCATAGTTGTTGATTCGCAGCTCAAGAAGGTGGAGTCTTCCGGTGGGCCATACTTCCAAAAGGTAGATAATGGCGAGGTGGTCGGGGCCGGTGCCCTGCTGGGCTTCGATTACACCTACGCTGACGGTGTAGGTACCATCACCTTTGATTATGCGGTTCAGACGAATCAACAGCCGTGGTATGGGAATGGGAGGATGCGATATCTGGGCAATAGTGAAGGCGTGGACGCCTCCGCCACTGCCAGAGACCAGCCTTCACAGTCCTTTAGCTGGAACATTACGAATAACGATTGCAAGGGCAAGGTGTCGGTTAAAGATTCGGGAGACAACCCCGGTCCCGCGACTGTACTAAAGACGGGTATTTGCTCTATGGAGAGTGTCCAGGGGCAAACGGACATTTACGATATGGGTACGCAGACCCAGACGACTCCGGCCGAGTACACACCTTCTGAGGGTGATTTCGTCTCGTCGCCGGAGAAAACAAAAAGGCTTTGGGATGCTGTTAAAGCCGATCCCGAATACAGCCCGAAAGAGCAGGGCACCGAGGGTGAGAAGCCTGCCCCTGGAGCCTACCCGCCCGAGGTCGAGCGGCAAGCCGACCAGCACGGCGGCGTTGTTGACGTTCGTGAGAATCCAGACGGCTCCACCACCTACAGATTCGCGGACGGCACCGAGTTCACTACTTGGCCGGACGGTACTGAGTTCACCCGTACCCCTGACGGTGTGGAGACCTGGAGATACCCTGACGGCACCCGGCGCACTTATGATCCCCGCACCGGGACGGAGACCACGACATACCCTGATGGGACCACGCAGACGCGGCAATTCCCTGACGGCACACCCGGCCAGGAGACACGTTCGCCCGGTGCTACGCCCAACAGTGAGGAATGGCGTTCACCTACTGGTGATCCTGTACCCGAAGGTAATCGGCCCTCCGAGCCGCAGCCGAAGAACGCACCCAAGCCCGGCAATCCCACAAAGCAGGGCGGCTCGACGTGCAGCTCTCCGCGTGAGTTCTCCTTCGACCTGCCGGAGATGGAGCCTGGGAGCGTCTTTCCTTTCTCGCTCATCCTCGGCCTGCTGGAGATAGTCGGCTCGCTGGTCTCGACGCCAGAGGCTCCGACATTCAACCTGCCGCCGTTTGGCATGGTGACCGTGCCTCAGTCCTTTCACAACGTGATCCAGGTGGTCAAAAACCTGATGGGTGTCGGGCTGGTGTTCGGGATGTCCCTATGGTTCTACCGCTACATCACCGGGAAGGGCTGACATGCTCGACGGCCTCATATGCTGGATTCGTTGGGCGGCTCAGTCGGGTGCGTCTTACATGGTTGATGGTATCGAGTTCATCACGGATGCGATTATCGGGGCTATCGCTGCGGTTCTCTCCCTGCTGCCCCAGCACGAGCTGGGCAACCCGCTCGACAACAATAGGGTGCTCGGAGCCGTTAACTACTTCCTGCCGCTCGGTATCGTGACCGCCGGGTTCTCGGGGATTATGACGGCTTGGATCGCTTACCGCGTGTACCAGTGGTTGGTCGCTACCGCAAACGTGGAGTAAAGGGGGATTATGTCACTACTGTTTGCCGTGGTCGTCGGTGTTCTGAGCTATTCGTATTTCCTGCTCATTCTGGAGCTGGGCCGGAGGTTTGGGGGCCACGATGATTGATCCCGCGATGGGGATTACGGCTCTATGCAGCTTTGCTGTGGCTGTCCTGACGTTGGCGGGTATCGGTCTGTTAGCGGATCGGTTCCGGCGGTGATGGGAGGTGGCGTGTGATTGATGGTGCGGGCCTGCTTCTGACGGCCTTTCCTTGGTACTTCTGGCTGATTGTCCTCGTCCTGGTGGGCGCTCGGCGCGTGGTGCCGTTGATCAAACGATTCTTCGATGTGTCCAGTGGTAACCGAGTCAAATAGGAGGCTGATCCATTATGGGTAGATACCTGTTTTTCGGGGGCATCCTCGGGATGTTCCTGCTTGCTCTGTATGTCGTCTACAGCGTGCTGTCTAACAGCATGTTTCTCTAGGGGGCCTCGTGCGTCACATAAAGAATATCGGCTATCGGGTGATCGTGGCCCTCTGTGTGTTCGCGATACTGTCTCTGATCTTTCAGGTGATCTAATGGCCGTCCTGAACCCTATAACCTTCGTGACCGGCCCTCTCGGGTGCGGTAAATCGTACTTTGCTATGAAAAACGTGATGGAGTATCTAGCGGCGGGCAAGATTGTTGCTACCAACTTTGATCTCGTCGGTGACTGGTGGAATACGGCGTATAAGATGGGCCACTCGCCAAAAAAGCGCAGCTACCCGGCCTCCGAGGAGTGGAAGCAAGACTGCCTCTCGCGGGCGCTTCGCTTCGACCGTCAAGATGACCTCTATGATTATCAGTTCGACGGTCCTGGTGAGGACCAGGGGCTCGTCGTGCTCGATGAGTCTGGCCTGAGCCTCAACGCTCGGCTCTATCAGATGCGGCAAAAGCAAGACGCTGACCGCTACGAGAACCCCATAAAGGCTCTCCAGTGGTACATCAACATGCGGAAAATAGGCTGGACGGCCCTTATCCTGGCCCATAGCTCGAAGCACCTCGACAACCAGGTGCAGGATATGGGCGGCGGCATCGTGAAGCTGCGTAACTTCGCGCGGGTCAAGCTGCCCCTGGTCGGCGTTGGCGTGACCCGCAAGCCCCGGTTTATGGCCGCTCATTTTGACCCGCAGATGTCTAGCAAGCCCATCTACAAGGAGCACTACGGCCTCCGGCCAGCTATCGCCAACCATTACAAGTCGCAAGATACCTTTGAGTGGATGCCGGAGATGCGCGGCATACGACCACACCGCCAGCCCGGCCCTCTCCTACAGCCAGCCGGGACGTATGCGGAGGAACTGCGCCGCGCCAGCGCCGCCGCCGGGACCGGAGGGACCGGCGGCGGCTCTGCCGCAGGCTCGGGTACGACGCTCTCGGACTGGTTGCCTGCTGGAGAAGACGAGCTGTGATGTGGCGTAAGCCCTGTATTACGCCACCCGCAAAAAGCCATCTCGCCAATTGGGGGGTTGCGTGAGATGCCACGAGGCTGCATAGTACACACTGCTGAATGGGATGAGATAGAAAAAGCTCCCCGGAATGGTCGCCACCACCGGGGAGCAGAAACAAAGTTCAAGGAGAATACTATCATGGTCGCCACCATCGGAAAATACGTAGATGCCCTCTACCTCTCCAGCTCTGCCGGGATATTGTCCGAACCAAGCGAAAAGCTGCTGGACGCGGCGAAGATCGCAGCTCAAGAATCTGAGGATGATGTAACGGAGCTGGCCGAGATTCCCGGTGTCGCCGGGGGCCTGTTCTACATGAAGCCGCACGGCAAAGGTAAATACCAGTTCGTCCTCAGAAATGCCCGGTTCTACGTCGAGGTCTCCAAAATGGGGATGCTCCCGACCCTCAAGATACAGCCGCTAGCGCAGCTCCTCTATGAGTACGAGCTGACGGCCGTGCAAGAAATGGCCGTCGAGATTACACGCTACTTTTCCGGCTCTAGTGACTTCCGCTTGGTGGTCTCCCGAGTTGACATAGCCGTAGACTTTCAGGCGCCCGGCTTCGAGGTTCCTCATATGGCTGATGTCGTCTCCCGCGCTCGTGATCGCTATGTCTCCTATCAGGGGGCCGATGCCAACGCAATCACGATAGGTAAAGAGTCTAAGAGCCTCCAGGCGCAGCTCTACAACAAGAGCCTGGAGCTGCTCAAGTCGGACAAAGGCTGGATGCACGAAGTGTGGGAGGCATCCGGCTATGATCCGATGCTCGATGTGTGGCGTTT
>NZ_LEKE01000021.1:0-6689 GCF_001029585.1 Rhodococcus sp. ARP2 | reverse complement strand
TGAGTTACGGCGGTCATAGCGAAGGGGAAACGCCCGGTCCCATTCCGAACCCGGAAGCTAAGCCCTTCAGCGCCGATGGTACTGCACTCGACAGGGTGTGGGAGAGTAGGACACCGCCGAACACAAATTAAGAGAAGCCCCCCAACCAGTGATGGTTGGGGGGCTTTCTCGTACCCAAAACACCCCCCCCCCAAAAAACCACCCCGCACTCTCAGAGCGAACGGCACGTCCGTCGCCTCAGATCGACCGAACGCCCCGTTCGCACGATCAAGGGGCGGGCACGCCGCCGACTGACCACCGCGTCCGGGATCGAGCGAACGACACTTTCGTCGCCTCAGATCGACCGAACGTACCGTTCGCACGATCAGGGCACGATCAGGGCAGGAATTGGGTGAGGAAGATGCCAGCGCCGACGCACGTAGCGACTGGTTAGCCAAGGTACAGATTGTGAACCCTCTCATAGGTGCGAAGTACTCTCCGATTTTGTGCCTTTGTCCCTAGTACTTTGGCCTAGGCTGAGTGTCATGGTGGGGTTGAGCAGCTCGCGGGTGTCGCATTTGCGACTCGTTCCGACGGAACCTGAAGAACTGCAAAGGTTTGTACAAGAAGCTGGCGGAGTGCGTGGGGGCATTCAGATTGCGCGATCGTTACGTTCGAAGAGGCGCGCGGTACCGGCGCAATACGCGATACGTATCAGCGTCGACAATGTTTCCACTCAGATCTGGCGACGAATCCTCGTCGCGTCGGATCTGAATCTGGATGACCTGCATTCGGTCGTTCAACGGGCAATGGGGTGGAGTGACCGTCATTCGCACGCGTGGTCCAAGTCAGGAACCCGATTTCCCGGCGAGGTCGAAGAGTATGTAGCTTCCGGAAGCAACGCCGAGCAGCGCCTCGCCGGACGAGTGACGATCGTAGAGTCTGCGGTACGTCTGGACGAGGTCATGGCCTCGCCCGGCGATGAACTTAGATATCGCTATGGACGCTTCGGAAACTGGAGTCACACGCTGACACTTGAATCTTCGGAAGTACTGCCCGACGGATTCCAAATTGTGTGTGCCGCGGGTCGCGGTGCGTGTCCGCCGGAGGAATGCGTCGGGCCTGACGAGTACGAGCAGCTCCTCGGTGTCCTCGCTTCGGAGAAGTTGCGCTCCCACGAATGGACCCTCGAATGGCCGCAAACCGAATTCGAGCCGACACGATTCGAGATCGCTGAGGTCAACAATCGGCTTCATATACCTCGACCGGACGAGATCGTTGCGCCGTACGACACCGCAATGCTCGTCGAATGCCTGGAACCGTCGCGAGTCCCGGAACTGCGCGCGGTCCTCGCCCGAGCCGGCATTGACGATGAGTCGGCAATCGGAGAGTTGGTCCACGTCGAGGCGGGCCAACGCCTTCAAGCGGTCTTGACGCTGATCGGTGTCGAAGGGGTCGACGCTGATGACTTCTTCACGACGGTCGACGCGATGCTCGACGAACCCGAACTAGGACCTGTCAACCTTCCCAAGGGGCGATCACTCTTCGCAGTACTCAAGAGGTTTGGCCTGGTGCGAAAGCGCAAAGGGCAGATTGTGCTGACGAAGCGGGGACAGTCAGCGCAGCGGGACGCATCAATCATGTGGTCGGTGATCGTCGACAGCGTTCCGGTCGCGCCGGGCGGCTCGCAGAGAGCAGTGGAACTTCTTGTCCTCCTCGCCGTAGCCGCTGGTTTGTCGCCGGCAGATCGTCATCGCTTCGTCGCGGGAGCACTGGAGTCGATTCGGTCGTCGAGTGTCCTCATGTCCGGCGCTCAGACTTCCAAACGTGATACGTCCGGGAGCACCGTAGAGGTGCTCGGCTTGATCGGCGCTACGGGGTACGAGCTGGGGAAGTTCGGCACCAAAGAGGACTCTCCCTGGGCTGTTCACCTCGCGAGGGCGATCCTGCAGCGTTAACTCGCGCGTTCGATGCAGACAACCGAAACGGGGTTCGATCCGGCAATGCCGAATCGAACCCCGTTTCGTGTCCTGGTTAGAGATCAGATGTTGACGCCGTAGTCGCGGGCGATGCCGGCGAGTCCGGATGCGTAGCCCTGTCCGACTGCGCGGAACTTCCACTCGCCGTTGTGGCGGTAGAGCTCACCGAAAAGCATGGCGGTCTCGGTGGAAGCGTCTTCCGAGAGGTCGTATCGTGCCAGCTCGGATCCATTCGACAGATCTACGACGCGGATGTAGGCGTTGGTGACCTGCCCGAAGGACTGGAGTCGGGCATCGGCGTCGTGAATCGAGACGGGGAAGAAGATGTTGGTGACGTTGGGCGGTACAGCCGGGAGGTCGACGTTGATGACTTCGTCGTCGCCGTCACCTTCACCGGTGAGGTTGTCGCCGGTGTGCTCGATGGATCCGTCGGGCGAGCGAAGGTTGTTGTAGAAGACGAAGTGCAGGTCGGAAAGAACCTTGCGTTCCGGGCCGGTGACCAACGCGCTGGCGTCGAGGTCGAAGTCGGCACCACTGGTGCTGCGTGCATCCCAGCCGAGACCGACTGCGACCTTGGTGAGGTTGGGTGCGGCTTTCGACAGAGATACGTTGCCGCCCTTGGCAAGTGTGACGCCCATTCAGGTTCCTCTCGTTCGAACGAAGTGGATTTCTTCGTTCGGGAGTTCTGTGTTGTCCGTTCTCGACTCACATTACCGTGAGCGGGTAGGTGCGGTTCGACCGAATAGCTACCTCACTCGAACAGCGCGCGAAGATCCTCGGCGTCGAGTCCGGTGCCGAGTGTCCCTTCGGCGTCCATGACATTCGAGAACAATGCCGACTTCTTGGCTTTGAGCGCCATGACCTTCTCTTCGATCGTGTCTTTGGCAATGAGACGGTAGACCATGACGTTTCGTGTCTGCCCGATGCGGTGAGTGCGATCGACCGCTTGTGCCTCGGCGGCCGGGTTCCACCAAGGGTCGAGAATGAAGCAGTAGTCGGCCTCGGTGAGGTTGAGGCCGAAGCCACCAGCCTTGAGGCTGATCAGGAATACGGGGGCTACGCCAGACTTGAACTCCTCCAACACTTCACCGCGATTGCGCGTCGAACCGTCGAGATAGCTGTACGGAATTTTTTCCGCTTCGAGTCGTTTGCGGACAGAACCGAGGAACCCGGTGAATTGGCTGAAGATCAACGCACGGTGTCCGCCCGCAATGACGTCGTCCAATTGCTCGACGAGAGCGTCGACCTTGGCTGAGGGGACAGGTCCGCTTTCCTCGTCGACCAGCGAGACGTCGAGACTGAGTTGGCGTAGCACCGTCAGCGATTGCAGGATCGTGAATCGGTTCTTGTCGACGTCGTCGAGCAGTCCGAGAATCTTCTGCCGTTCGCGTTGCAGATGGGTGTCGTAGATCGCGCGATGGCTCGGATGCAACTCGATCTCGAGTATCTGTTCCTGCTTCGGCGGCAAGTCTGCAGCCACCTGTTCCTTGGTGCGCCGAACCATCAGCGGTTTGACGCGCCGCCGAAGTTGCGCCAATCGCTCTGTGTCGCCTCCCTTTTCGACCGGGTTGCGGTAGACGTCGGTGAAGGTGGTGGGACTGGGGAACAGTCCTGGTGCAGTGATCGCGAGGAGCGACCACAACTCCATGAGATTGTTTTCCATGGGAGTGCCGGTGATCGCGAGTTTGAACGGTGCGTTCACTGCCGTCGCACACTTGTGGACCTTGGACTTGTGGTTCTTGGCGAATTGGGCTTCGTCGAGTACCAGTCCGGACCAGACGCCCGCCGAATACGCATCGGTGTCGAGGCGAAAGAGAGCGTACGACGTCACGACGATGTCCGCCCCGTCGACGAGTGTTGCCAGGTCGGTTCTTCTGCGCCGCAGAGTATCCGTGATGACAGCGGTGTGGAGGGTTGGTGCAAACTTGGCCACCTCGGATTTCCAATTGGAGACCACGCTGGTGGGAGCAACGATCAGAAAGGGCGGCGCCGCTGGATTCGATTGCCGTGCAGTGCAGATCATTGCGAGAGTTTGCAGGGTCTTGCCCAGGCCCATGTCGTCGGCGAGTATGCCGCCCAGGCTGTGCTGCCGGAGGAAGTTGAGCCAGCGGAATCCGTCGACCTGATAGGGGCGCAGTGTTGCCGTCAACGTGGCGGGGACGTCGACGGGATCGATCCCGGAACCGCCGAGCAATCCTGCGATCTGCTTCTTCCAAGCTGCTGCCTGATGTTCGACTCTTCCCAGTGCCGTCAATTCTTCCCACAGCCCGGCTTGAAACTTGCTGATCGCGAGTTTGCCGGTTGGTCGATCGAGCAGCGACCGCGCTTCGGTGATGAGTCGGTGTAGACCGAGAAGGTCAGGTGCGTCGAGTCGGAAGAAGGCGCCGTCCGGCAGCAGTATGTGAGTCTCACCCTTGCTCAGGGCGGAGAACAGCGTGGTGAACGGAACGCCTTGTCCCGCAACGTCGACGGTGACGTCGAGGTCGAACCAGTCGGATCCGCTGCTCCCGTCGGGGGCTGACGTGCTGAGGCCGATCACGACAGCGTCGTCTGCGGGCCGATAGTCGGCGGGAGTGCCCACGACGGTGAGGTCGACGTCGTCGTTCGCGTCGAGTTGGGGGAGGAGGTCGAGTGTGAACTGCATGGAATCGAGGCCGGCCAACGTTCCCGCGAGAGTGGCCTTCGCCGCGGCCGCACCGAGGCTCTTGGCAATGGCGTCTTCGGCAACGTGGTTGCGGATCTCGGACTCGTCGGTGGTTGTGTCTGCGGTAGAAATGATCAGTTCGTCGGCATCGACTGTGTACTTCCATGCCGATTCGATGTCGATGCGGTGGTTGTCCGCGTACGTGGCGACCAGTTGTAGCCGAGGACCGGACACAGTCGGTGGGTTGTAGGCGCCGTCGGAAGATATGACGGGAGCGAGGTTTCCGAGTTTGAACACGAACCGCGAAGTGAATGCATCCCGATGCTCGGCGGGTATGTCGACCGATTTTCCGGAGTCGATCAACTGCCTCAGTTGGTGGGTTATCGGCGTGTGCAGTGGTGCGAGAGTGATCGCGTTGGCGGCGTCGAGCGCGAAGACGCCATGTGCCGGCGTGCCGACCAGTCCCCAGTCGGTATGGGTGACGATGTGCCCACCGGCCTGAATTCGGGGCGTCAGGCGGAGGTTGTTGTCTTCTGCACCGTGGACGTCGAGGCAGATGCTGGCATCGTCGAGTAGGGAGATGTTGCCGAGGCCGGCCTTCGAGTGAACGAGTGAAACGCCCACGGTGATCGCCTCACGAAGAAGAGACCAGAGTTGCGGGCTCGCGAACCCGGCAAGATCGATTTCCGCGGCATTTTGATTTCTGTAGTAATTGCCGGCGCTGTGGAGGAGATGTATGTCGCGTAGAACCCGGAGGTGATCTGCGGGGAACTGAAAAGTGCTTCCGAGTTTGTTCCAGGCGAGCCCGCCGGAGATCCACCCTCTCGCTCCTGGTTGTACGGGTTTGATGATGAGCCTTGTCGATGCGCCCTTGGTTCGGGTGGTGAATTGAATGCCAAGTCCACGTGTAGTGCGGCCGGCCGGGTCTGGTCGGAGCAACTCCTCGAGCGCGCTGTCCCATCCGAGGTGTTGTGGAGTCTTGTTCGCCTCGGCCACCGCTGCGAGCACCAACGCGACTACGTGCTTGCAGTTCATCCGCACGGGACACGTGCAGAGGCCACGCGTGAACGTTGCTGTACCGGCCGCGCTGCGACTTACCGAAATCGTGCAGGTGTACGGCTCTCGCGCAGTTCCCGATACAGCGCCGGTCAAGGTGTCAGCGGTGTCGTTCCATGCGATGGATTCGACTGCATTCTGCCGCAGGTAGGTAAGTCCGCGTTCGTAGGTGGTTGTGCCCACGACAGCACGAATTCGGTCGAGGTCGAGGGCCCTGACTGAATCCGGTTGCACGGGGCCAGCCTAGTAGCGGCGACCGACAGATCTTGTCGTGGTCGTTTGTCCAAGAAAGTCCGAACTGCACGGTATGTTCACGGAAACATCTTTGACTGGTTTGGGAGTTTCATGAGGACTGAGCGGCGTGCGTGGATCCGATCTGCGCGCACAGGTGCGGTGTGTTTGGCCGTTTGTGCACTTTCTTTGCAGTTGGGCGGACTGTCGACGGCAGCGCCGAGTTCCGGGAGCTCGGGAAGCTCGGGAAGTCTGGGCAGCGTCGAGGGCAGCGTGAGTTCGGGGTCGACGATCCCAGGACCGCTTCAGGAGGATCCGGGCCCCAAGCCGGAGCTGCGCGACGACATCGTCGTCCCGGCCATCGTCGGCGAGAAGGTGACCGCACCGCAGGCAGTCAGGCTGACGGTGGCGTCGCCTGCACTTCGACGCGAGGTCGGCGTCGAGATCTTGCTACCCGCGGACAATTCGGTTCCGCGCCCAGCGCTGTACATGCTCGAGGGCGTCGACGCCGGAGAGAAGAGCAGCGGATGGATGACGATCGGCGGCGCCCCGGCGTTCTTCGCCGACAAGAACGTCAACGTCGTGATGCTCAACGGTGGGATCGCGAGCCTGTACTCGGACTGGGAGAACCCGGATCCGCGGCTGGGACTGCACAAGTGGGAAACCTTCATCACCGAGGAGTTGCCACCGCTGATCGACGCGCGACTCAAGACCAACGGAATCAACGCGATTGCCGGCAATTCCATGGGCGCAATGGGTGCAATGATGCTCGCCCAACGCTTTCCGGACATGTATCGCGG
>NZ_LEKE01000063.1:0-6710 GCF_001029585.1 Rhodococcus sp. ARP2 | reverse complement strand
ACGTGTGGTCGTCCGTGCCCTACAGAGGGCGTCATGTCCGAACTGCACCACTCTCGAAGTACGCCCGAAGAAGGGCGGGAGAGCTAGTCCTGCTCGAACCTGCGTTTGAATCGATCTTCCATCCGCGACGAGAATCCGCCGCCGGACTTGCGGCCGCGTCCCCGCCCGGATCCACCGGCACTACCCCTACCCGGCGGACCGGAGGGATGATTGCCACCTTCGGAAGCGGGTTCGGCTGCTGCTGCGGACTTGCGTCCACCACCCCAGAGGAACAAGACCCCTGCGCCGAACATGAACAAGAAACCGAACAGGCTGATGATCGGAAAACCGCCCGGCTTGAGCGGGAGGGCAACCCCCGCGATCAGCAGGACCAGACCCAGCACGAATAGAGCCGCTGCTTGGAACCGCCGTCTACTCGACGGCGCCCGCATACGGCCGCCCCTCACATTGGAGGCGAACTTGGGGTCTTCGGCATAGAGAGCGCTCTCGATCTGATCGAGCATGCGCTGCTCGTGCTCGGAGAGTGGCACGGTACCTCCCCCGGCACTGGAAGTTTGGCAACCACCCCACGGTGTGGGGCGGCGGGTAATCAAGTTGCACGATTACCTGTTTTCATAATACGAGCAGTTTAGGTCTCGGACCACCAACTCCGGGTACGAGTTCCGCCACAAGCGTACGTATTCGTGCCGAAGGGCCCCGATTCGGCTCCATTTGCCTGTGCGGACCAGGAAATTCCCCGGAAACAACTGCCAACACGGACCATTTGTTCACGACGCTCGCAAATGCTCGGACGCGTCCTGACCGATGAAATCTTCGACCGCCGTGAGAAAACGACCGACCTCGGCGAAGAATGCATCGGAATCGGAGTCCGTGATCACGATCGACACACCGGTTTCCACGGCCGCACGCGCAGCGGACCACCCCGCGAAGAACTTCGACCACGCTCCGAACGCGGGCGCTGCGGCGTCCATCAGAACCCACGCGTTTCCGCTTCGCTTGCGCTTCGATCCGGCACCGGCAGGAGCGGCGGCCAACACTGCCCCGGCACCACGTAGTGCTGCCAGATAGGCACACCGGAACCGGTCGGCAGGATCGCCCGCCCCAATCGCTTCCTCGAGAAGCGCATCCGCCTTCCGGAGGAGCCCCCACGCCACACCGGACTTTCCCACTTGCGCAGTGCGGTGGCTGGCGTCCGTCGCACCGAAGGACCGCCTCGCCGATATCGGCAATCGCGAGATAGCGGCATCCGACGGGCTCGACAACCCGGCCGGAAGAGTTCGTTGGCACTTCACACGATCAGGCTTTACATGCTCGGACATCGGGGCACCTCCTGCACCGTAAGGATCCAAGGCCAGGTGGGCCGGAGATGCCCGCTTCCCTTCGGGCATCTCCGGATCACCCACATCGAACATCTGTTCGACCTATTCAATATAACTGCACCCACCGACACGCCGTCAAGAGAAGAGGTGAGACCGGTCGACCCGCAGATCGCCTGGACACCACATACGGTCGACCTCGATCGTGAAGAATTCGCGAGTCGACTCCACGAGGCACTGGCCGTGTACGTCACTGCGATGGACTATCCGCGAGGAACCGAGTTCCATCGCGCACCGATGTGGCAGGAGCACGCGAACCGGCCTGGCTGGAAAGCCGTCGGCGCATTGGCGGTTCCCCAGCAACCGTCACACGAAAATCTGCCGCTGGTGGGGATCGCTTACGGGTATCGCGGGAGCCCGGACCAGTGGTGGCATCAACAGGTACTGCACGGGCTTCGGCGCTCGGGTCGCCCTCAGAGCGAGATCGACGCGATTCTGAGCGACTACTTCGAACTCACCGAACTCCACGTGCATCCGAACGGTCAAGGTCACCGATTGGGCGAATCGCTCTTGCGCCACCTCCTCGTCGATCGAACCGAACGCAGCGTTCTGTTGTCGACACCTGAGGTGTTCGACGAGGACAACCGAGCCTGGCGGCTGTACCGCCGTCTCGGCTTTCGCGACGTGCTCCGCAGATTTCGTTTTGCCGGCGACAACCGGCCATTTGCGGTCCTCGGCCGTGGACTGCCGCTGTGAGCGCATTTCTCGACGCCGTCGTCGTCGGTTCCGGACACAACGCGCTCGTTTCGGCCGCGTATCTCGCACGCGAGGGTTGGTCGGTCGAGGTTCTCGAGAAGGACACGGTTCTCGGCGGTGCCGTCTCGACCGTCGAGCGATTTCCCGGATACAAGGTGGACCGGGGGTCGTCTGCACACCTCATGATCCGACACAGCGGCATCATCGAGGAACTCGGACTCGGCGCGCACGGCCTTCGCTACATCGACTGTGACCCGTGGGCGTTCGCTCCGCCCGCCCCTGGCACCGACGGGCCGGGCATCGTGTTTCATCGCGACCTCGATGCAACCTGCCGGTCCATCGAACGAGCTTGCGGGACAAAGGACGCCGACGCGTACCGGCGGTTCGTCGCGGTCTGGTCGGAGCGCAGCCGACACGTGATGAAGGCATTTTCCACACCGCCCACCGGATCGAACCTGATCGGTGCGTTCGGAGGACTGGCCACAGCGCGCGGCAACAGCGAACTGTCGCGGCAGTTCCTCGCGCCGGGCGACGCACTGCTGGACGAGTATTTCGACAGTGAGGCACTCAAGGCAGCGTTGGCGTGGTTCGGCGCCCAGTCCGGGCCTCCGATGTCGGAACCGGGAACCGCTCCGATGGTCGGCTTCGCGGCCCTCATGCACGTCCTGCCGCCCGGGCGAGCAGTCGGAGGGAGCGGCGCACTGAGTGCTGCGTTGGCATCCCGGATGGCTGTCGACGGCGCCACCGTCGCGCTCGGTGACGGCGTGACGTCGATCCGCCGGAACTCTGATCACTGGACCGTCACAACCGAGAGCGGTCGAGAAGTTCACGCTCGCAAGGTAATCGCGGGTTGCCACATCCTCACGACACTCGATCTCCTGGGCAACGGAGGCTTCGACCGAACCACGCTCGATCACTGGCGGCGGAAGATCAGGGTCGGCCCCGGCATCGGCGCTGTATTGCGACTGGCGACATCTGCGCTCCCCTCCTACCGCGGCGACGCCACGACACGGGAAAGTACCTCGGGATTGCAATTACTCGTTTCCGATCGCGCCCACTTGCGCACTGCACACGGCGCAGCACTGGCGGGGGAACTGCCTCCTCGCCCTGCGGTTCTCGGAATGAGTTTCAGCGGAATCGATCCCACGATCGCCCCGGCCGGGCGGCATCAGGTGACACTGTGGTCGCAGTGGCAGCCGTATCGTCTCAGCGGACATCGCGATTGGGCGTCGGTCGCCGAGGCCGAGGCCGACCGGATCGTCGGCGAGATGGAGGCTTTTGCACCCGGATTCGCCGATTCCGTCCTCGACCGCTTCATTCAGACTCCCCGCGACATCGAGTCGGAATTGGGGATGATCGGCGGAAATGTCATGCACGTCGAGATGTCACTCGATCAGATGATGTTGTGGCGACCGCTTCCCGAACTGTCCGGCCATCGCGTTCCGGGAGCAGACGGGTTGTATCTGACCGGAGCATCGACGCATCCCGGTGGTGGTGTGTCCGGAGCCAGTGGTCGCAGTGCGGCTCGAATCGCACTGTCCGACAGCCGCCGGGGTAAAGCGAGTCAGTGGCTGCGTCGTTCGAGCAGGTCGTGAAGGTCACCCGCCGAACTTCACCCGCCGACACGCCCCCGCCTCGATGACTGGCTACGCCACGGCTGGCACGATGACCACTGTGCAACAGTCCACCGATCCCGCCGCCAAGCCGACCAGTCGGAAACGTTTCCTGACGGTTGCCGCGCTCGCCCTCATGCTTGTTCCCTTGCTTGCCGGGTGCATCCGCGTGCAGGTGTCGATGGGAGTGTCCGCGAACGATCGTGTGACCGGACAGGTGGTAGCTGCCGCTATTCCGGCGAACGAGGCGGACAAGGGTCCGCAGCTGACCCCGCCTTCCTCGCTGGAGGACAAGATACGGGTTCAGGAATACAAGAAGGACGGATACGTCGGCAGCCAGGCGTTCTTCAGCGACTTGTCCTTCGGTGACGTCGCCCAACTGGGCTCGATGTATGCCGAGGGATCCGGGTCGTTCCAGATCACCCTCAAGCGATCCGGGGACACCGTCACGCTCGACGGCAAGGCAGACCTGAAGACGGTTCCGACTCAGGGCGCCGACGTCCAGGTCAGCATCGCCTTCCCGGCACGGGTCGGCACGACCAACGGAACACGAGACGGCGATTCCCGGGTGTCGTGGACTTTGCCCGCCGGCGAGGTGTCGACAATGCGTGCCGAGGTCAACTACGCGGACCCCAGCACCCGAAGCTTCGCCGGCTGGGCAGGAATCATGGCCGGGCTGGCGCTCGGTGTCGCGATTATCGTCGGTGCAATGGCCTGGATGGCGCGCAATCGAGCACCGATCAAGCGCGCGCCCGCCGCGAAAGCACCGGCCATGAAGACGCCTGTCACGAAATCACCTGTCAGCAGGCAAGCTGACAACAGGAATCCGAAAAACACCACGAAGTAGCGCCTGACGATTGCCCACGCGATCGGTGTCGAGCGGGGCAACCGGAGATCAGACGGCTTGTGCTGTCCCGACAGAGGTGTCGGGGGTGAGACCGAGTCGCTCGAGGACCTCACTGGTGGCGCGTGCGAAGTTCAACGTGATGAAGTGCAGGCACGGAGCGCCTTCGGCGATCAACCGCTCACCCATCTCGGTGGCCAGATCGATGCCGAGTTCGCGGACCGCTGCACGGTTCTCGTCCGGACCGCTTCCGGCCGCGGCGTCGAATCGACGCTCGAGAGCAGGGGGCAATGACGAGCCCGAGAGCTCGAGCATGCGCCGCACCGAGCGCAGCGACGTTACCGGCATGATCTCCGGGATGATCGGCTTGGCGCCCTGTTCTGCGTCGTATGCACTCACCCGGTCACGGAGACGGAGGTAGTCCTCCACGTCGAAAAACATCTGCGTGATCGAGTACTCGGCGCCGGCACGCAACTTCGACACCAGGTACTTCGTGTCGTACGCCAAGTCCGGAGCGCGGTAATGCCCCTCGGGGAACGACGCGACGCCGACGTGGAAGTCGCCCAGGTCACGGACCATCCGCACGAGTTCCTCGGCGTACTCGACGCCTTCGGGATGCTTCTTCCACTCGCCGAGCGGATCGCCGGGCGGATCGCCGCGCAACACGAGGATGTTGCTGATGCCACGGTCGGCGTATGCACCGACCATGGCGCGAAGTTCTTCGGTGCTGTGCGAGACGGCAGTCAGGTGAGCAACCGGCAGCAGGGTCGTCTCCTCGGCCAGTTCGCCGGTGACGCGCACCGTACGATCGCGCGTCGAGCCACCTGCGCCGTAAGTCATCGAGACGAACGCCGGTCCGAGCCGCTCGAAGGTACGCACCGCACGCCACAGGCGCGCTTCGGCGTCAGCGTCGCGCGGCGGCGAAAACTCGACCGAGAACGGAATACGGCTACCTGTCGAGGAAGCGATCCGATCGACGATCGACGGTGTTCGGGTGGCCCACCCCTCGCTGGAGCGGCCCCTGACTGGATCGAATGTCACCGGTCAAGCATATGTTTTCCAGCTGCAAACAAGCTCATCGCCCAGGACCGCGTATCCCGAATGTCAGGATCACGCAGTTCACGGCCCGAACCCCCGTTGATTCCAACCCCCACTAAGCTGGGCCTCAAGCTCGCTTCCGTGTAACCCTCCGGCGCGAGAACATACCGATCTTGGAGGCCACCCTGTCCGCAGGAACCGCGCGCGTTGGACAGAGTTCGACCAACACCGCACCGCATCCGACCTCACTCGAACTGCCAGGCATGTTCGAAGGAGCGCTCCGCGACTTCTTCGATTCACGCCGCGAACTCGTCTCGAACATCGGCGGTGGATACGAGAAAGCCGTCAGCACCCTCGAAGCCTTCGTCCTGCGCGGAGGAAAGCGCGTCCGGCCCTCGTTCGCCTGGACGGGATGGCTCGGCGCCGGAGGCGACCCGAACGGGAGCGACGCGGAGGCGGTGATTCGTGCATGCGCGGCCCTCGAACTGGTGCAGGCCTGCGCGCTCGTCCACGACGACATCATCGACGCATCAACGACCAGGCGCGGCTTCCCGACCGTTCACGTCGAATTCGAGGACCAGCACCGAGGCGAGGAGTGGAGCGGCGACTCCGCGCACTTCGGCGAGGCCGTCGCCATTCTTCTCGGCGACCTGGCCTTGGCCTGGGCTGACGACATGATCCGAGAATCCGGGATCAGCCCCGACGCGGCCGCACGAGTGAGCCCGGTCTGGTCGGCAATGCGCACCGAGGTGCTCGGTGGCCAATTCCTCGACATCAGCAACGAAGCCCGCGGAGACGAGACCGTCGAGGCAGCCATGCGGGTCAACCGTTACAAAACCGCCGCGTACACGATCGAACGCCCACTGCACCTCGGCGCCGCACTGTTCGGTGCAGACGCCGAGTTGATCGATGCCTACCGGACGTTCGGCACCGACATCGGGATTGCCTTCCAACTTCGCGACGACCTGCTCGGTGTCTTCGGAGATCCGTCCGTCACGGGCAAACCGTCGGGCGACGATCTCATCGCCGGTAAGCGGACTGTCCTGTTCGCGATGGCGCTTGCCCGCGCCGACGCCGCAGATCCGGCGGCAGCAGAACTGCTCCGCAACGGAATCGGCACCCAGTTGACCGACAACGAAGTCG
>NZ_LEKE01000104.1:0-6795 GCF_001029585.1 Rhodococcus sp. ARP2 | reverse complement strand
CGAACCTGGTCGGTTCGGGGCGTTTCCCTCATCGTGAATCAGCTGTTGACACCTGAGTGAACTACTCGCGACAACCAGAACGCGCCAGGAATCCGCCTATAGCAACACCTGACAAAGCAATGGCTGCGCCGACGACGGCGCTGACCATCACCGTGCGAGCATCTGTGCCACCCGCTGTCGGTGCAGCGGCCGGAAGAACCGCCGGTGCCGCGACAGCTCCGGAAACCACCGGCGCGCCTTCGACCGCCACTGCCGGTATTGCCGCCGCCACGGCGGCAGTGACCTTCTCGGGGATGCCGTTGGCAATGACGCCGTCGATGCTCTTGAAGAACACCCCGGCCATCTTCTTGGCTACACCGGTGATCATGCGCTGCCCGACGCCGCCGACCATCCCGCCGACCACGGCATCGGCGTCATACGAAAGCAGCGTGCCACCCTCGTTCTCCGTCAAGGTGACCGTGACGTCCGCCTTCACCGTACCGGGAGCACCAGCCCCCGAAGCCGTCATGACAAACGAATTGGGCCGATTCTGTTGCGACAGAACAACCTCGCCGTCGTAGACGCCCTTGATCGACGCAACTCCGGCCATGATGGAGAGCTTGTAGTGATTGTCCGTGAGCTGCTCGAGCGACTGCACACCGGGAATGGTCGCGGCCAGTACACGACCGTCCTGGAGCTTGTCGTAGACCTCTTCGCGAGGTGCCGTCAGCTGCGCGGTGCCGGCGATTCTCATGCATTCTCCTCTGATGACGAACCCGCATGCGCGAGTCGAAGTTCGAACAGTTCGGACGGTGAAATGGGCATGGACGTGATCGAGATTCCTTCGGCGTCCTCGATGGCGGCCGCGATGACGGCGCTGGTGGGGATCACACCGGCCTCACCGGCCCCCTTCATTCCGAGTGGGTTGAGCCCTGACGGCGTGACGGTGTGATCCATCTCGAGCGAATCCGGCATCTCGGTGACGAACGGCATCAAGAAGTCCATGTACGACGCGTTGAGCATCTGCCCGTGCTCGTCGTAGACGATCCGTTCGTAGAGTGCGCCGCCGATACCTTGCGCGACGGCGCCCATGACCTGACCTTCGACGATGCGGGGGTTGATCACGTTTCCGCAGTCGTGGATGACAACGTAACGACGGACCGTGATCTCGGCTGTCACGGGATCGGTTTCGACGATCGCCGCGTGCACTCCCGAAGCGAAGGTGGAACTGGGCGGCGAGTAGTAGCCGGTTGCTTCCAGACCGGGCTGCTCACCCTCGGGAATCGGCGGCTTCGACATGTCCGTGTCGGTCTTGGCGAAACCGGTGGCCAGCTTCGACTCACGGTCGAACGCATATCGTAGCGGGTTCGACAGCACGGCAACAACACTCAGCGGTACGGACGTACCTTCCACACCGGCTTCGGTGCCGATCTTGCACACGTGGCCTTCCCGGAGTTCCAGTTCGGTTTCCGGCAGATCCAAGATTCCGGAGGCGATCTTCTTCGCCTTCTCCGCGACCATCTGCGCCGCGACATGGAAGGCCGAACCCGACATGACCGCCCCACGCGAGGCGAAAGTGCCTACGGCATAACCGAACCGACGGGTATCACCCGTGACGATCTCGACGTCGGAGACCTTGACTCCGAGATCGTCCGCAACGATCTGGGCGAACGCGGTCTGATGGCCTTGGCCTTGCGTCGTCAAGCCTGTTGCCGCCTTGACCTTTCCGGACGTCTCGACCACGACGTGGGCACCCTCGTAAGGTCCCGGGCCGGTTCCCTCGACGTACGCACCGATACCGATTCCGACCGACCGCCCTTCGGCGCGAGCCTTCCTCTGGTACTCGGGAAATCCGTCCCAGTCGATGAGCTTCTTGAGCTTGTCGATGCCTGCCTGGTAGTCGCCCGTGTCGTAGATCAACGGGCGTCCGTCCTGGAACATCAGGCCGAAGTCGTACGGCATGTCCTCGGGGCGAATGAAGTTCGCCTCCCGCACCGCGATCTTGTCCTTGTTCAGGTACTTGGCGATGGCGTCCATGGATCGCTCCATCGCGAACACGGCCTGCGGACGTCCGGCGCCGCGGTACGGGGTCACTATGACCGTGTTGGTGTACAGCGAATAGGCGTTGACCCGGAACGACTTCGGCTTGTACGGCCCGAGAACCTGCGTCGCGGTGTTGATCATGACGATGATCCCGTACGGCAGGTAGGCACCGTTGTCGTGCCAGAACGTGAAGTCGAACGCCAACAGACGACCCTCGTCGTCGAATCCGATGTCGACCTTCTGGATCTGCCCACGCTCGTGCGCGCTCGAGATGAAGTGCTCACGGCGATCCTCGACCCACTTCACCTCACAGGAGATGCCGGCCTGGCCGAGGCGTCGAGCGGCCCACGTGATCATCACTTCTTCGGGCCACGGGTGAACGATCTTGACGCCGAATCCACCGCCGACGTCAGGAGCGATGCAGTGAACCTTGTTCAGCGCCATCCCCAATCGCGCGGCGATTGCGGCGCGGGCGGACGTGGAGGTCTGGGTGGAGGTCCAGAACGTGAGGGTGTTCTCGTCGCCGTCCCAGCGCGCGTAGACACCCTTGCCCTCCATCGGCATGGAAGCCGAACGCTCGATTTCGAGATCCAGCGTCAGTCGGTGCGGCGCGGCGGCCAGTTCGGCATCCAGATCTCCGAACCCGTGCTGCAGGTGAGCGGCGACGTTGTCCGGAACGTCGGCGTGGACGGCGTTGGCGGCGGTGCGAGCGACGTCGATCCCCACTACAGGCTTCAGCGCCTCGTAGGTGACGTCGATCTTCGCGCAAGCGTCCTCGGCGATGTACCGGTTGTCGGCGACCACCATGGCGATGGCTTCGCCGACATGCTTCACCTCGTCCTTCGCGAGGGGATACCCGTTGCGCGGAGCGATGATTCCCGGATGCGGAATGAGCAGTGGCAGGTTCTCCGCCATTTCCGGCGTGTCGGCCAGGAGATCTTCGTAGGTGTAGATGGCATGCACACCAGGCACTTCCAGCGCCTGGTCGATGTCGATGTCGATGATTCGCGCATGAGCGTGCGGCGACCTGACGAATGCCGCGATCAGCGCGTTGTGGCCCAGATCGTCGAGGTATCGCCCCTGACCGCTGAGCAGACGCGTATCTTCCTCGCGCGGAATCGGTTTACCGAAGAACTTGCCGTCGTCGGCAACCGAATGATCGGCCGTCGAATGATCGGAAGCCGGGTGCTTCGCCCCGTTGCGCTTTGCTGGTTTGACCGGAGTACTCATGCCTTACCCGCCCGTCCTCCGACGGGATTCGTCGTTCCCCGCACCTTGCGATCCAACGCCTCCCGAGTGGACGCGTCGTCGATTCCGAGCGGGAACTGCCCGGCCCGTTCACGCTTGATCTCGGCTGCGCGCAGAACCGACGCCCTGATGTTCTGGTATCCCGTACAACGGCAGAGGTTTCCCGCGATCGCGTCGGTTGCTTCCTCACGTGTGGGATTGGGGTTCTCCTCGAGAAACGCCGCGATGGTCGTCACGAATCCCGGTGTGCAGAATCCGCACTGCAGACCGTGACAATCCTTGAACGCCTGCTGAACCGGATGCAAAGTACCGTCCGGCTCAACGAGGCCTTCGACGGTCGTGATCGATCGACCTTCGAGGCTGGCAGCGAGGACGAGGCAGGACCGAACCGGCTTGCCGTCGAGCAGCACGGTGCACGCACCACACACGCCGTGTTCACAACCGACGTGCGTGCCCGTCTTACGGAGGTGGTGACGAATGGCATCCGAAGCCAAGGTGCGGGAGGGAAGAACGACGGTGCTCGTCACCTCGTTGAGCGTGAACGTCACGGCCACATGGTGCTCACCGGTGTCTGCTGCCAACTCGGCAAGTTGATCATCGATGGAGCGATCGTTTTTGGACATTGTCACCACTTTCCTGCCAGTACTGCGTTCTCACTGAGAGCATCCGTTGCCGCCGCGAAGCCGACCCGCGCCGTGAGCGCGGACACCAACTGCGAGCGGTACGCCGCCGTCCCGTGAATGTCTGCCTCGGTATCTATCTGCGCGCGGGCGCATTCTCCGAGAGTGCGCCATCGCGGGTCTCGCTGATCCGTCGCGGACGCCCCCGCCAGCACGTCCGTGTAGTCCACGACCTGCCCCAGCTCTCCGGCGGACACGTACGTCATGTGCGCTTCGGCCACCAGACCGTCGACCACGCGAATCCGGGCGACGACGCCGACCAGTGCATAGTCACCGTGACGACGCGCGATCTCGTCGATGGCGGTCCCCACTCCGGGTTCGGCGCCGGGCACCGACACCGACACCGCGATCTCGTCCGATTCCAGGCTCGACTCGAGAGGACCGGCAAAGAGATCCGTCGACGCGATCTCGCGGGTGCCACGCACCGACTGGACGGTCACGCTGCCGCCGAGCAGTGTCAGGACTGCCGGCATCTCCGCCGACGGGTCGGCATGGACGATGGAACCGACGCTCGTCCCGCGGTTACGGATCGTGGGGTGCGCTACCAACTGCAGAGCACGGTTCAGTAGAGGCTGAACTCGACGAGCACCTTCGTCGGCCGCCAGCACCGAGTGCGTGGCCAGGGCCTGGAACCGCACTCCTTCGTCTTCGGACGAGGTCACCGAAGCGAGGTTCGGGATCGATCCGATGTCGACGATGTGGGCGGGCGCGGCGAGGCGCATGGACAGCAGCGGCACAAGCGATTGCCCACCGGCGAGCACCTTCCCCTCGTGAGAGACCTCGGAGAGGATTCGGCACGCGTCCTCGACCGAGGACGGTCGGTGATAAGTCAGCGGCGACGGTTTCATTACTCAATCCTGCCTCTATGAGTCACTTCACGTTTTGTGCAGATGTGACAACGGTCACGGGTCATACCTGGCATACATTCAACTTGGCATCACGTGAGCTGCGCCACGGGCTCTTCCCGTTCGTCATCTGACGTATCCGGACCCGTCGTGGAGCCCGGTCGCCTGCCGGGCTCCGGCCTGTTCAGTTCGGGGTTCCTGGACCCGACGAACTGGCAGAAGTGGTACATCACGATCAAGACGATGGTGCCGAGCGCGATGCCTCCGAGTGAGAACGTGTCACTGAACTTCAGAGCCGTGTCGCCGATACCGATGATCAGACCGGCGGCGATCGGCATCAGATTCAGCGGATTCCCGAAGTCGACACCGTTCTCTTTCCAGATCTTGGCGCCGAGCAGACCGATCATGCCGAACAGAACCACAAGAATTCCGCCGAGAACGCCGCCGGGAGTCGCCGCCATGACCGCCCCGAACTTGGGGGAGAAGCCGAGCAGGATCGCGATGACACCCGCGATCACGTACGCGGCGGTCGAGTACACCCGAGTGGCCGCCATGACACCGATGTTCTCGGCGTGTGTCGTCGTGGGAGAGCCGCCTACTGCGCTGGCGATGGCGGTGGCAAAACCGTCACCGGCAATTGCGCGTCCGATGTACGGGTCGAGATCGTCGCCCGTGATCTCGGCGACGGCCTTGACGTGACCGGCGTTTTCCGCGACCAGTGCGATGACACCGGGAAGGACCAGAACGATGAACGTGAGGCTGAACGAGGGAGCGTGGATACCGACGATTCCGTTGGCTTCGTCCGAGAACGGCGGCAACCCGAACCATGACGCCGAGTGCACCGAATCCCAGTTGACACGAAAGTGCTCGGTGGGTGCTCCACTACCGCCGGCGGACGTGATCGGACCGGAGACCCGGTCGAGGACCCACGAGAAGATGTAGCCGAAAACCAGCGCGACGAGAATGGCGATACGTCCCAGGAAGCCGCGTAGCGCAACGCTCATCACGATCAGGGCAACCATCACGATCAGTGCCACCCATTGGTCCTGCGGCCAGTACAACCCCGCGACAACGGGCGCCAGGTTGAAACCGATCAGCATCACCACAGCGCCGGTGACCACCGGCGGTAGCGCTTTACTGATGACGCCACCGCCGAGAAAGTGGATGGCGATGCCGACGAATCCCAGAACCAACCCCGACACCAGAATCGCACCGGTCACTTCCGCCGTCGTTCCACCCTGAGCACGAATAGCGGCAACGCCGCCGACGAAGGCCGCCGACGTACCGAGGTAACTGGGGACGCGTCCTTTGACCACCAGGAGGAAAAAGAGCGTACAAAAGCCCGACATCATCACGGCAAGTTGAGGATTGAGCCCCATGATGATCGGGAAGACGAACGTCGCGCCGAACATCGACACGACATGCTGGCCACCCAACCCGATGGTTCTTCCCCAACTGAGTCGCTCGCCGGGAGCGACCACTTCACCGGGTCCGATGTTCTTTCCGTCTCCGTGCAACGTCCAGATCGGCATGACGAGACCTTTCGCGAAGGAGGAAGGTGTTCGAAATGCTTTGTGCCCCAGCTCACAAACACCGTGTCTGGAGTGAAACGCTAATGCAGCAATCAGATTTGGACGTGATGACAATCTGCCAGAACCCACTCGCCGAGATTGGCAACAATGGTGGCAGATGACGCGGGCAGGGGTCATCGTCAGTGCTGGAGACAGTTTCGACCGAAATGAGGACCGCGCCGCGAAGGGTCCAAACATTTTCTTCGGCTTAATGATTCCGTAACACGATGTCTGTCAACGGAAAACGAGGTACCTAGCCCAGGGCTGCGAGGATCCCTGCTGCCATCTCCGCGACCTGATCGTCGGTCATGACGAACGTCGGCGAAATCTGCATCGCACCCTGACCCGCCGCGCGACCCGAAATACCGTGCTCACGCAACGTCTTCACGAACGGCAAAGCCTCCGCCGGATCAGCCAACTGCACCGCAG
>NZ_LEKE01000093.1:0-6839 GCF_001029585.1 Rhodococcus sp. ARP2 | reverse complement strand
CGCGCCTCGAATCACGGTCACGCTCGCAGATCGGGGAGACAAGACCGAGATGACATTCCATCTGGTCGGGATCCCGGGTTTCAAGGGCGACGGCAACGTCTACGACGGGTGGGAATCCGCGTTCGACGTGCTGGACAAGGTATACCGCGGCGAGTAGTCGGGAATCGGACACCGCCACCGGGGCACCGGTGATTGAATGGAGTGAACACACCATTCAATCACCGACGTGGGAGAGCCTGATGGCACCAGAGGTTGCGGTAGTTCTCGAGGGATATACCTACTTCGAATGCCCGCGCTGGCACGAGGACCGAATTTGGGTGTCGGACTTCTATACCTACCAGGTGATTTCGGCCCGTGAGGACGGGACCGACGTACGCGTCGAGGCGGAGATTCCAGGGCAGCCGTCCGGGTTGGGGTGGCTTCCGGACGGCAGATTACTGGTCGTCTCCATGCGGGACCAGAAGATTCTGCGGCGAGAATCCGATGGCGATTTGGTGGTGCACGCAGACTTGTCCGAGTACGTGAGTGCCAACGTCAACGACATGCTGGTCGACGCGCAGGGACGAGCGTACGTGGGCAACTTCGGGTTCGACCTGATGAACCTGGCCCCCGTCGAGACGGCAGATCTCCTCCGCGTCGACCCGGACGGATCGGTGCACGTCGTGGCGCGAGATCTCCACTTCCCCAACGGGATGGCTCTGACGTCGACCGGAGATCTGCTCGTGGACGAAACGCTGGGAAATCGAATCAGTGCGTTTGCCGTCCAGCCCGACGGCTCTCTGGGCGAACGCCGTGATTGGGCGTCGTTCGGGCCGGTACCTGGTGGACCCGAGATGGAGACCACCCTCGCTGAGATCGTCGTTGCGCCCGACGGATGTTGCATCGACGGAGACGATTCGATGTGGGTGGCCGACGCACTCGGAAGTCGAATTCTCCACGTCGACCCGTCTGGCAAGATAATCGATGAAATTGCCTTCGACAGCGGCGTCTTCGCTTGCGGGCTCGGCGGTTCCGACGGTCGTACGCTGTTCGTCTGTGCCGCCCCGGACTTCAACGAACACGCTCGCAAGGTGGCAACAGAAGGAAAGCTGCTGTCGATTCGTCTGGAGCCTTTGGGCTGACATGGAATTGGTGACCTCGCTACCTGCCGACACTCCGCTGCGGCAGGTGGCTCAGCACGTCGAACGCATCGAGAACCTCGGTTTCGACACGGTGCACATCTCCGAGACCATTCGCGACCCCTTTGCCGTGGCGGCACTGGCCGTCGAGCACAGCAGTACTCTCACTGTCCGGACGTCGATGGTTGTCGCGTTTGCGCGCAGTCCCATGGTGACGGCTTTGGCTGCCTGGGATCTTGCAGGTTTCTCGGGTGGGCGATTTCAACTGGGGCTCGCAACGCAGGTGCGCGGGAACATCGTCGGGCGGTACTCGATGCCGTGGACCAATCCTGTTGCACAACTGCGCGATTACGTCAGTGCTGTACGGGAGATATTTCAAGCGTTCCAGACGGGCGGCGAACTCGACTATGCCGGCTCGCACTACACCTTCAACCGACTGCAGCCCTACTTCAATCCGGGGCCGCTCGACGTTCCAGCTCCCGAGATCTGGACCGGGGGAGTGAACTCCCGCATGTGCTCACTGGCAGGAGCCGTCGCCGACGGCTTTGTTGCTCACCCCACCAGCTCCCATCCGAAGGTGCTCGCGGAGAAGATCATTCCATCATTGACGGCAGGAGGAAGGAAGCCGCGGCTGATTGCCGTTCCGAAGACGATCACCGGCAAAGATCGTGCCGCGATACTTGCTCGACGAGAAGCGGTGCGCAGTGAACTTGCCTTTCTCTACTCGACACCGGCATATCGAACCGCGCTCGAGGTTCTCGGCTTGGCGGGAATCGGCGAGAAGCTGACTGCGATGGCACGAACGGGTGATTGGGATCGACTACCAGCGGTGCTCACGGACGATGTTCTCGACATCTTGGTCACGCAATGCACCTACGCCGAACTCCCCGGGGTGCTGAGTTCGAAATACGCGAGTCTCTGCGACGGCATTGCACTGGCAGTGCCGGCGGATCCCGCCGACGACCGCGCCTTCGCAGCGATGTGTGAGGGGCTACGCGCGGCCTCAGCGTCCGCCAAGTGACTTCCTTCAAGTGGCGTCTGCTCGATGCGATCCCCGGCCACCTGGGGTTCAGCCGCGATCTCATCTGCCACGGGTGATGCGCGAATTCCGCGTGGCCACCAGATTGGTTGCAGAGGGTTCCGCGTGAGGTCACGTCCGATGGCATCGCGTTCTTGCGTGGACGAGGACACAAGGACCGGAGGAGAGTGCTCATGGGTGCTGAGACCAAGCCTGCAACACCGTTCACCGTCGAGGTCAATCGCGCGGCAGTCGACGACTATCCCATGTCTGACCGGGAGGATTTCGGCGACGCGGACCGCGGGTTCATCGCCGGGTGGGAGAACGATCAGGTCTTCAACGACGAGGGCGATCTGATTCACGACGGTCAACCTCTCGAGTACATCACCGATGACAAGCAAGCGCCTGACTCTGTGAACCCCAGTCTGTGGCGGCAGTCGCAGTTGGTGAGGCGCTGCGGGCTCTACAAGGTTGTCGACGGGCTGTACCAAGTCAGGTTCGCGGTTAACCTGACCATTGTCGATGCGCCGGACGGACTGGTCATCATCGACACCACCACCAGCGCTGATCTAGCCAAAGCAGGCCTGGAACTCTTCCGCCGTGAACTCGGCAACAACAAGCCGATCGTCGCGATCATCTATACCCACACGCATTTCGACCACTACGCCGGCGTCAAGGGCCTCGTCGACGAAGCAGACGTGGTGTCCGGCAAGATTCCGATCGTCGCGCCTGGAACCATCGAGTCTTTCAACAAGTTTGCGATCGGCGAGAACGTCATCACCGGCAATGCGATGTCGCGGCGAATGGGGTACACCTTCGGTTTGATTCTGCCCCAATGTGATTGTGGTCTGGTGACCGTCGGTCTGGGATCAGGCGCCGACGGGATGAACATCCACATGACCTACATTCCGCCCACTGACGGCATCACCAAGACCGGTGAGGTACGCAATCTCGGCGGGTGGGACTTCGAGTTCCTCTACGCTCCCGACACCGAAGCGCCGGAGGAGATGCATATCTGGATCCCGGCCATCAAAGCGCTCACCTGTGCCGAGAACGCCAATCACTCGATGCACAACATCCAGACGATCCGAGGCGCACGCACCCGAGATGCGCGCAACTTCGCCAGATACCTGGATGAGACTTTGGTGCGGTGGGGCGACGAGGTCGAAGTTCACCACGGTCCGCACACGTGGCCGGTGTGGGGGAACGCCACGGTGGTGGAATTCCTTGAATCACAACGGGATATGTACAAGTTCATTCACGACCAGGCGCTAAGGTTCGCGAACCAGGGCTACACGCCGCTCGAAGCTGCGGAGGTCGTCCGGCTACCGGAAGCCATCGGACAGAAGTGGTACAACCGCTACTACCACGGCGGACTGCACCACAACGTCCGCGCGGTCTTCCACAAGGAGCTGGGATTCTGGGACGGTGACCCGGCGACGATCTTGCCGTTGCTGCCCGAGGATCATGCCAAGCGGCACGTCGACCTGATCGGGCGAGAGAAGATACTTGCCGAGGGGCGCAGTGCTTTTGAAGCGGGCGACTATCGGTGGGCGGTGCAGCTACTCCATCACCTGGTCTTCGCCGATCCTGACGACGAGGAAGCAAAGAACCTGCAGGCCGACGCCTACGAGCAACTCGGATACCAGCAGGAAGTCCCGCAGTATCGGTCGATCTTCCTCGCCACCGCAATGGAATTGCGCAACGGCGTCACAGGTGCCGGTCAAGTCAACACCGACAGCACGGACACGATTTTGTCGATGCCGATCGATCTGCTCTTCGACTATGCGGGAGTGCATCTCATCGCGGAGAAGGCGGACGACGTCGACATTTCGATCAACTTCAGTTTTGCTGACACAAAACAGGATTGGAACATGTGGATTCGACGGGCAGTTCTCAACGCGCGTTCGGGCCGCGCCCCTGACGCGCAACTGACCCTGACCGGTCCCAAGCCGTTGCTTGCCGGCATCCTTCTCCAACCAGGAAAGGCCTCTGCCATCCTCGACACCGGAAAAGTCACGTCCGACGGTGATGTTTCGGCGCTGACTCGCTTCGCCGACATCATGGACACGTTCGATCCGAATTTCAACCTGGCGACGCCCTGAAAGAGGGCAGCCTGAAAGAGGTCGTGGGGCAGGTGATTCTGACATCGCCTGCCCCACGTCCTCGTTGTGCTGGTTACTTCGCCATGTCCTGGGCTGCTCGGTACGAGAAGACCATGGCCGTGCCGAGTGGAACTCCGGGGCCGGGGTAGAAGCGGCCGCTCAGTGACGCGCTCGTGTTGCCTGCGGCGTAAAGGCCGTCGATGGCGCTGCCGTCAGCACGCAGGACTCGGCCGTTGACGTCAGTGACCAATCCGCCCTTGGTGCCGAGGTCACTGAGGACGATGCGGGCCGCGTAGAACGGACCGTTCTCGATGGCCGTCAGTGCCGCATTCGCGCCGCCGTTGGGTGGGCAGAAGAACGCGTCGTACGGGTCTTCGCCGCGATGGAACTCTTCGTCGACGCCCAGTTTTGCGGCATCGTTGAACTTTTCGACAGTGCTGCGCAATGCGTCGGCCGGTAGTCCGGTCTTGGCAGCGAGTTCTTCGAGAGTGTCGGCACCGACCCACGTTCCGGCTTCGAGGTGCTTGGCGGGCGCCGTGTTCGGGATGCAGATGGCGGGCAGTCCGCCACCCTCGCGCGAGTCGAAGATCATGAACGACGGCACGGCAGAACCGTTGTCGTCGTGAGCATCCATGGCTCGTCCGAACTGGTCGTACGGAAGCGACTCGTTGAGGTAGCGCTCACCGGCGCTGTCGACGACGAGCCCACCGCGAACGCCGACCATGAAGGCGGCGCTGCCGTCGGGCTGCTCGACGCCGGGGCAGAACCACGCCTGATCGAGCAAGGCTGTTGCGCCGCCGACAGCAATACCGGCAGAGATCGCGTCGCCGGTGTTGGCGCCGAAGGGACCCATACTCCAGATCGCCTTGCCGGGGGTGCCTGCCTGCTCACGCATCTCGGCGTTGCCTTCGATGCCGCCTGCTGCCATCAGGACACCGCGGTTCGCCTTGATTCGCTGGGTTTCGCCGCCGGATTCGACCTCGGCGCCGACAACACGGCCGTCTTCCACGATCAGGGAGGTGAGGACGGATTCGGTGCGAAGTTCGGCCTTACCGGTGCTCTGAACTGCGGCCAGCAGACGGCCGATCAGTGCGCGCCCACCGATCATCGGGCCGGGAGCATGATCCTGACCGGTGCGGTCTTGGTCCAGTTCCGGACGCACCTTGCCGGCGAGGTCACCGATGTCGGCGGGATCGAGATCGAGAGGGTTGATGGAGCGTCCCGTGTCCATCCGGCCTTCGGCTTTGTAGTAGTCGGGGAACGCACGGAACTCGAATTCGATGTTCGGGTTCTGCTCGAGTAGAGCGACGACAGCGGGAGCAGTCTCGACGTAGGCGTCCTGGCGCTCGGACTCGGCGTCACCGAGCAACGCGCGCAGATAGGTGCGGGCATTCTCGGTCGAGTCGGGAAGTCCGGCGCGTTCCTGTACCTGGGTACCTGGGAGCCAGATCGAGGCACCCGAGTAGGCGGAGGTCCCGCCGAAACGATCGGTTTTCTCGAGGACGATCGTCGTCAATCCCTGAGCAGCGGCGGTATATGCGCCGGTCAGCGCTCCGCCGCCGGAGCCGACTACCAACACGTCGCACTCGCTGGTCCAGTCCTGCATCATTGCGTCCTTACTCCAAGAGGGTGGGGTGTCCACGGAATACCGCACGGCACTGGAAGGCCATGCCAGGTCCCACTGAGCGGGCAATATGCCGAGATGGGTGGTCCAGGTGAGAGAATTAGCGCGGTCGTTCGCGGCCGGGACACATAATCGATGATGGGGGCGACGTTGCCGAGAATTGCCGAGGTCAGGGACGCTGCTGAGCCCAGTTCGGACGAGCAGCGGGCGCGCCATGTGCGGATGCTGGAAGCGGCCGCCGAATTGGGGACCGAGAAAGAACTCTCACGGGTTCAGATGCACGAAGTTGCCAAGCGGGCAGGCGTGGCCATCGGCACTCTTTACCGCTATTTTCCTTCGAAGACGCACCTCTTCGTTGCTGTGATGGTCGAGCAGATCGATCAGATCGGCGACAGTTTTGCCAAGCATCAGGTGCAGTCGGCCAATCCGCAGGACGCCGTGTACGAGGTCCTGGTGCGCGCGACTCGCGGGTTACTGCGTCGGCCGGCCCTTTCGACTGCGATGCTGCAGTCGTCCAGTACCGCCAACGTCGCGACGGTGCCGGACGTGGGCAAGATCGATCGCGGCTTCCGGCAGATCATCCTCGATGCGGCCGGGATCGAGAACCCGACCGAGGAAGACAACACCGGGTTGCGTCTGCTGATGCAGCTGTGGTTCGGGGTCATCCAATCGTGCCTCAACGGTCGAATTTCCATCCCGGATGCGGAGTACGACATCCGCAAGGGGTGCGACCTGCTTTTGGTGAATCTCTCACGACACTGACGTGACCTCGCCCCTTCTCGGGGTGGGTTCGTCGTGTTCTCAAAATTGAAATCAATTCTATTATTTGAGTCAGACTTGGTTCAAAGATGACGTTCATTCCGGCATTGCCCTGACATCAACAATAGAATACATTACAGAAAAGTTGACGGTGAGTCAGCTCACCGACCGAAAACTCCACGAAGGAGCGCACATCATGGGTCATGCAGTCATCG
>NZ_LEKE01000096.1:0-7130 GCF_001029585.1 Rhodococcus sp. ARP2 | reverse complement strand
GCCCTCGCCTCACTCGCTCAGCTTCTGAAGACACACCGCGTGTGGGGGCGTTTCGAGGTGCCGCCCACACCGTCGGAGTGAAGACACGAGTGAAGGGACGAAACAGTGGCTCGCAAGGACTCACAACCTCAACTCAAGGATCAAGAACTCTACGAAGAGCTACGTGAGAAGGGCGATTCCAAGGAGAAGGCGGCTCGAATCTCCAATGCGGCCGCCAATCGAGGGCGGTCGACTGTCGCCAAGTCCGGCGGACAATCTTCGCCGTACGAGGAGTGGACGGTCGACGATCTGAAGAAACGCGCCAAGGAACTCGATCTGCACGGGTACTCGAAACTGAACAAGGGTGAGCTGATCGAGAAACTCCGCGATCACTGAGCCGGATTCTGCTCGAGTTGTATTCTGCTTGTGCAGAATACAACTCGAGCGTTCGGTTCAGTGCCCTTCTTGATCGAAGAGTTCCTGACCTTCCAGTCGCTTGACCCGACGGTGTTCCATCAAGATGGCCAGTGTTCCGACGACGAAGGACACGACGCACACCGCGCCGGCGATGACTGCCCATCCGCGAAATCCGTAACCTGCTGCCACCAAGGTCAATCCGAGTGTTGCCAGACCCAGCCCGATCAGCAGGTATCCGGGATAGTTGCGCCCGTCGCTGATTGCCTCCCCGACGTGCGATCGATTGGTGTGTTCGTCATCTACCGGTGAACTCCCGCTCATGTTGGTCACGGCGCACTCCGTCCTTCGCTAATGAAGACTTGCGATTCTTCGCTCGTCGTCGGTTCACAGGGCAACTACCCGATCGATGGGTGAATGAAACAGATGGAGTAGTGCCGAAGTGCGGAGAAAGCCGTACGCTCGAAGTATCGGGTGTGGAGGAAAACCGGTGCGAGGAAGGCCTATGAATGGGAAGCCGACTCCTGACCTATTCTCGGTAGGTACACCGACTCTCGGTGTCGAGGAGGAGTTTTTGCTCTGCGATCCGCAGACTGGGCGTCCCAGTCTGCGCAACTCCGAGGTTGCTGCTGCCGGGCGAGAACTCGGTATCTCGTTGCAACTCGAACTCACACGTTGTCAGGTGGAGACTTCCACTTCGATCGGCAGCCACATTCGTGACCTTCGTGACCAACTCTGTGAGTCTCGTGCCCTCACCGCCGATGCCGCTGCCCGCGTGGGATGTCAACTCATCGCTGTCGGAACGCCTTTCTACGATCCACCGGTCGACGAGATCACGCAGAAGTCGCGGTACCAACGGATGGCCGGTCAATTCGGTGCAATCACCGAAGGTGTGATGTGCGGTTGCCACATTCACGTGGGTGTCGAAGATCGAGAACGATCGGTCCGGATCATCAATCATCTGCGTCCATGGTTACCAACTTTGTTGGCATTGACGGCGAACTCCCCGATCAGCGAGGGACGCGATACCGGTTATGCGAGTTGGCGTTACGTTCTGTTCGGCAGATGGCCCAGTTCGGGTCCGCCACCCTTCTTCGAGTCCGTGGGGCACTACGAAGATGCCGTTGCAGCGATGCTGGAGACGGGGGTCATTCTCGATCCGCACATGGTCTATTGGGACGTGCGCATGTCGGATCACCTTCCCACCGTGGAGATTCGGATCAGCGACGTGCCCGCCACCGTGGAGGAGACGATGACTCTGGCCACACTGGTGCAGGCACTCGTCGGCACCGCATCCGCTGCGATCACCAAAGGTGAGGTTGCGCCTGCCGTCGATCAGGAGCTACTCCGCGCGGCTTGCTGGCGTGCAGCACGCGACGGACTCGACGGCAGGTCGCTGGACGTGGAATCCGTGCGCTTGCTGACTGCACACCAGGCGGTTCGGCGGTTGGTGGATCATGTCGAACCTGCTCTGACCGCATTCGGAGAGTTCGAGCAGGTCACGGCTTCCTTGGACAAGGTCTTCAGCAACGGAAACGGGGCGATCGTGCAGCGCCGGCAACTCGCACGCCGGTCACGGGTGGCCGATGTGATCGACGAGTGCGCCCGACGCACTTTCGAAGGGTGCAGTTCACAAGGTGGCAGTGAGCTGTAGGGCACGGTTGGAATTGGCATTCCAAGACCTCCAATTTCTTATCGAGGTCACCGATCGGACGGCAGGAGGAGGAACATATGAATGGCGATCCACGACCCGAGCTTGCGTCGGACAAGGATCTCGACGATATGTGCAGGCAGTTGGCCGCAGTAGTAGAGGAACACGGTCTGTCGGTGGCGACGGCGGAATCGTTGACCGCCGGGAACATCGCCGCACATCTAGGAAAGGCGCCGAACGCCGGTTCCTGGTTTTGTGGCGGGATCGTCGCATATACCCGAGCGGTCAAGCATTCCGTTCTTCATGTTCCTGACGGCCCAGTCGTCTGCGAGGACGCTGCTCGGGTCATGGCACACAGCACTGCCACACTGTTCGGCGCGACGTTGGCACTGGCCGTCACCGGCGAAGCCGGTCCGGATACCCAGGAGAACGTCCCACCGGGAACTGTGTGGTTCGGAGTCGTCGACCATGGGACCGCTGAAACAGAGAAACAGGTCTTCTCAGGTGACCCCGAAGCCGTCCTGGGAGCAACCGTCGAGCATGCGATCCATCTACTTTTGCGTCACGCGTCGGGTCGTCGCACACCAAGTTCGACAGGCGTGGTGTAGTCGAGAATTCAACTGTTCGAACGATTCTTGTGATGTCCCTTGTGTTTCGCAGGAGCCTGAGCAGTAGGAATCAGACGGCCGTCGGCCGTGTATTTCTCGACTACAAGGTGCTTGCTGACGCCTCGATTGGCATCCACGGCGCACGCGATTGCTTCCTTGTCGGAGTCGAAAGGTTCCTCGGTCGAGGAGCCGTCGGGCATCGTGATCTTGTACCGATCCATACATCGACTATTGCGGGTAGATCCGCCTCCGGCAACCGTCCTCACACAAAGGGCTAGGGAGTCCTGGCCTGATTACAGTTCGGACTGGCGTACGAAGTCGCTCTGTGCGTGGGTGCCCCAAATTTCGGAGGACTGAGTCTCGGGTTCGCTGTCCAGCTTTCGAACTTCGTGAATGAATTCCACTCCGTTCAGTTCGTCGGACGGAACTGACAGAAGCTTGCATGTGGTGCTGACGAAAAATCGCTGGACATCTTCCAACTCGAGACGGCCACCGGGCCGGTACCAGTGCGCAACCCCGGTGCACATCTCCAGTATCGCGAGTCGGCTCAATGCCAGATCTTCGATGTCGAAGGCGCCCACGCGTTGTCCGCGTTCGAGGATCTGTCCGAATAGAAGCTCGTACTCGTCGCGCAGCGTCTGCAACTCGATGCGGTTGTCTCCGGTCAATCCGCGCATCTCGTACTCGGCGACGCGGGCAGTCAGTTGGTTGACAGCGGTAATGCCGACGTGCGACGACACCAGGCCG
The DNA here is from genome assembly GCF_001029585.1 of Rhodococcus sp. ARP2. Lineage (NCBI taxonomy): Bacteria > Bacillati > Actinomycetota > Actinomycetes > Mycobacteriales > Nocardiaceae > Rhodococcus > Rhodococcus sp. ARP2. Next base: position 3,731 of record NZ_LEKE01000096.1, on the reverse strand, counting down.
GCGAGCTGGACCACGGGATCGGCGCTGCGGCGCATCGCCCGCTCTCCCGACTGTGTCAGCTCGTCGAGGCACGACCGAATGATCGAGGCCAACAGTGACTCTTTGCTGCCGACGTAGTGATAGAGCGTTGCCGAGTTGATGCCGGCTTCTGCTCCGAGTTCACGAATGCCGGTAGCGGCGAACCCTTTCGTCGCGAACAGCGTGACTGCCGCCCGTTGAACGCGCCCCAGGTCCATGATCCTCATTTCGGTTGGTTGCCCAATCATGCTAGCATCGCCGCCGAAATCGACTGACCGTCAATCAATTGATTGATAGCTGCCTGTGTACTGGCAAATTACATATCTATTCATCAATCGATCGATTGAAAAATGCTTGACTGTGCGTTGGGTCACTGCATAGTGTTCTTGTCGAGCCTCCCCTCGGTGCGCGAGCTAACAGGGCACTCCATACAAGGAGCAATGACATGAACGACGCGAATCCTCCATCTCCCGCAACTGTCGACAGGCCTGCCCTGCGGCGTGTAGCCGGATCAGTTCTGGTCGGCACCACGATCGAGTGGTACGACTTTCAGATCTACGGCGCCTCCGCCGCTTTGGTCTTTGCGCCGCTGTTCTTTTCGGGCGCAGATCCCGCGCTGGCGACGATTCTCTCCTTCGCTACCTTTGCGGTCGGCTTTCTGGCGCGGCCACTCGGCGGTGTTGTGATGGGCCACTTCGGTGACCGCATCGGACGCAAGAAGGTCTTGGTGCTTGCACTTCTCTTGATGGGAGCTGCAACATTCCTGGTCGGCGTCCTTCCGACGTCTTCCCAGATCGGTGTGTGGGCCCCGATTCTTCTCGTTGTGTTGAGGCTGATTCAAGGATTCGGCGTCGGCGGCGAGTGGGGCGGTGCAGTTTTGACTGCTGTGGAGTACGCACCCAAGAATCGCCGCGGCTTCTACGGCAGCATGCCGCAGGTGGGTGTGCCCGCCGGCCTTCTGCTGGCGACGGCCGTCATGTTCGGCACCAAGGCGCTCACCGGAGACCAATTCCTGGTGTGGGGATGGCGAATTCCGTTCCTGCTGAGTATCGCTTTGGTTGCAGTGGGGCTGTACATTCGCACGGCGTTGGAAGAGACTCCGGCATTCGCTCGCGTGAAGCAGCAGAACACCGCGGTCAAGATCCCGATGGTCGACGCGTTCAAGAACTATCCTCGCCAGATCATTCTTGCCGCAGGTTCGATGATCAGCACCGGCGCCTACTTCTACATCCTCAACACCTACAGCCTGACGTACGCCGATCAATTCGATCTGCTGTCCGGGAACCTCATGCTCGGCGCGGTCATGGTCTCCGCCCTCGTTGCCGTCATCTTCATTCCGATCTTCGGTCAACTGTCCGAAAAATTCGGACGACGCCGGATCCTGATGGTCGGCATCACCGGCATGGGTCTGTGGGTCTTCGTTGCATTCGCCGCGATAGATACCGGCAACTTCTGGATCACCACCGGCGCATTGGCGGTCGGCGCCTTCATGCTCAGCATCTCGTACGGGCCGCAGGCGACGTTCATCGCCGAATTGTTCGACGCCCGGGTGCGCTACAGCGCGGCCTCGATCGCTTTCCAGATCGGTGTGCTCTTGGGTGGAGCAATCGCGCCGATGGTCGCGGCCATGTTGGTCCGCGCGACAGGTGGATCGTTCGCGGTGGCTGTGTATATCGCTGCCCTGTCGGTGATTTCGCTGATCAGCGTCTACTTCGTCCGTGACACCGACCTCGACGAAGGAAGCCGCGACATGTACATCGATGACAACGGGGCCTATCTACCGCCGGTCGATCAACGCTCAACGGTTGTCAACTAGTAGAGGAAACTTCAATGATCACAAAGAGTTTCGAAGAGATCTCTGTCGGAGACATTGCGGTAACGGACTCGCGGGTCGTCACCGAAGACTATGTGCGAAGTTTCGCCGACCTCACCTGGGATCGCCATCCTCTTCACCTCGACCCCGACTACGCGCAGCAGACGCGCTTCGGTCGCCAGATCGCCCACGGCGCACTCATGCTGTCCACCTTGCTCGGCCTGGTGGAGTTGGATCCCCGTTACCTCCAGTGCTTCTACGGACTTGATCACGTCAGGTTCCACCGGCCGACCTACCTCGGCGACTCGGTGCATGCGGTGTCGGAAGTGCTGTCGGTGCGCCCTCGCTCGGACGGTGAGACCGCGATCGTGTCGTCGAAAGGCTCACTCGTCAACCAAGACGGAGACCTTGTTTTCTCCGGCGAATTCTCTTTCCTGGTAGGCGAGACCCATTCTCTCGACCTCGAAGTGGGTGCTCGGTGAGTTCTCGGCCGGATATGTCATGGTGGCAGGATCTCGAAGCAGAAAACTTCGAATGGACTGTGCCAGAGCAATTCAACATCGCGCACGCCTGTGCCGATGTGCAGAATCCCGATGATCTAGCCCTCGTCGTAGACACCGGTGGACACTGGAGTCGGTACACCTTCGGTGAAGTCGCCACGACAAGCCGAAAGTTCGCAACCGTGCTTGCGGATCTCGGCCTTGTATCAGGGGATCGCGTCGGTGTGATGGTCCCACAGGGGATCGAGGTTCTCGCGACACATCTGGGCGCCTTCCGATCCGGAATGGTCACCGTTCCGCTTTCGGTCAAGTTCGGGTCGGATGCGGTCGTTCATCGAATGCGTGACTCGGGAGCGAAAGTGCTTGTGGTCGACAAGGACTGTTACGAACGAGTTGCCGACGGAATAGGTGAGATCCCCGGCATCGAAGCCGTCATCGTTGTCGGAAATACGGATCAGCCCTCCGATTCGACCCCCGTTCGACTTCTCGATTTCCACAGCCTCGTCGACAGTGCCGCAGAAAGCGCGGAATTGGCAGCGACGGGCCCCGATTCACACGCCATCATCATCTATACCTCGGGAACGACGGGGAATCCGAAAGGCGCCCTCCACGGGCACCGAATTCTCCTGGCGCACATGCCCGGTATGCGGACGGCATTCGACAATGCGCCGCAGCGGGGAGACGTCTTCTGGACGCCGGCAGACTGGGCCTGGATCGGCGGTCTGTTCGACGTTCTGTTTCCAGCCCTTGCGTTGGGGTGCCCCGTTGTTGCGACGCCCGACAAATTCACACCGGCGCGTGCGGTCGAGATTCTGAGCCGTCACAAAGTAACGGGTGCCTTCATTCCTCCGACTGCACTCAAGCAGATGCGGAGTATCGGCATCGACGGCACCGCTGCGCGTGGTATTCGGCTGCGGGCATTGGGAACTGGTGGTGAAGCCCTCGGTGACGCATTGCAGGCGTGGGTTGCAAACACACTCGGCGTAGCTGTCAACGAGTTCTACGGGCAGACGGAAATGAATCTGACCATCGGCACTTCGCGTTCGAAGTGGACGCCCGTGAGCGGCTCGATGGGTCGCGCTTTTCCTGGCTTCGACGTCACCCTCCTCGATCCGCTCGGCGAGCCGGTAGCGGTGGGGCAGGTAGGCGAGATCTGTGTGAAGGCAGGCAACCCCGGACAGTTCCTCGGCTATTGGAACCAACCGTCGAAGACTGATGAAAAGGTCTACGACGGGTGGATTCATACCGGTGATCTGGGTCGGACCGATGAAGCGGGGAACTTCTGGTACCAGGGGCGTGCCGATGACGTCATTTCGTCCGCGGGGTACCGGATCGGCCCCGGCGAGATCGAAGAGTGCCTGCTCTCGCGCGACGAGGTAGCTATGGCCGGCGTCATCGGT
>NZ_LEKE01000042.1:0-123873 GCF_001029585.1 Rhodococcus sp. ARP2 | reverse complement strand
CCTCGTCCACGCGGGACTTCGGGATCCCGTTCGAAGCAGCCATCCACTGCAGATGCGCCCGCGCACTGCGATTGGGATGCACCCACTTCGCATCCAACAACGCGCCCACCGTCCGCAACGGCGTCTTGAGCTCGCGGTACGGCTTGCCCTCGATCAACGCCGCACCCGACGTCGGCTGATCCAAACCCAGGATCATCCGCATCGTCGTCGACTTACCCGCACCGTTGGGGCCCAGAAAGCCCGTCACGATGCCCGGCTTGACCGTGAACGACAAATCGTCCACCGCTTTCGTCGGTCCGTAAACCTTGGTCAATCCCCTCAGTTCAATCATGAGGAGAACTCTGCCCTACCGGCAATGACCAGCACATCGGCCACAGGTCTAGTTCCGAGTGGTACTCAGGTAGGACATGAGTCCGGGCAATTCGGGCAGAACCCCGAGAAATCACCCGGATCTCGTCCCTCAGGACGACGCTTGAGCCCAGAATCGCTTGGGGATCCGGCCGGCGTGCCGCGCCTCGAAACCTGCCACGACAGCGTGACGCATCGCCGACGCCATCAGCGCGGGATTCTTGGCCCGCGTCACCGCTGTCGCAAGTAGGACGGCGTCGCAGCCCAACTCCATGGCAAGGGTGGCGTCGCTGGCCGTTCCGATCCCGGCGTCGAGGATGACGGGTACGCCGGCGCGCTCGACGATCATCTCGATGTTGTGCGGATTCGCGATACCAAGCCCGGTGCCGATGGGTGAACCGAGCGGCATGACCGCGGCGCAACCAACCTCTTCGAGGCGAAGCGCCAGCACCGGATCGTCCGTCGTGTACGGCAGAACGGTGAATCCGTCGTCCACCAATTGTTCTGCGGCGGAGACGAGTTCGATTGCGTCGGGCAGCAGTGTCCGCTCGTCGGCGATGACTTCGAGTTTAACCCAGTTCGTCTCGAGCGCTTCGCGTGCCAACTGCGCCGTCAGCACTGCTTCGGCGGCGCCCCGACACCCGGCGGTGTTCGGCAACGGTTCGATTCCGAGGCGACGAAGCAGGTCCAGAACGCCGGTGCCGCCGGCCGCGTCGACTCGCCGCATCGCGACGGTGGTCAGTTCGGTGCCGGAGGCGACAAGCGCTTCCTCGAGCACCGCAAGGTTGGCGGCGCCGCCTGTTCCGGTGATGAGCCGGGAACCGAAGGTGCGGCCAGCGATAGTGAGAAGGTCCTGCTCAGCCACCCTGCACCGCCGTGAGGATCTCGATTTCCCAACCACGTCCGACGGATTCGTCCCAACGCCCGCGAGGAAAGAGCGCACCGTCGACGGCGACGGCGATACCCTTGCTCGGCAACTCGAGGTGCGTCAGTAGCTCGGTCACCGTGACTGCTCGATCGAACTCGAGATCTTCGCCGTTGACGGTGATCCCGATCGGGACCTGCTCACTCATGAATTTTCCTTAACTACTGCGAACCGCTCGGGTTCGGTTCCTTTTACCTCGACCAAAGATGTGCCGTTCAGCAACGCGACCGTCGCATCGGCGGTGACGGGCGTCAGCAGGACACCGTTGCGTCCGTGTCCGGTGGAGACGACAACACGATCGGACACGCGCCCGATCAAGGGCAGGTTGTCCGGCGTCATGGGACGCAGGCCTGCCGCGCATTCGTACAGTTCGTATTCGCCGATCGCCGGCATCAGTGCCTCGGCGTCGTTGATCAGGTCGCGTACTCCGGCCATCGTGACCTGTGTGTCCTCACCGGACTCGTATTGTGTTGCGCCGACGACGATTCCGTCACCGCGCGGGACGAGGTAGGCGGGCCGCCCGTGGACGCTTCCGCGGATGGTGCGGCTGGGCGCCGGGGTGACTCCAGGCCTACTCCGCAGGCGAAGGATTTCGCCCTTGACCGGGCGTACCGGTAACCCGGGCCACAGCTTGGGTGACGCGATACCGGCGGTGAGCACGATCTGGTCGGTATCGAGTTCGGTGAGGTCGTTGACGGCACGCGCGATCAATTCGACACCGGATTCCGCACAGGCCTTCTGCAACGCCTCCAGCAGAAGTCTGTTGTCGACGGCGGACTCACCGACAGCCATCAGTCCCGACCGGATGCCCCGGCCGAGCATCGGTTCGAGTTCGCGGATGCGGGCGCGACCGAGAACTTCGAGTTCATGGCCCTGCGCGGTCACCCACTCGGCGATGGTCTGCAGGTCCTGCGCGTCGGCCGCATCGAGTGCAACCGTCAGCGAACTGTCCGCGGTGAAGACCGATGGCCCGAACTTTCCGAGCTCCTCACCGAACGTCGGCCACCGTTCCAGGGACGCTGCACCAACCGTCAACGCTGTCTCTTCACCCGGCCAGCCTTCGGAAAGCGGGGCGAGCATTCCGCCCGCCACCCACGAAGCACCTGATCCAATGGACGGGTCGTACAACCGAACGGACCACCCGTCGCGGGCGGCTCGCCACGCAATGGCGAGACCGATGACACCGCCGCCGACAACCGACACCGTACGAGCGTGTGTACTCACGAAACTCCACCTCCACTTCCTGCGCCGGCATGATCCGGGTCAGGTCTGACGGTCGGGATCTGGTCGCGATCCCCTCTCAGCCCCACGAACCTCGCAGTCACGACAAAAAGTGACAACGACGTTTCAGGACTCCCGTGTCGAACCTTGCTCCCTAGAGGCTACCGTTTGCTCCGTGCACCCCACACATCCCAGTAACGTCATCGACCGGCGCGAGCGCCTGGCAGCAGCACGGCTGTACCTGTGCACCGACGCGCGCCGCGAGAAAGGCGACCTCGCGCAGTTCGCCGAGGCAGCATTGTCCGGCGGAGTCGACATCATCCAATTGCGCGACAAGGGCTCTGCCGGTGAGCGCGAGTTCGGCCCGCTCGAGGCCAAGGACGAATTGGTAGCGCTGGGCATTCTCGCGGCCGCAGCGCGACGCCACGGCGCATTGTTGGCCGTGAACGATCGCGCGGATCTCGCGATGGCTTCCGGTGCCGACATCCTCCACCTTGGCCAGAACGACATTCCCGTCCCCTACGCACGAACCGTTGTCGGTGAAGACGTCGTCATCGGGCGTTCGACGAGTAGTCGCGCGCAGGCGAGTCTGGCCGCAATCGAAGAGGGCGTCGACTACTTCTGCACCGGGCCGGTCTGGGCGACACCGACCAAACCGAATCGAAGTGCGTCCGGTCTGGAACTGGTTCGATCGACCGCCGACGCCGCACCGCCGCGCCCCTGGTTCGCAATCGGCGGCATCGACGAGGAACGCCTGCCGGAGCTGCTCGATGCCGGTGCCACGCGCATCGTCGTCGTGCGGGCAATCACGCAGGCGTCGGATCCCCAGGCGGCTGCGCAGCGCCTCGCCGCCGCCGTCGCTGGACGCTGAAAACCGGTAACTGGCGACCGTCAACTGTTTGCCGGGCGATTTCTGCACAGTTACGGGTCAGCACGCCTGACTCGAAACATGAACGGAAGTTGTCCGATCAGACAACAAACCCCCAGTTCCTAGGTGCGATTGGATGTCCGAAAAGTCGGATTACGTGATCTTGATCACAGTTATTTCGATTGCGTGTCGCATCCCATTCGGTTTGTTGTAGTTTACTCCCAGTTACTAACTGAAACCTAGGAGCACTAAATGGGATCCCTCGACACCGGCTCGCTCAGCACCGAATCGCTCGAAGACCTGAACCTCGGCAAGATCAGCGAGCTGCTCAAGCTCGGTATCACCGCGGTCAGCTTCATCACGGCGCTGAACTCGCTCAGCTGAGCCTCGTTTCGGTCGACGACCGAAACACAGAAGGGCCGGACTCCTGAGGAGTCCGGCCCTTCTGTGTATATGCCCTGTTAAGACTGCGTACTCGACGCCTCGGACAGGTTCTGGTCACTGCCTGACTGCTCACTGCCTTGATGGGAACTGCCTTGGTGGGAACTGCCTTGGTGCGAGCTGCCCGACAACCATCCGAAGCCACCGTCTTCGAGTACGACGGTGTGTGGGGCGCCGGCCTGTAGGTCTTCGGTCTCGGCTGGTACAGGCGCAGTTCGGAGCTCGGGCCACGAGGAACCGAATCCCGGATGCAATGGCAGCGAATCGACGTCGGCTTCACGCACCCACCGCAACTCGGTGCTCTCACCGTTGGCAACCGTCGACAGTGGATGTGCCGCATCAGCCACGACGGTGGTGTAGGTCCACCCGCTCTCCGCGTGCATCGTCACTATCTCACCGCGGACGCGAACGGCGTCTTCGGCGATTCCGGCTTCTTCGTGTGCCTCCCGGACAGCGGCGTGCGTCGTGCTTTCGTGTGAGTCCCGTGCTCCACCGGGCAATGCCCAGGTACCACCTTGATGGCTCCACGCCGCACGATGCTGCAGCAAGACCAGGGGCGATCCGTCCGAATCGGGGGCGCGCAGAAGCAGTCCAGCGGCTCCGTGTTTACCCCAATGCCGAGTACCGTCCGGTCCGATCGACCAACCGTCACCGTCACCACGCATCGACTACCTCGCTCCGCCTGCTCTCGCCGTTGTCCCACACTAACCGTTTCAAACTGCTCCAGGTGTAGGTGATGCTTATATGCTCGCGAAGATGCCCTGAATCATTTCTCGGCGGCATCATTTCTCGGTAGCCCGCCTACAGCGAAGTGAGGTGCTCGATGGTCGACCGTGTCGTCCCGTCCATCGAACCCCGGTCGCTGCCGCCCGCCGAGGGCACTTCGGTATCGGCGGAGGACGAGCGAGCACTTCTGCGGCGCGAACTCCAGGCATTCATGTCCTCGACGCCTGGCCGGTTGACCGTCGTCGGAGTGATCTTGATTGCGATCACCTTGATCGCCGGACTCCTCGCCACCGCAGCGATCGAGAACCGACAGGCGAACCTCGACCTCCTCCTCGTCGAAACCGAACCTCTCGCCAACTCGGCCCAGAACCTCTACAGCGCGTTGTCTTTGGCAGACGCCGCCGCGGCCACCGCCTTCATCTCCGGCGGCCTCGAACCCGCCGAAGTACGCGACCGATACACGCAGTCGATCGGTGAGGCGTCGGCGGAGATCGTCCAGGCATCGGCCGGTCTCGACTCGACTGATCTTGCCGGGCACAGCGCGTTGACCACCATCTCGACCGACCTCTCCGTCTACACCGGGCTGGTCGAAACTGCACGGGCGAACAATCGCGTCGGAAACCCGGTCGGGGCAGCATATTTGAGCGAGGCCTCGCAGTTGATGCAGACCTCGCTGCTGCCGATGGCTCAGCAACTGCACGCCTCGCAGGAGACCCTGGTCTCGCAGGTACAGCGCGATTTCGAGACTCCACCGTGGTGGCCGATCGTGGCATTCGTCCTCGTGCTGTGCGCGCTGGTGGCAACACAGGTGTACTTCTCCCGCAAGAGTCGCCGACGCTTCAATCTCGGGTTGATCCTTGCCTCGCTCGCCGTCGCGGCTGCGCTGCTGTGGCTGCTCACCGTCGGACTGGTGTCCGCACTTGCCACCGGACGTGCACTCGACGCGGGCGCCGAGCCACTGCACGAACTGACCGAGGCCCGGATCATGGCACAGCAGGCACGTACCGTCGAAACCCTCACGTTGGCGAGACGGGATTCAACTGCCGAGGACAACGTGACGTTCACTCGCAAGGTCGACGCCCTGCGCGACATCCTCGAGGGCCTACGCAGCGACGAACGCGCCCGAGTGAACAACGAGGTGCTGACCGCCGCACTGGATTCGCGCGAGCAATGGGTGGCTGCGCACACGCGCATGTACGACCGTCTCGGGACCGGCGACTTCACTTCCGCTGCCGCCATCACCATCGGCTCCGGAGAACAGGATTCGGCCGCGGAATACGGAAAGCTCGATCACGAACTCTGGCAAGGAATCGTGGATTCGCGCACAAATCTTCGGTCCGACGTCTCGTACGCCTCACGTGTGTTGGCTGCCTCTGCACCGGGCATGACTGTATTGGCAGTTCTCGGAGTTGCCGGAATCTTCATCGGGTTCTGGCCCCGACTGCGGGAGTATCAGTGACGGGAGTACCGGAGATGCGGAGGAAGCTCCCGGCCGTGTGCGTCGCGGTTCTGGCAGCGTCCGTGCTGGCGCTCGCCGGTTGCGGTGCAGATCGAGCCGAAGACCTGAACAACGCGGCCGCCACGTCGTACACGGAACCGCCGCTGCCGGCCGAGGCCACCATCGCGCCCAGTCCGACACCGACGACTACCGCGTCGTGCACCAACCTCACTGCAAGCCTGCGCCCCACACCCGCAGACGCATCTCCGCAGCCACCCACGCCGAGCCTCGACGCCATCCGCGTCCGCGGGCGGCTGATCGTGGGCCTGGACACCGGTTCCAACCTCATGAGCTTTCGCGATCCGGCGACCGGACGCCTCGAAGGCTTCGACGTGGACATCGCCCGCGAGATCGCCCGCGATCTGCTCGGCGACCCGGAGAAGATCGAGTACCGAATCCTGACCTCGGACGATCGGATCGCCGCACTCCAGGAATCCATGGTCGACGTGGTCGTCAAAACCATGACCATCACGTGCGAGCGGCGCGAGAAGGTCGACTTCTCGACGCAGTACTTCTCCGCCGAGCAACGAATTCAGGTCCTGCAGGGTTCACCGGTACGCGGCATCGCCGATCTCGCAGGCAAGCGAGTCTGCGCTGCCCGGGGAACGACGTCGGCTACGCGAATCCAGGAGCTCCAACCCGAAGCCACCGTCGTGACCGTCCCGATGTGGTCCGACTGCCTCGTCGTCCTCCAGCAGGGGCAGGTGGACGCGATCAGCACCGACGACACGATTCTCGCCGGACTCGCCTCGCAAGACCCGTATCTCATGATGGTCGGTGGTTCGTTGGGCGTCGAGCCCTACGGAATCGGAGTGAACAAGGACAACCCCGACTTGGTCCGATTCGTCAACGGAACCCTCGAGCGGATCCGGGGTGACGGGACCTGGAACCGTATCTACGACCGTTGGCTCAGCGTCCTCGGTCCGTCACCCGGTCCCCCGCCGGCCGTCTACCGGGATTGAGGCTGACATGACCGAAGAATCCGGCCCCGAGCCCGACGCCACGCAAGCCTCCGTACGCCCCGAGCCTGACTCCACGCAGGCAGTTCACCCCGAGCCTGACTCCACGCAGGCGGTTCACCGCGAGCCTGACTCCACGCAAGCCTCCGTACGCCCCGAACCCGAAGCCACCGGCGCCTACGAGCGCCTCGAACCGACCTCGGCCCAGATACGAGGAACCACGCCGTCCGCATCCTCCTCCCCTACCGGCCGCTCCACTCGATCCCGCCGCAGCCGGTCGGGACGAAAGCTGCGCCTCGGCGGCGGCCTGGTCGAAGTTCCCCCCGTCCCGCAGATCGACCCCGCATCTGCGGTGATGAGTGACCCGACGGTCCCCGAGCGCAAACGGTTCTGTTGGAAATGCAACGAACCGGTCGGCCGTAAGAGCGCAAGCACCAAGGCAACTCAGCACGGCATCTGCCCCAAGTGCGGTTCCACTTTCGACTTCCGCCCACTCCTCGAAGAGGGCGAATTGGTATCAGGTCAGTACGAGGTTCAAGGGCCCATCGCGCACGGCGGCCTCGGATGGATCTACCTCGCGATCGATCGTAATGTCAGCGACAGGTGGGTAGTTCTCAAGGGACTCCTGCATTTCGGTGATTCCGAAGCGCAAGCCGTTGCGGTAGCCGAGCGTCAGTTCCTCGCCGAGGTCGCCAACCCCAGCATCGTCAAGATCTTCAACTTCGTCGAGCATCCGCGCCCGGACGGGACACCCATGGGGTACATCGTCATGGAGTACGTGGGCGGGCGATCATTGCGCGAGGTGCTGGCCGAATTCCCGGACGGCAAGCACATGCCGATCGAGCAGGCAATCGGCTACGTACTGGAAATCCTTCCGGCGTTGAGCTATCTGCATTCCACCGGCCTGGCTTACAACGACCTCAAACCCGAGAACGTGATGGTCACCGAGGACCAACTGAAGCTGATCGACCTCGGCGCCGTGTCCGGGATCGAAGACTACGGATACCTGTACGGCACTGCCGGCTATCAAGCGCCGGAGATCATCGAGACCGGCCCGACCATCGCCTCCGACATCTTCACCGTCGGAAGAACACTCGCGGTTCTCACCCTCGACATGCCCTCGAAGCACGGACGGTACCTCGACGGCCTTCCCGAACCCGAGGACGAGCCACTGCTGCGCGACAACGAGTTCTTCCACCGCCTGCTGCTGCGCGCCACCGACCCGGATCCGAAGAAGCGTTTCCAGTCGGCCGAGGAGATCGCGGGCCAACTCACCGGCGTTCTGCGAGAAATCCTCGCGGAGCAGACCGGGCAGGAGAATCCCGGGCTCTCGCTCGTGTTCAGCAGGCAGCGAACGTCTTTCGGCACCGATGAATTGGTCGGGCAAACCGATGTGTACGTCGACGGTGTCAGCCACGACGCTGCTCTCGATCCGCGCGAAGTTGCGCACGCACTTCCCATCCCGTTGGTCGACCCCACCGATCCCAGCGCGCCGTTGCTGGCGGCAGCGGTGCACAGCGAACCGTCTCAGACTCTCGATGCGTTGAAACACGCCCGCGAGAACGGAATCGACCGAACGTCAGGCACACCGGCGGCCGCCATCTCCGGCGAGGTCCGACTGGCCGAGGCCAAGGCTCATCTCGATCTCGGCGATCCGGAGACCGCGCTGAGTGTTCTGGACGAACTCCAGCAGAGCATCGGTGATCACTGGAAGATCGAGTGGTATCGAGGGCTTGCAGCGTTGCAACTGGACCGATTCGAGCCCGCCTTCAGTCATTTCGAGACCGTCCTGACGGCTCTGCCGGGCGAGGCTGCACCCAAACTCGCGTTGGCGGCGACAGCAGAACTGATCCTCCAGCATTGGGAGAGCGACGACCCGGACCAATGGTGCCGCTTCTCGGAGAAGTACTACCGCACCGTCTGGCGGACCGAACGGAACTACGTCAGCGCAGCATTCGGGCTCGCCAGACAACTCGCCGATCACGGCAACAAGAAGGCAGCCATCGCCGCCCTCGACGAAGTTCCCACGTCTTCCCGGCACTACAACGTCGCACGGATGTCGAGCGCTCTGACGATGCTGTCCGGCGTTCCGATCGCCGAACTCGACGAATCGACTCTGAGGGAAGCCGCCCGTCGCGTTCGCGCGCTACCGGCCGAGGAGAGCCGAAGTCTGCAGATGCGAACCCTGGTGTTGGGTACGGCACTCGATTGGATTCGCTACGGAAACCGCCCGCACACCGAACTCGAACCCATCCTCGACCTGCCATTCACCGAGCAGGGTCTGCGCACCGGAGCCGAAGCCTGCCTTCGCGCCCTCGCCCGCGCCACGACCTCCCGCACGCACCGCTACGCCCTCGTGGACCGGGCGAACGCGGTGCGTCCGCGCAGCAATTTCTGACGCGCTCCCAGAGATTTACAGCGCGGCCACCAAAGCCTTCGCCGCGCGGGCGATCGCCAACTCCTCGTTGGTGGGGATCACCAGCACCTCGACGGCCGACGTGGATGCGGAGATACGACGCTCGTCGCGGCTCTTCGCCTCGTTGAGAGCGCGGTCGACCTCGATTCCGAGACGGGAAAGGCCGGCCAGGCTGTCGCGTCGTACGTCGATGTTGTTCTCGCCGACACCGCCGGTGAAGGTGATGACGTCGACGCCACCGAGTTGAACGATGAAGGCGCCGATGTACTTACGGAGCATGTGTACGTAGACGTCGTAGGCAAGTTGTGCGTCTTCGTCGCCGCCCTCGATCAGTGCGAGCAGGGCACGGAAATCGTTGACTCCCGACAGTCCCTTCAAACCGGAACGACGGTTGAGGAGGTCGTCGATCTCGTCGACCTTCATTCCCGAGTTGCGATTGAGGTGCAAGATGATGCCTGGGTCGATGTCGCCGCTGCGGGTGCCCATGACAAGACCCTCGAGCGGGGTGAGGCCCATCGTGGTGTCGATAGCCTTGCCGCCCTTGATTGCCGAGGCCGAAGCGCCGTTTCCGAGGTGCAGAACAATCTGATTCAGCTCGGCCGGATCCTTGCCGAGGAAGTCCGCGACTCGTCCCGACACGTATTCGTGTGAGGTCCCGTGGAAGCCGTATCGACGAATCTGGTTGGCCTTGGCCACATCCCGATCGATCGCGTAGGTCGACGCTGCGGCGGGCAGCGTGTGAAAGAAGGCAGTGTCGAACACTGCTACGTGCGGAACATCTGGCAGTTCTTCGCGCGCCACCTCGATACCGATCACGTTGGCCGGATTGTGCAGCGGCGCAAGGTTCGACAAATCCTCGATGGCTTTCACGACGCCGTCGTCGATGAGCGTCGGCGAATAGAAGATGTCACCACCGTGCACGACTCGGTGACCGACGGCGATGATTCCTGCCTCGCTCAGCGGCCGTCCGACCTCGGCGACGATGTCGAGCACCATCTTCAGTCCCGCACGGTGATCGGCGATGGGGAGGCTGCGGTCTTCGACTCCGGTGCGGTGGTTGTAGACGATGTGGCCGTCGGGTTCACCGATGCGCTCGATGAGGCCGTGCGCTACCGATTCCGCTGTATCCGGATGCACGAGTTGAAATTTGATCGATGACGAGCCGGAATTGATGACCAGTACGGTGCCGTCGCTCACGCTTACGCTCCCTGTGCCTGTATTGCCGTGATAGCCACGGTGTTGACGATGTCCTGGACCAACGCTCCACGCGAGAGATCGTTGACCGGCTTGTTCAGTCCCTGCAGAACCGGGCCGACGGCGATAGCGCCGGCGCTACGCTGCACTGCCTTGTAGGTGTTGTTGCCGGTGTTCAAGTCCGGGAACACGAACACCGTGGCCTTGCCCGCCACCAGAGAATCCGGCATCTTCTTGTCAGCGACACTCTGCTCGACGGCCGCGTCGTACTGAATGGGCCCTTCCACCAACAGGTCCGGTCGGCGCTCGCGCACCAAAGCGGTCGCGGTGCGAACCTTGTCGACGTCGGCTCCACTGCCCGAATCGCCGGTGGAGTACGAGAGCATCGCAATGCGCGGATCGATACCGAACTGCGACGCCGTCTGTGCGGACGAGATCGCGATGTCCGCCAACTGCTCGGACGTCGGGTCCGGAACCACGGCGCAGTCACCGTAGGAGAGAACGCGGTCGGCCAGGCACATCAGGAAGATGCTCGAAACCGTCGAAACTCCGGGAGCCGTCTTGATGATCTCGAACGAGGGCCGGATCGTGTGAGCGGTGGTGTGGGCGGCACCGGAGACCATGCCGTCGGCAATACCCAAGTGCACCATCATCGTTCCGAAGTACGAGATGTCGGCGATCACCTCGCGGGCCCGCTCGATGGTCATGCCCTTGTGCGCCCGCAGCGCGGTGTATTCCTGTGCGAAGCGCTCGGTGTACTCGGACTGCGCGGGCGCGAGTATCTGCGCGCCGCTGATGTCCACGCCGAGTTCCGCTGCGCGTCGACGCACACTGGGTTCGTCGCCGAGGATCGTCAGGTCGGCAACCTGGCGCTGCAGCAGCCGGCCGGCCGCGCGCAGGATCCGGTCGTCGTCACCCTCCGGGAGGACGATGTGCTTGCGATCGCGTCGAGCGCGGTCGATCAGCTTGTACTCGAACATCTGTGGGGTCACGACGGACGGGATCGGCAGTGCCAGTCGGTCCATCAGGACGTCGGCGTCGACGCGCTGTTCCATCAAGCTCAGCGCAGTGTCGACCTTTCGCTGCGAACCGACTGCCACGCGTCCGCGGGTTTGGGCTGCAGCGCTTGCGGTGTCGAAAGTGCCGAGGGTTGTGGTGAGAATCGGAAGACGCTGTTTGAGGCCGGCCATCAACGCCGCGATGGCCGGGTGCGGTGTGATCCCGCCGTTCATGATGATGCCCGCGAGCGACGGAAATCCATCCGCCTCATGCGCATTGAGCAACGCGAGCAGCACGTCCGAGCGGTCACCCGGTGCGATGACGACCATGCCCTCGACCAGACGCTCGAGGATGTGCTCGGCGGTCATGCCTCCCACCATCACCTTCAGTGCCTCACGGTGCAGCAGTTCCGGGTCACCCGAGTACAACTCGCCGCCGGTGGCCTCCATCAACTCGGCCATCGTGGGTGAGACGAGCAACGGAATCTCCGGCAGGCTCCACGTCGGAACTCCGATGTCGGACAGGGCTGCGGTGACCTCGTCGAGCTTGTCGGGATCGCAGCGATTGGCGACGACCGCGAGCAGGTGAGCGTGGTTGGCGGCCAACTCGGCGGCGCACAGGTGCGCGAGCTGAGCAACCTCCTCGACGCTGCGCCGAGCGCCTCGAACCGCCAACAGCACCGGCGCTCCCAGGTTCACGGCGATGCGGGCGTTGAAGCTCAATTCGCTGGGGCTTGCGACGTCGGTGTAATCACTTCCGATGATCACGACGGCGTCGCACTGCTCGGCCACGGTGTGGTACTTCGCGACGATGTCGGCCAGTGCGGCTTCCGGATCGGCGTGAACTTGCTCGTAGGTGACGCCGAGTGCGTCGGCGTAGGAGAGATCGGCAGTGGTGTGCTCTAGCAGCAGTTCGAGGATGTAGTCGGTTTCCTCGGTCGAGCGGGCGATCGGGCGGAAGACACCGACCCGGGCGACGGTCGCGCACAGCATCTGCAGTACGCCAAGCGCGATGGTGGATTTTCCGGTGTCACCTTCAGGGGAGGCGACGTAGACACTCGACACGGCAGCGGGCGCTTCTGGCATGCCCAACAGCCTAGTGTGGGCCGCCGCCCACCTTGCCACTGATCGTGGTCACGCTCACGGTGCAGCCGACAACCGGCCGCTACGAGAAAGACGAACGGTGCCTGCCACACGTCGAGTGGCAGACACCGTTCAGTTGATCTCGAGGATCAGCCCAGAGCACGCAGGCGGGGCGCGAGGTCACGCTCGAACAGTTCGAGGAAGCGGCGCTGATCGTGGCCCGGTGCGTGGAACACCAGGTGATTGAGACCGGCGTCGACGTAGGCCTTGACCTGCTCGACGGCGTCGTCGGGATCGGAAGCGACGATCCAGCGCTTGGCCACCTGCTCGATGGGCAGAGCGTCGGCAGCTGCTTCCATTTCGATCGGATCCTCGATGCTGTGCTTCTGCTCCGGCGTCAGGGACAGCGGCGCCCAGAAGCGCGTGTTCTCGAGTGCAGCCTCGGGGTCGGTGTCGTAGCTGATCTTGATCTCGATCATCTTGTCGATGTCGGCGACGTCGCGCTCGGCCTTGGCCGCGCCCTCGGCTACGGCGGGAAGCAGCTTCTCGGTGTAGAGCTCCATGCCCTTGCCGGAGGTGCAGATGAAGCCGTCACCGGCACGTCCCGCGTACCGGGCGACAACGGGTCCACCGGCCGCGATGTACACGGGAATCCCACCCTCGGGGACGTCGTAGATCGACGCGCCACGAGTGGTGAAGTACTCGCCTTCGAAGTCGACACGATCGCCCAGCCACAGCTCACGCATCAGCCGCACCGACTCACGCAGGCGCGCGAAGCGTTCCTTGAACTCGGGCCACTCGCCCTGGAAGCCGGTGGCGATCTCGTTGAGTGCCTCACCGCTGCCGACACCGAGCATGATGCGCCCCGGGTAGAGACATCCCATCGTCGCGAACGCCTGAGCGATGACCGCCGGGTTGTAGCGGAACGTCGGCGTCATCACGGACGTGCCGATCTGCACGCGCTCGGTGCGCTCACCGACGGCCGTCATCCAGGCGAGCGAGAACGGCGCGTGTCCACCGTTGTGGCGCCACGGCTGGAAATGATCGCTCACCGCAACGGAATCCATGCCGTGCTGCTCTGCCAGAACTGCCAGCTCTACCAGTTCGCGAGGGCCGAATTGCTCAGCCGATGCCTTGTATCCGAGCTTGAGTTCCTGCGCCACCGTGCACTCCCTTGTCGTCTGTTTCGTTTACTTCTCTGACGTGCTTCTCGTTCTTTGCAGACTATCCAGACACCGCTCGGACTTCTCTGCGTATCTCACGAGGTATCTCAGCGAGCGAGGCTGGTAACCACCGTTGCCACGCCGGCCGCGACGGCAACCCCGGCCAATGCCAGTGCGAACAGCCACAGCGCATGCGGTTCCGGCATCGCCGCTCCGTCCTCGAGCGCCTTCTTCACCTGTAGCCAGCGTCGCATACCGACGAGGGCGGCTGCTGCCGAGAGTGCGATCAACGTCAGACCGAGCGCCGTGCGAACCCACCCTGTACTCCACTCGGGGACCAACTGGACGACGGCAATGCCGCCCGCCAGCAGGGCAAGCGAGCTACGCATCCACGCGAGGAAGGTGCGCTCGCTGGCAAGGGTGAATCGCTCGTCCGGGCGGTTCGGTTCACTCATGCGTGCTCGCCTCCGTGGGGTGCCACCAGATCCGGGTCCTGACGCCAGTCGTAGACGACCTCGGTGCGCAGAACGATGTCCTGCAACGATCGTCGCCGTCGATCGACCGCCGACCACAGCAATCCGAAGGCGAAGAGCACACAGAGCACCGCACGGATGAAGGCGAGCGGCCAACGGACCAACCGGTGACCCGACGTGATCACCCGCAACCCCATCACGAGGGAGCCGACAGTTCGGCCGGTGGTCGCCCAGCAGGCAGTCAGGTAGGCCACCGAGACGCCGAGAAATGCCGTCGTGGACAGGAAGATTCCCGGTTCCGAGAACGTGAAACTCTGCGGCGAGAAGAGCAATCGAACAAAGGCCAAGGCCACGTACACGGAACCCATCAGGATCAGCACGACGCCCAGGTCGATCAGTCCGGCGAGGCCGCGGGTGACGATTCCGGCCGGGCCGGAATTCTCCTGGGCCACTAGCGTTCACCTGCGTTCGTGTCCGGATGCGGCTCGTGTGAGGGTGGTGCGTTGTCGCGGCCGAACAATCGTCCGACGAACCCGGCGACAGCGTCGTCCGCCTGCATCCCCTGCACGCGCGCCCCGTGCACGGCTTCGGTGGAGAGTGAACCGGTCGATTCACGAATCATCTGTGGGAGGTCGACACCCTCGATGACCTGGTCGGCGATCTTGAGGAGGTCGACGCGGTCGATCTGGCGCTCGAGGTCGACACTGTCGACGATGCCGTCGAGGTCGAGGCGATCGATCACTGCTTTGACGTCGAGTCGGCTCGCGATCGCATCGACGTCGACGCGATCGATGATCGGTTCGAGCGAGACCCGTTCGGCAATCTTGTCCACGTCGATGTTCTCGGCGATCTTGTCGATGTCCACGTGGTCCACGACGATCTTCGTGATGTCGACTTCGGCAAGAGCAGCGTCGACGACAGCTTTGATCACCGTTCTCAACGTGGAATCGGCAAATTCCGCTGTCGAGCGAATCGCTTCCGTGCCGCGGGTGGCGACCTGGGTGATCGCGTCGTCGAGTGCGTCACCGACAACGGGGATCCGCTGCACCGAATCAATGGCGAGACCAGCGGTTCTGCGCGCCGCACCAGCCGTGATCGCGGCCAGCCCGAAGGCCAGCCGAATCACGTCGGATTCGGGGTGATGCGACTGCGATCCCACGCAATTGTCTCCATCTTCTTACCGGACTGTTATCCGGACATTCGTCACTCTCCTTCGCATTGTGCCACTGTTGGTAGGCACGAATACGCTGTCCGGCTTGCGCCAGGGGGAAATAATGAAGGCACGTCGATTCACGGTCCGATTGACGATGGCGGTGGCCATGGCTGCCGGCTTTCTCGGCCTCAGCGCGCCGACCGCGAGCGCGGATTCAGTGGTCAGCCGCATCGATGTCTACTCCCCCTCCATGGACCGCTGGATCGCCAACGACGTGATTTCCCCGGCCGGCGGTGGCCCCGCCCCGACCTTCTACCTGTTGACCGGCGTCGGCGGCGGTGAGGACGGGATCTCTTGGTTCAACAACACCGGAGTTCGTGACTTCTTCGACGACAAGCACGTCAACGTGGTCATGCCGGTCGGCGGCAAGTTCAGCATGTACACCGACTGGAACGCCGACGATCCGGTGCTCGGCCGCAACAAATGGCAGACGTACCTCACCAAGGAACTACCGGCGGCGGTCAACGCTCGGTACAACACGACCGGTGTCAACGCACTCGGCGGTGTGTCGATGGCCGGTGGACCGGTTCTGGACCTCGCGATCCAGTCGCCTGGCACCTACCGCGCCGTCGGCTCGTACAGCGGCTGCCCGCGCGCCGGCGACCCGCTCGGCCAGGCAGCGGTGCGCTCGATGGTCGAGATACTCGGCGGAGGAAACGCGGCCAACATGTGGGGGCCGTGGGGTAGCCCGCAGTGGGCTGCTCACGACCCGCTGATCAATGCCGAGAAACTGCGCGGCACAGCGCTGTTCATCTCCACCGGCAACGGCCTTCCCGGTCCGGTGGACGGAATCAACTCACTGGCGATGGCTGCCGGAGTCGTTCCCGGCGCTGTGCTCGAAGGCATCACCAACATGTGCACCGCTGCCCTACAGGGTCGATTCGGTCAGCTCGGCATCCCCGCGACGTTCAGCTTCCGACCTGAAGGCACCCACACCTGGGGACTCTTCGAAGCCGACATGCGTGCGTCGTGGCCGATGATCGCGGGCGCGATCGGGGCGTAAGCCTCACGGACCTCCTTCAAGACATGGCGTCAGGTGAGACTGCGCGCCCAGTCCCGCATCCCGGCGGGGCCAGTGCCAGTGGCGTATTCAGCGAACAGATTTCGCGATTCGTCACGGCGAATGCCGCCGAGGACTTCACGCGGCTTACGGAAAAACGGAAGCTCCTCAGGCGGCGCCCACAGCTGCACGAGTTCCCTTGCACCGTCGTTCGGGGATTCGAGAGCGAACCACACCCGGGACACACCGAGTGTGATCGCGGCACCCATGCACATCAGGCATGGTTCGAGATTGACCGCCAATGTCAATTCTCCTGACGCTCGAGTGAACCCGAGAGCCTCGTCGGCCTGCAAGAGCGCTTGAAGGTCCGCATGGACTACCCGTCGGCCAAGTGCCCGTTCTTGCGTATACGCCCGCCCGAGCACACGGTCGTCGTCGAACACGACTGCCCCGATCGGCATCTCCCCGAGTTCCATGCCCTCACGCGCTACGTCAAGAGCAAGGGAAAGCGCATCTCGGGGCGAAAACATCACTCGACACTAGTAGACCAAGGCAAGCTCATGCTGCCAGTAGTGCGGGTAGCCCCCATTCCTTGGCAAGCAGCTCGTACGAGCGCAGACGATCCTCGTGCCGATGGGTCACCCCGGTGATTACCAATTCGTCCGCTCCGGTGAGCTTCTGCAAACTGTCGAGCCTGTCGGCGACGGTGGTGGGTGAACCGACGAACTGCGTGATCAGCCGATCCTCCACTACTGCTTTGTCGGCATCGGAAAGTGGGAGCGCTGTGGCCGGATCGGGGTACGGGATGGCGCCGTGCCCGCTGCGAATGCTGTGCGTCCAGTGCGCGAACGTCGACGCCAACTCCCTCGCCGTCGCATCGTCTTCCGCAGCAACAACATCCGCGGACACGACGACATACGGCTCCGACAGAACTGCCGACGGTCGGAATGCTGCTCGGTATGCCTCGACGGCGTCGAGCGTACTCGAGGGCGCCACATGGTAATTCGCGCCGAACGGCAATCCGAGTCGTCCGGCGAGTTCGGCACTGGGGCCTGCGCTGCTTCCGAACACCCACAGTTCGACGTCGGCGTCCTCGCCGGGACTGGCGTGCAATTCGATGCCGTCGCGGGTGCGGTGGGTGCCGTTCAGGAGCGAGAGTATGTCGTCGACCTGCTGCTCGAAATCGGGCGCCTGTGCGCCCGGAAACGCCAATGCCTCGAACGACGCCTGCAATCTCGGTGACGTGAGAAGACCGGTTGGATCGAAGGGCGCCGGGATCACGACGCCGTCGCGTACGACGGTCTCCCGCTTCGATTCTGCCGGGGCAGGCGTTCCGGCAGCGACGGCACGAAGTGCCTCCACCCGACGCTGCCCGCTGCGCCCGATACCGAGATCGATACG
The DNA here is from genome assembly GCF_001029585.1 of Rhodococcus sp. ARP2. Lineage (NCBI taxonomy): Bacteria > Bacillati > Actinomycetota > Actinomycetes > Mycobacteriales > Nocardiaceae > Rhodococcus > Rhodococcus sp. ARP2. Next base: position 105,946 of record NZ_LEKE01000042.1, on the reverse strand, counting down.
ACCCGGATACAACGCTTCGACGGTACCGAAGGCCTCGACCACCTGAGCTGCCGTGTTGTTGCCCAGCAGCACGGCGGCCGAGCCGACGCGAATGGTGTTGGTCGCGGCCGCAATCAGTCCGACCAGAACGGCCGGTGACGAGCTGGCTACGCCGACGAAGTGGTGTTCGGCGACCCAGTACCTCTTGTATCCCCACGCTTCGGCAGAACGAGCGAGGTCCAGCGAGTTCCGCAAGGCCTGGCGGGCCGTTTCACCCTCACTGATCGGAGAGAGGTCGAGTACGGACAGGGGCGCGCTCACCTCGGTGCGCTTCCGTCGCGGGTCTTCGGTGTCTTCTCGCCGGCTTCCACCGCGAACGGCAAACGATTCTCGGCGGGGGCGACGGGGCACGTCGCGTAATCGGTGAAGGCGCAGGGCAGGTTCGACGCCCGATTGAAATCGAGGGCTACCGCACCACCGGGCTCCGGTGCGCTCACGTGCAGCGAGCGTGCGGCCGGGTAGGTGGATACACCACTGGTCGCGTCGGTGAACAGGATGTGAAAGCCGTTGTCCTTGCCCGCGAACGCAATCAGCGTATGCGTTGCACCATCGTGTTCGAAGCTGATGGTTCCGCGGGCGTCGTGATGATGCTCGAGGCGCTCGACGACCGCACCTGTCGTCACCGTGCGAGCCTCCTCGAAAGCTGTGAAGACACCCTCGATGCGCCACTGCGGGTTCGGCTCGAAGGTCGGGATACCACTGAACTGCGCCAATGCCGGGGCCGACGAATCGTGGATCCGCAGAGCCACCTCGCCGGTGCGGCGGATGACCTCGACCAACCGCGCGCCCTGCTTGACGATCAGTCCCGGCGCACCCTCGATCGGATTCAGAGTGACTGAACCGTCCACTGCGACGCCGTCGATCGAGAGGTCGTCGGCCGGCGTCGCGGTGACGACAACGGCATTCGCGTCGGCGCGCCACGCACCGGGCAGGTCCGCGAAGGTGGAATCGGTGTCAACCAGCCAATGCAACGCAGTCAGGCTCAGCCAGCCGAGTGGTTCACTGAAGGTGGCGTCGCGCGAGGCATGCCAAGCATTCCACTCGCCGGTGAAGGTGCTGGTGGAAGTGTCGGTAACGGTCATGATGCGCGGACTCCTTCAGCCTGCTCGTACGGGTGGCGCAGCCCGAGATGGCTGCGCAGGGTGGTTCCTGAGTATTCGGTCCGGAAACTGCCGCGGTCCTGTAGTTCTGGTACGACGGTGTCGATGAACTCGTCGAGGCCCGCGGGGGTGATGTGGGGAACGAGGATGAATCCGTCGCTCGCGTCGCCCTGGACGTAGGTGTCGATCTCGGCAGCCACCTCCGCTGCACTACCCACGAACTGTTGGCGGGCAGTCACTTCGATGATGAGTTCACGGATGCTGAGATTTTCGGCCTCGGCCTTGGCACGCCACTGATCTGCGACCGCTCGCGGATCCTTGACGTGGCGGACGCGTCCGCGGGTGACGTTGACGTCGTCCGACGGATCTTCCTTCGGCAACGGGCCGTCGGCGTCGTACTGGGAAAGGTCTCTGCCCCACACCTGTTCGAGAAAAGCGATGGCAGTCTGGGGCCCGACCTGCTGCCGCCGGACGTGATACGCCTTCTCCTGTGCGTCCGCGGCGTTGTCACCGAGCACGAAGGTGGCGGCGGGGAGAATCTTGAGGTCTGCGTGCGTGCGTCCGTACTTGGCCAAGCGTCCCTTTACGTCGGCGTAGAACGTCTTGCCTGCTTCGAGCGTTCCGTGCCCGGTGAAGATGGCGTCTGCCTTGGCGGCGCCGAACTCGCGTCCTTCGTCGGAGTCACCTGCCTGCAGCAGGACTGGGTGTCCTTGGGGACTCCGAGGTACTTCGAAGCGTCCGGAGATGTCGAACTGCTTACCGGAGTGTTGGAACTGACCGACCTGCTGGTCGGTGGCAAAAACGCCGCGCTCACGGTCGACGATCGGACGATCGATGCTCCAACTGTCCCACAGCGTCCGTACTGCGTCGACCAACTCGTTTGCGCGTGCGTACCGCTCGGAATGCTCCAGATACCCACCGCGGCGGAAGTTCTCACCGGTAAAGGCATCCGAAGAGGTGACCAGATTCCACGCGGCGCGGCCGTCGGAGAGATGATCGAGCGTCGAGAACTGCTTGGCCAACTCGTACGGCTCGTTGAACGTGGTGTTGATCGTCCCGGCCAGGCCGAGATGCGTTGTCACACCGGCAACCGCGTTGAGAATACTGAACGTATCCGGGCGACCGACCACGTCGAGGTCGTGAATCTTGCCCTGATGCTCGCGCAGGCGCAAACCCTCTGCGAGGAAGAAGAAGTCGAACAATCCGCGTTCGGCACTGCGGGCGAGATGCTCGAACGAGCTGAACTCGATCTGGCTCTTGGACGCCGGATCGGTCCACACCGTGGTGTTGTTCACGCCGGGGAAGTGAGCACCCAGGTGAACTTGCTTGCGAATCCTGTTCTGTGTCATCGGTGTTCCTGTTCTCTGTTCGCGCTACGCGAACTGATTGACGGGCAACTCGAAACCCAACCGCTCGCGCAGAGTCGGGCCGGTAGTCGGTCGCGGATTGAGAGTCGGCACCACGTCCGCCGCGATCTTCTCCACTGCGGCAGCCAAAGCCAAGGGACGCAGGACAACACCGTCGACCCCGGCCAGCCCACCGATCTCGCGAAGGAGGACAGTCAGGCCGGCGCTGTCACCGCGATAGAACAGCGAGTGCGGGGCGTACGGCGCTCCCGCCCATTCCTCGAGTTCCGCCAGAGCGTCGTCGGCGGCTCCGCGATCAGCGCCGAGAAGCACGTCGACGTCGAGGAGAGCCCTGACGCTGCGCCCGAGGGCAGCGGCATTCGCGTGGACCAACTTGGCCGTGGCGTTGGCCTCGCCGAGGTCGGTTGCCGAGATCCGAATCAGATCTCCGCGCGCAACAGCGAGCTCGCGTGCCTCCGGCCTGCTCGCGTCGACGGCGATCAGCGGCTGCCCCTGCGGGGAGCGCGGCGTGATGGACGGCCCCTTGACGGAAAAGTTCTTTCCCTCGAAGTCGATGTAGTGCAGCTTGTCTCGATCGATGAATCGTCCGCTCGCAGCGTCCCGTATCTCGGCGTCGTCCTCCCAGCTGTCCCACAGCCGACTGACCACCTCGACAGCCTCGGACGCTTCCTCCCACGCGGACTCGGGGCCCTGCACTGCCTTTCGGCCGAACAACGACGCCTGCTCAGCGGTGTCGGACACCGCGACCTGCCAGCCGGCCCGCCCCGCTGAGGAGTAGTCGATACTCGCGACGGCCTTGGAGATGTGGAACGGCTCGGTGTGCGTGACTGTCGCAGTGGGGATCAGGCCGATACGCGAGGTCACAGCACTCAGCCGCGCCGCAGTTGCAACCGCCTCCAATCTGCCCCGCACTGCGTGCCGACCCTCGGATTGCAGTCCGAACGAGTCAGGGAGGAACGCCAGATCCACCCCACCCCGATCCGCGGCGGTCACCAGGTCCACCCAGTACGACGGCGTGAACAGATCTTCGGCGCGCGAATCCTCGCGTCGCCAGGAGTACGGATGAGCTCCGGTTCCCTCGAATTCGAGGCCGACCAGGAATGCTCCGGAACTACGCTCGGACATGTTCGGCCTTTCGTGTCGAATGATCCCGCCCGGGGATCGCGTCGAGAAGTGTGCGTGTGTACTCGTTTCGGGGATTGTCGAAAATCTCGGTGGTAGTGCCGATTTCGAGCAATCGCCCGGCCTGCATGACGCCGACGACGTCGCTGATCTGGCGAACAACCGCAAGATCGTGGGAGATGAAGAGATAGGTCAGGCCCAGTTCGCGCTGCAACTCGTCGAGTAGCGCCAGAATCTGCGCTTGCACCGAGACGTCGAGAGCGGACACAGGTTCATCGAGAACGAGCAGGTCCGGCTTCAACGCAAGCGCACGAGCGATCGCCACCCGTTGACGCTGGCCGCCCGAGAGTTCGGCCGGTTTGCGGCTCAGGAACTGCTCGGGAAGTGCAACCTGATCGAGCAACTCTGCTGCACGACTCTGCTGCTGGCTGCGTCCACCAACCTTGAAGGCCCGCAGCGGCTCCGCAACGATGTCCTGGACGGACAATTTCGGGTCGAGTGATGCATAGGGGTTCTGGTACACGAGCTGGATCTTTCGGCGCAGCTCGCGCAGATCGCTGCCCTTGACCTTCGTGATGTCGTGTCCGTCGAAGGAGATGGTGCCGGCATCCGCCTGCTCCAACCGCACGGCGATGCGCGCCGTGGTCGACTTGCCGGAGCCGGACTCCCCCACCAATGACACCGTCTGACCACGCGGAACAGTCAGCGATACCTCGCTCACCGCGGTGATCGAACTCCCGCGTCCGACGTTGAAACGCTTGGTGATTCCGGTCAACGTCAGCAGCGGGCTCGTATCCTGACGGACCGGCCGATCGACCGGTCCCGAGGACAGGCTCGGAGCCGAGTCGAGCAGCTTCTTCGTGTACTCGTGTCGCGGGTTGTCCAGAATATCTGCGGTGCGGCCGGATTCGACGATCCTGCCGCCCTGCATCACCAGGATCCGGTCCGCGCGGTCTGCGGCCACTCCCAGGTCGTGCGTGATCAGGAGCACGGCGGCACCGGATTCGGCGATTCGCTCGTCCAGGTGGTCGAGGATGCGTCGTTGAACCGTGACGTCCAGAGCACTGGTCGGCTCGTCGGCGATGATGAGGGCGGGGTTCGCGACAAGCGCGATACCGATCAGAACGCGTTGCCGCATACCGCCGGAGAGCTCGTGCGGGTACTGGCGTGCTCGGATTTCCGGCCGGTCGATACCCGCGCGCTCGAGCACCTCGACGGCGTCCAACCGGGCTTTGCGACGGTCTGCGAGGCCGTGGATCCGGAGGACTTCTGCAACCTGGTCGCCGATCCTCGTCACCGGGTTGAGCGAGGTCGTCGGATCCTGCGGCACCAAACCGATACGCGCGCCGCGGATTCGCTGCCACGCACGGTCGGAATACGAGTCGATCTGTTCACCCTCGAACTCGACGGTCCCGCCGGTGACGTGGCCACTGCCGGCGAGCAGACCCAATATCGCGTGTGCCGTGGTCGACTTACCGGAACCCGATTCCCCGACCACCGCAACTACTTCGCCCCGACCGACGGTGAAGCTCACGCCGGATACCGCGGGCTCGGCGCCGTAGGCGATCTGTAAGTCGGTGACGGAAAGCAACTGTTCCTCGGTCGTGCTCATCGCCGGTTGTTCCTTTCGATCTCGTGGCCGATACGGTGTGCCGAGATGACCACGGCGACAATCGCGAGACCGGGAAGTGTTGTCATCCACCAGGCATTGGCGAGGAAATTACGTCCCTCGGATACCAGCGATCCCCATTCCGGGGTAGGCGGAACGGCGCCGAATCCCAAGAAGCTCAGAGCCGACACGGCTAGTACTGCCTGCCCGAACTCGACAGCGGACAGCGCGACCACCGGCGCGTAGGAGTTGGGAAGCACGTGCCGACGCAGGACACCGAGCCACTGCACACCTGAACTGAACGCAGCCTCGACGTACTGAGCTCCGCGCACCCGCATCACTTCGGCACGCATCACTCGCGCGAAATTGGCGACCATACTGACGCCGACAGCGATGGCGACGTTGATGGTGCCGAAGCCGAGTGCGGTGACAAGGGCCAACGAGAGCAGCAGTGCCGGAATGGACAGCAGCACGTCGACGATGCGCATCAGCACGGCGTCGACGACGCCACCGACAAAGCCCGCGAGCAATCCGATTATCGATCCCGCCACCAATGCGATTCCGACCGCCACCAAGGTTGCGGTCAGGGACAGCGCGGCGCCGTGCACGAACCGTGTGTACAGGTCACGTCCGAGATTGTCGGTTCCGAACCAGTGAGCCAGGCTCGGGCCCTGCAGTTTGTCCGCCGGGACACCGGACAACGGATCGCCGCTGGCAAAGAATCCGGGTGCGACGGCAAAGCCGATGGCAAGCAACACGATCAACACCGGAATCACCAAGCCGGGCTTTCGGATCCAGCCGATGGCCGTGGACTTTCGGCGCGAAACAACAGGTGCCTTCGCCTCGACGCTCGGATCGAGGAGTAGGGGTTCGATCAATGTGTCAGACATGAGCCGGCTCCAGATCGGTCGAGCTTTCGGTATTCGACTTTTCGGTGTGACTCTTCTTCGTCTGGATGATCCGTGGATCTATCAAGGGGTAGAAGAGGTCGACCGCGAGGTTGACGAGCACGAACACGAGAGAGGCGAACACAACGACTCCCTGCACCACCGGGATGTCCTGCGCCATCACCGACGTCTGTGTCAGACGGCCGACGCCCGCGCGAGAGAACACCGTTTCCACAACCACCGAGCCCGCCAGCAGCGTGCCGACCAGCACACCGGCAATGGTGAATGCCGGAATGCTCGCCAGTCGCAACGCGTGACGGGTCTGCACGCGCCAACGGCTTGCGCCCTTGGCGTACGCAGTCTCCACATGCGGCGAACGTAGCGTCGACTGCAGGCTGGTCGTGAGCACCTGCGCGATCACCGCGCCGGTCGGGATCGCCAAGGTGATCGCCGGAAGAATCACCGTTGCGAATCCCTTGTCTCCGAATGCCGGGAAGATGTGCAGACGGAACGAGAAGAGTTGCAGGAGAATCAGGCCCACCCAGAAAGTGGGCACTGCCACACCCAGCGGCGGCAGCGAGAACAACAGGTTCGCGAGCCACCGCTTGCGGGTGTAGGTAGCGAAGAACGCGATCGCCACTCCGAACAACACGGCCAGAACCAAGGCGGTGGTTGCCAGCACCAGAGTGCTGGGCAGCGCCGAGAAGATGGCATCCGTCACCGACTGACCGGTGGAGATGGACGTACCGAAATCGCCGCGAAGAGCATTCGTCAGCGACGTCCAGTACTGCACCCACACCGACTGGTCCAAGCCGTACCGTGCACGAAGCTGATCGAGCGCAGCCTGATCCACTGCGACACCCTGACCGGACGAGTCGGCAGCCATGCTGACGGGATCACTGGGCAGGAGGAACAGAATCACGAACGAGATGGTGAAGGCGGCCCACAGGACCACTGCGGCCTGACCCAGTCGGGTGAGTACGTATCGAGTCATGATTACTTACCCGACAACCATGCGTCGTAGAACTGCAGGCGTGAAGAGGCTTCGAAGTTCAGGTCCTGCACACTCGATCCGGCGCCGATGGCCTGTGAGAGCTCGATGGTCGGGATGGAGAGTCCACGGTCGAGGATCAATTCCTGTGCAGTGGATACCAGTTCGCCGCGTTGGCCGTTGTCCGTGGCTGCAAGCTGGTCTGTGAGTACCTTGTCGAGCTCCGGATCTGCGCCGCGACGGTTCAGGTTGCGGCCCTCGGTGCTGAACGATGCCCGCAGGATGTCGGCGTCCGCGCGAGTGCTGTTGTAATACAGCGAATCGTAATCACCCGATACTCCCTTCTCGGTCCATTCACCGTTCGAGACCAGGTTGAGCTGCAAGTCGACGCCGACCTTCTTGAGCTGCTGCTGTACGAGCTCGAGGATGGCCTGGTTACCCGAGAACACCGGACTGAAGGTGACGCTGAAAGTGAGCTTCTGCCCGTCCTTCTCGCGGATACCGTCGCTGCCGGCCTTCCAACCAGCCGCGTCGAGAAGCTTCGCCGACTTGTCGGCGTCGTACGTCACGACACTCGATTCGTCGCTGTAGAGCGGAGTGGTGTGAGCCAACGGGCTCGTGGCCGGGAAGAACGACGGATCCAGAACGGTGTCGACGAGTTCTTGGCGGTTGATCGCGGGAATGATGGCCTGGCGAACAGCCTGATCGGCGAGAACGCCGCGACTGACGTTGGGCTGGAAGAAGAAGCTCACACCCGGGTTCGGCCTTGTGAGGATTCGTCCGCCTGCGCCCTCGATCTGCGGCGCATCCTGCGGAAGCGCATCGCTGACCGCATCGAGCTGGCCGGAGGCCACGCTGCCTGCCCGCACACCAGATTCGGGGACCACAGTGAAGTCGACGCCGTCGAGGTAGGCCTCACCCTGATGCGCGACCGCGTCCGACGCCCAGTTGTATCCCGCACGCTTGGCGATCTTGACGCTCTTGTCCTGCTGCCAGTCGGTGTACACGAACGGTCCGGAGGCGATCACCGCGGCACCCGGGCAGCGCTGCTCGGATGCCAGCGCGGTGGTGGAATCGGCGAGGATTCCGAGCTGTGGCGTCGAAGTTGCCTGCAGGAACTGAACATTGGGTCCGGAGAAATTGATCATCGCCGTGTGAGCATCTACGACGTCGGTACCCGTGTACGAGGACAGGTAACTCTTCGCCAACGACGCGTTCGGTCCGAGATTCTTGACCGAGTCGAAGGTCTTCTTCACCGAATCCGCCGTCACCGGTGTGCCGTCACTGAAGGTGGCGTCGTCGCGAAGGACGAACGTGAAGCTAGCGGCGTCGGGGCTGATCTCCCAACTCTTGGCGAGCCACGGGGTGATCTCTCCGGTGTCGGGATTTTGATCGGTCAGCGAATCCACCACGGTCCGAGTGACATACACGGTCTGGTTACTGCCGGCCTGGGCCGGATCGGCGCACGTCGGCGCCTGCGACAGACCGTAGCGAAGGGTTCCGCCGGACTGGGCGGGGCCTGCGTCGGCAGCACTGTCACTCCCGCTGCTGCAGCCGGCGAGGACGGTGCCGAGAACCGAGACAGCACCGATACCGGCGATTACGGTCGCGCGTTTGCGGGCACCGAATGAGGGCGAAGACACCAAGAACTCCTAAAGAGGCATGCCGAAGAGCGCACCCGTCGCCTGAGACGAGAAAGGCGATCGAGCACGAATCACTTGTGAGAGAAGAGAAAACAGACTTGTCGACGACTCGCCTGAGTGTGAATGACTGACCGAGGTCAGTTGGTACAGAAAGATCCCGCGGTGCGGCACAGGTCTACGTGACGACGCGACCAGGCGGTATCGAAACCGCCTTCGACTGCCTTCATTTCGTGTTCCTCCATCGGTCCTGGCGGTAGCACCCGCACCCGATCACTCGGGGGGTTGCTGCGACTTCAATGAGCCAGGTCTCTCGGTCGCTCTGGATGGTCGTTCGCAAGTGTACGAGGTTAAACCCGGGTGTTGTCAACCCGGTCGGTAGGAATTGCTGCTCGAGTCACATTTTCGAGGACCCGAAGTTGTTTCTCGAACGGGTGGATGCCCACCTCTTCGGGCGAGAGTGACGCGTCGTAAAGCGGTGTGTATCCACTGGACAGATACAGCGCGACGGCCTCGGGTTGCCGAGGACCCGTCGTGAGAAACACCCGGTTGTATCCACGAAGTTCGATCTCTCGTTCCAACTCGCGAACGACGGCCTTGCCGAGGCCGCGCTTCCGATAGTCGACCGATGTCCAGATTCTCTTCAGTTCGGCAGTGGTGGAATCGAATTGACGAAACGCACCACCGGCGATCGGCAGACCGTCGTGGGTGAGCACCAGAAGCGCACCCTGAGGGTAGGCAAATTCTTCTGCCGGATACGTCGTGAGATCCTCGAGCATCGCTTCGCGAGTCCCGCCGTAACGCGAACTGTATTCGAGTGCCAACTCCGCGATCAGCGGAGCTGCCAAGGGATCGTCCTGCGATACCGAATAGACCTCTACCGCTCCGACACCCTCGAGCTGCCGAGTTCCGAGCTCCAGTGCCACAACACTTTCCTCCATGAATCTGGTCAACGCTCCCCCAGCCTGAAAACTTCCGGAGCGAGGGTGGTTCCGTCGACGAGGTCCGCCACAAGTTCACCCAAGGCCGGACCGAACTTGAACCCATGCCCCGAGAACCCCGCCGCCACCGTGACGGCTCCGACTCGGTCGATGACGAAGTTACTGTCCGGCGTGCTCGTGTACAGGCAGGTGAGCGACTCGACACGGGTGGAATCGACACCGGGCAACCACGACTCGGCGTACTCCACCAATCGCTGCTCTCCGTCGACACCAGGGGTGTAGTCACGGGTCTGCGGAGTCACCACCGGCCCGGTCGCGTGTTCGCCGATCTTGATCCCGTCCTCGGAACCGAGCCCGTAGATCCCCGCGGTCTCCAATTCTGCGCCGGTGTGGTGAACGAAACTCGGCCACTCGACTCCGGGATCGAGCGGTGCGAAGTGTGCCGGTTGTTCCTGTGTCGTGCGCAGTGTCGGCAGTACGATCTCGGAGCCGAGACCGCTGTCTGCGATCAGATCCGCAGTCCACGCACCGGCCGCGATCACTACCTGACGAGCTGCGAGCGTTCCACTGTCCGTCACCACGTCCACGCCGTAGGACGCCCGCGCGAGTGCCAACACCCGAACATCGTGACGGACCTCGGCGCCGGCAAACACCGCTCCCGCCTTCAGAGCGGTCACGGCGCGGTCCGCGTGCAACCGGCCTGCATCGGGGTGATGGAGCACCGTGGTGTCGAATCGCAGCCCCGGCCAACGGGCGGACGCCTCGGCAGGGGTGAGGATCTCACCCTTGATGCCCGCCTCGAAAAGTATCTTCGCCTTGGACTGCACGGCCTGCGGCAGGCCGTGATCAACGGCACCGGTGAGTTCCAGGAACCCGATGTCCGTCGTTGTCTCCAACTCCCGCCACAGCGGCAGCGCGTCGGCCGCCAACCCGGTGTACAGGTGATTGTCGTACGCCTGCCGGTAGATGCGCGAAGTACCGTGCGACGCACCGTGCTTGTGCCCCGGCCCGAACTGTTCCAGCTGAACGACGCTACGTCCGCGCGCCGCGAGCCGCCAGGCGGCGGAGGACCCGACGAGTCCTCCACCGATGACGATCGCATCGAGAATCTCACTCATGGACGAGAGCTCACTTGGTCTTCGGAAGGCCGGGCGGGTTGATCAGGGACGTGTCGACGGCTTCATTCGTGATGTTCCAGCGCTCGAGGATCTGCTGGTACGTGCCGTTCTCGATCGTGTGGTTGATCGCGTCGTTGATTGCCTTGATCAACCCGTTGTCCTTCTTCACCAGAACCGCAATCTGGCCTTGCAGCGTGTCGCCTGCACCGGAGAACTCACCGACGACTTCGGTTTCACCCGACTGCTTGGCATGGAACTGCGACGACGGGTTCGGTCCGAAGTAGGCGTCGATCCGGCCGGACTGCAGCGGCAGGTAGTAGTCGGTGGTGTTCTGGTAGTAGGAGATGTCGGTGGGGGCCAGGCCGGCCGCGACGTTCTGCTCACTCCATTTGACCAGCAGCGCTTCCTGATTGGTGCCGGAACCTACCGCGATCTTCTTGCCTGCGACATCCTTGGGTTCCTTGATGGAGATCCCGGAGCCCTTCTTGGCTTCGAAGGCCAGGGTGTCGAGTCGGTAGGTGGCGAAGTCGTACTTCTCTTTACGCTCCTCTGTCACAGTCACATTGGAGAGGAATGCGTCGGCCTCACCGGAATCGATGCGGACGAAGTTCTGTGCCCAGTCTGCGGTCTGCAGGTCGACCTTCAAACCGAGAACGTCACCGATCAGGTAGGCGAAGTCGGTCTCGGAACCGATGAGAGTGGTGTCGTCGTCGGCGTAGAAGCGGAGCGGCGGAGCGGCACCGGCACTACCGGTGACGCGCAGCGTGCCACGATCGCGAATGTCCTGAGGTAGCTCGGCGGCAATGGAATCGACTTTGTCGGTGGTGATGCGGTTCTGATCGGCAGTGAGGTTGTAACCCGCAGCAGCGGTGACCTGGGCGCCGTCGGACTCGGCGTCCGCACTGCTGCATGCAGCGCTGAGCAGTCCGACTGTGGCAAGAGCCGAGATCAGAAAAGTCGCGCGACGGGATGGGGAGAACATCAATTTTTCCTTCCGGGAATGAGTCTGGGTCGCGTCAGAGGACGCGGGAGAGAAAAGCTTTGGTCCGTTCGTGGACCGGATTGTCGATCACCTGCGAAGGTGGGCCCTGTTCGACGATGACGCCGCCGTCCATGAAGACCGCAGTGTCCGCCACTTCCCGAGCAAATCCGACCTCGTGTGTGACGATCACCAAGGTGGCGCCGTCACGGGCCAGCTGAGCGAGGACTTCGAGAACCTCGCCCACCAGTTCCGGGTCGAGCGCCGACGTCGGCTCGTCGAAGAGAATGACCGCCGGCCGCAGTGCCAGCGCTCGCGCTATCGCGACGCGCTGTTGCTGGCCACCGGAGAGTTGGCGGGGATACTCGTCCGCCTTGTCCCCCACTCCCACTCGCTCGAGCAGTGCGCGGGCCTCGCGGTACACCTCGTCACGATCACGCTTCTGGGCCGAGAGCGGCGCTTCCACCACGTTTTCCAACGCGGTCAGGTGCGGAAACAGGTTGAAGTTCTGGAACACGAATCCGATGTGCGAACGCTGTTTCAGGATCTCGCGGTCACGCAGTTCGTGGAGCCGATTTCCCTTGCGCCGGTACCCGATCAGTTCTCCGTCGATCCGCACGGTCCCGCGGTCGACCTTCTCGAGGTGATTGAGGGTGCGCAGCAAGGTGGACTTACCGGAACCCGACGGACCGAGAATGACGGTCACTTCGCCCTTGCGGACCAGGAGATCAACGCCGGCAAGTACTTCCAGCGTGCCGAAGGACTTGTGAATTCCGCGCGCTTCGACGGCATACAACGTCTCTTCGGTCAGTTCTGCGGTCATCGGGTCGCACCTCTCGGAATATCGAGACGCGCATCGCGAATCTCTTCGAACTTCTTGCGCGCCTTCTGTACCGGAGTCAACGGAAGCGCACGGGCGGATCCTCGTGCATAGTGGCGCTCCACGTAGTACTGACCGATCGAGAGCAACGTCGTGAGGATGATGTACCAGATCGTGGCGACCATCAGCAGGGGCACGACTCGTCCGTTGCGGCCGAAGATGACCTGCACCTGGTAGAACAGTTCGGCGATTGCCATGGTGGAGACGATCGACGTTCCCTTGAAGAGTCCGATGACCTCGTTGGCGGCATTGGGGAGGATCGCTCGCATTGCCTGCGGGAGAACGATCTTGAAGAACTGGCGACTGCGCGGAATACCGAGCGAGTGAGCAGCTTCGATCTGGCCGTGATCCACCGAAATGATTCCGGAGCGGATGATCTCGGCCGAGTATGCAGCCTGGTGCAGCGCCAAACCGATGACCGCCGCGGTGAATCCGCCGATCACACCGCTGACCTGGAAGGTGAAGAACTCGGGCCCGAAAGGTATTCCGAGAGAAAGTGTCTGGTACAGGTAGGTGATGTTGAACCAGAAGAGCAGCTGCACGATGAGTGGAATCGAGCGGAAGGCCCAGATGTAGGTCCAAGCGATCACCTGCAGGACCGGGTTTTTCGACAACCGACCGAGTGCCAGGAAAACACCGAGACCGAATCCGAGGATCGTCCCCCACAGCGTCAGTTTGATCGTCATCCACAACGCGGCGAGCACTGATTTCGCGGTGAAGTACTGCGCGAACGTCGGCCAGTCCCAGCCGGGGTTGACGACGAGACCGTGGATGAACTGAGCAAGCAGTACCAGCACGACCGCACTGATCACCCAGCGCAGCGGGTGCCAGGTGCGAGCAACGACAAGCTCCGAGTCGGGAAGTTGCGACTCGGACACCGACTTTTCGGGGCGGACATCGGTGGGCGCGCTCACGGCGCGCTACCTGACGGAGTGGACATCACGAATAGACCTTTCGGGGAAATGGGAACGCAGCTGTGTCCTCGAGTTGGTGTGCTCGAGTTGCGAAGACGACGAGAGTTCGGTCAGCGACAGTGACACGAAGCGGTGCGGCACAGATCGATGTGACGTCGCTTGTGCGCAGCGTGCGAAGTGGTACCCATGTGATGCCTTCCATCGGTCCTGGCGGTAGCACCCGCTCCCGATCACTCGGGGGGTTGCTGCGACGTCGACGAGCCAGGTCTCTCGGTCGCTCTGGATGGTGAGCAAAGACTAGACGCGAAATGCCGAGTCGTCAAATGTTGTATTTCCCTGCACTGCAAGGGAAATGAAGGGTCCACGATGTTGAAATCGCATTGATTCCAACGGTGTCCGAAGCCGCGTTCGGCGTGTTGAATGGAGCGTTCGAATGAAGACCGGGACCGCCGTCCGGACTGACTTTTCCTCTGCCGTACCGTCTGCGGAGTGAGTGGACTCGACGCATTCTTCATATTGCTGGCCGGCATCGGTGCGGGCGCGATCAACGCCGTGGTCGGCAGTGGAACGCTGATCACGTTCCCGACGCTGGTCGCCTTCGGCATGCCGCCCGTGACCGCGACCATGTCCAACGCGGTCGGGCTCGTCGCCGGCGGAGTTTCCGGCACCTGGGGCTACCGACGCGAGCTGTCCGGACAGTGGGATCGACTGAAGTGGCAGATTCCGGCGTCACTCGCCGGGGCACTACTCGGTTCCTGGTTGCTCATGCATCTACCCGAGAAACTGTTCGAAACCATCGTTCCGGTGCTGTTGGTCCTCGCCCTCGCACTCGTCCTCCTCCAACCACGCATCCAGGCGTGGGCCAAGAAGCGTTCCACCGAAGAAACGACGCTGTCCACCAAGAGGCTGATGCTCCTGACCGCCGGCACCTTTGCAGTCGGCATCTACGGCGGATACTTCACTGCCGCGCAGGGCATCCTTCTCATCGGTGTGATGGGTGCCATCCTCCCTGAAACCCTCCAACGCATGAACGGCGCGAAGAACCTGCTCTCACTGCTCGTCAACATCGTTGCAGCGGGGATGTACATCACTCTGGCGTTCGATCAGATCAATTGGGCAGCAGCAGGTTTGATCGCTGTCGGCTCGCTCGGCGGTGGCGTCCTGGGCGCCCGCTACGGACGGCGCCTGTCCCCCACTGCATTGCGCTACACGATTGTCGTCGTCGGCCTGATCGGGCTGTGGCGCCTTCTCGCTTGATCGCCCACATCGGGCGGCACCCGCACATACTGGAGTCATGACCAGTACAGAAGATCAGACCGGTTGGACCTACCTCATGGACATGGACGGGGTTCTCGTCCACGAGGAGCACTTGATACCTGGAGCGGACACGTTCCTGGCAGAGCTGGCGTCGAACGACATCCCGTACATGGTGCTCACCAACAACTCCATCCGAACCCCGCGTGACCTGCGAGCACGCCTGCTCAATTCGGGACTCGACATCCCGGAGAAGTCGATCTGGACGTCAGCGCTCGCTACCGCGACGTTCCTGGCCAACCAGCGGCCAGGCGGCAGCGCCTACGTGGTCGGCGAATCGGGCCTGACCACTGCCCTGCACGACATCGGTTACGTCCTGACGGACAGTGACCCCGACTACGTCGTCCTCGGCGAGACGCGCACGTACTCGTTCGAGGCGATCACCACCGCCATTCGCCTGGTCGAGCGTGGTTCGCGGTTCATCGCCACTAACCCCGACGCCACTGGGCCGTCGCGTGACGGCTCGCTGCCGGCCACCGGCTCGGTCGCCGCTCTCATCACCAAGGCAACCGGACGCGATCCCTACTACGTCGGCAAGCCCAACGCTTTGATGATGCGCTCTGCCCTGCGGTCCATCGGCGCTCATTCGGCTAACACGTTGATGATCGGCGACCGGATGGACACCGACATCGTCTGTGGCCTCGAAGCCGGACTGCAGACGATTCTGGTGATGACCGGGATCTCGACCCGCGCGTCGGTGGAGCTCTTCCCGTACCGACCCACAGTCGTTCTCGAGTCGGTCGCCGATCTTGTAGGAATGACAACCGATCCATTCCGTAGCACCGCAAACAATTGATTCAATTGCAAAACAAAACCGCGAGTCGGTAATTAACTGGTAAAAAACACTAGATTTGCCAGGTTCCGACTCGTCCGCTTTGTCCAACTGGACAAACAATCGGTTTTCTTCACTCCAAAATTACATACTGATAGTTATCTGCAGGTCAGAAGGCAATTTGTTCGACAGAGAAAGGTGGATCACAGTCGAAAAATAAATTTCGAAAAAGTAGTAACGAATCGTTTGCCGTGGCTGATACTCATGTCTGAACGACCCATTTCGGGTCCCAGACATGAAATGAGATTTTCATGAAGAAGCAGACCAAGGGCGCGATCGCTGCTGCGGCGGCCGGCGCCCTCCTCCTCGGTGGTGCGGGCTCGCTCGCAATGTGGAGTGACAGCGAAGTTGTCGGCGGCGGCGGCGCTGTCACAGCGGGCACGTTGCAGCTCGCTCCCTGCGCCCCGGTATCCGGAACGGGGTGGCAGTCCACGAACCCCACGGTGAAGCCGATTGCGGATATCACCGCATGGCGAATTGTGCCGACCGAAGTGCTCACTTTCGACTGCACAACTTCGATCACCGCAGATGGCGATCGCCTCGCTGCAACTATCGCAGCGGACACGAGCACCATCACGGCAGGCACGACGGCGGCTCCAGGAGCCACCGCGAATCAACTCAAAGACAACATCACGGCAACAACGGTGGTGACCGTAGGCGGCACCGTAGTCACGGCCGCATCCCCACTGACCGAAGCCGACAACGGCAAACCTGTGACGGTGAAGGTGACTTTGACCTTCGCTGACGTCCAGCTTCTTGTGGCTCAGGGCGCGTCGGTCAACTTGTCGAACCTCGCCATCAAGCTGCAACAGCAAGCCATCCCGGCATAAGCGATCTATGAAGGGGAGAGCTTGGGGAGCCCTTGCGGGCGCGTCGGTGATTGTGTTGATGTTCGCATCAGCGCAAGGCACCGGCGCGCTATGGAAGTCCGCTGCCCCGATCAGCAACGACGTACTGACCGCCGGTGGTAGCACGTTTGCACTCAAGGTTGGTTCTACGGTTGCCAACGCCGCCAGCACCTACACCTGGAGCACGTTCGCGGGCTCAGCGATGACAGCAACGACGGCCGTTCAGATGCCGCTGACCATCGTGAATCCGGCTACGAACAACGCGGCACTGACATTTCGATTGGCCTCGGTGACTGCCACCAATGCAAATCCTGTTCTCGACCTCAAGATGTCGACCGTGACGAGTGCCGCGAACTGTCCGAACACCGTGAACACAGGCACTGCCCTCCCCGGAGCCCAGGTCTATTCGGGAGTGGCAACAAACGCCGCATACCCGTTGCCCGCGAACCCCGGAATCTCTTTGGCCAACGGCAGTTCCACGGTCTGGTGCATGCGCGCGTCGGTCAACATGGCAGAAACCACCCTGGGCGGGGTGTCGACCAAGCTCGTTTTCACCTTCACGGCAAAACAGTCGTAGGACTCGATCGAGATGACAGGCGCAGGTGAATGACTACAAAACACTCCCATCGACGTGAACGGACCGGCCCGCTGTGGTGGGTCAGCTCAGTTGTGACCTGGGTTTTGCTGTTCGCTCTGTGCGCGGTCATCGTCGTCACGATCGTGATACCGATCGTCACAGGCTCACAACGATTTACGATCCTCACGGGCTCTATGCGTCCTACCTACGAACCGGGCACACTCATCATTGTCAAACCTGTGGACAAGGGCGATCTGACCGTCGGCATGCCTATCACCTACCAACTCGAATCAGGCCAGCCGACTGTTGTCACGCATCGGATCATTTCGATGAGCATCAACACCAAAGGCGAACGCACGTTCATCACACAGGGCGACGCCAACAACACCCCCGACGAGAAACCGGTGCTCCCGGTACAGATTCGCGGCAAGGTGTGGTATTCGGTTCCCTACCTTGGACACGTCAACAGTTGGCTGACCGGCGACCAGCGCAAGATCATCCTCACCGTTACGGTCGGCACGCTGGGTGTGTACGCGTTGTACATGATCGCCAGCGGGACACGTGAAAGTATGCGCTCTCGCAACAAGAACCGGAGCGAGCCACAAGGATCCGCACCAGACGTTTCAGCTGACACCGCAGATCCGGAAACAACTAGGTCGACGAAAGATGGTGTGCACCATGGCGGGCAATGACAGCTCGTTGCGTCAGCGTTTTTCCGGAGCCCGAAGCACTCGTATTCGGGCGCTGCTCTCACTCGGTATGGTGCTCGGAGTCGGCACGTTGAGCACCATGGCGGCCTGGGGTGCAACAGCAACATCCACGTCAGGAAACTTCTCCGCGGGAACCGTCAACCTGGTCGCATCGAGCACTGGTGTGACCGAGGCAAAGAACATCACCATCACCCTGTCGTCGAGCGCCATGACATCCACAACCGCTGTGACACAGAGTCTGACCGTGAAGAACACCGGGTCCTTCGGTGCCTCTCTCGGCATCACGGCCCAGTCTCCCGCATCGACTCCGCCGAGTTTCGCTGCGGCGCTGAAAATCTCGGTGTATCTGGATAGCACATCCTCTGGATCGGCGTGCTCCGGCACTGCGCAAAAGGCAGAGCTCGCGCTGGTCGGCGGTGGCAGTACAGCGGCGCTCCTCGCAAGCCCGATAACGCTGGCCGCTGGGGCCAGCAGGATTCTGTGCGTGAAAATGACTCTGGCCGCAGGTACTCCGGGAGGCGGAAACCTCCCCTATACGCAACTCAACATCGCGGGAACGGCGGTCTGAATCGATATGTCACATCCCAACCGCCCGGACACGATCAATCGCTTCAAGCAAGCTGCTCTGACCACAGGCGCCGTCCTCGGAGTTCTGTGCATCGTCGCCACGGCACTGTCATTGGCATTCGGCATCAAACCCGTCGTCTTTCGATCCGGCTCGATGTCTCCCGCAATACCGACGGGCTCGTTGGCATTTGTGAAATCCCAACCGGTATCCGAGTTGACGGTTGGCGACATTGTCAGTGTCACCACCAACGGCGGAGATCGACTCACTCACCGCGTGTACGGAATCGATCAGCTGGACAACAATCTGTCGTCACTGACACTCAAAGGTGACGCCAACAATGCTCCCGACAGCGAAACATACGCGGTCGCCGACGCAGACCTGGTTGTATTCAGCATGAGTCGAGTCGGCTACGTACTTGCGTGGCTGTCCGGTCCGATCGGAATCTTCGCCGGCGGATTGTTCGCCGGCACCCTGTTGATGATCGCATTTCGTCCAGCACCGCGCGGCGAAGGTCCACCGAGCGGCGGCATGCCTGCAGAGGGCATACCCAACGACACTCCGACTGTGCCCGAACACAATTCGCCTCGTTCACGTTCGACGCAGGTCTCGTCGCGCATCCTCACAGCACCCTGGCGACAAAGGGAATTGATCCTCGTTACAGCTGCCGGACTGGGCGCACTGCTGGCGATGTCACCGATCGGCAACACCGCCGCCATGATCACCGACACCGCAACCGCAAAGACCGGCCAGTTCGCCACAGTCCAGACCTTCACATGCGAGAACTATTCGCCGAGCCTTCTTGCCTCCAGTGCTCGAATCACGTGGACGGCGCCAGGGGCGGGAACCTACACCTATCGTGTTCTGGTACTCAAGCCCGACGGCACCACGTACAGCGATAACATGCAGAGCGCCAATACCGTTGACATCACGCTCCCACCCGCACTTCTCGATCTGAGCGGCACCTCTACAGTACGAATTTACTCGATTGAAAACGGACTGACGGCCCCTACATGGACGGGCTTCAGTCTGAGCAAAGGTCTTCTCTTCGGTGGAACATACTGTGGCTCGATGATTTCCGGAACCAGCGCCGCCAGCAGAATGGCTGCCAGTGCGCCCACATCGACTCAGTCGACCGTAACCACTACTCCGGCAACAACAACACCGACGGCAACCACCACCACAGGTACCACCGAACCGACTCCATCCACGTCTGCGTCGACCACAACGACGACAACCACGCCGACGACTACTGCGAGCACTACACCGGAAACCACGACCACCGCCGAGATCACAGCGACAACAACTGCCCCGCCCCCGACTGGAACACAGGTCGGATCCGACCTCGTCTCAGCCGGTCCGGATTCATACACCGCCCGCAGAATCCACAGCGACACCGGAATTTTGCTTGACGTGTACGACGCGCTCGGGACTCGGATCTATCGCACGTCCATCGAATCGACCGATGTACTGCACTGGCTATCCGGCACCAATCAGTTGTGGATCATCGGCACCGCAGGAGCGGAATTCGTCGAATTCACAACCGGAGCGGGAGTGCGACAGACAGCAACGGGCGAACTTCCGGCCGAGATCGAGGACTTGGTGCCCTGATGCAGAGACAAATAAAGGGTGCGCTTGCAGCGACCGTCGCGCTGGCGGTCATGCTCGGCGGGGGAAACTCACTCGCAAAATGGGTCGACCAGGAATCACTGTCGGGCGCGAAGGTCACGGCAGGCACGTTGTCCCTCGGGGCGTGTGTCAAAGACGGCGCGAGCGGGTGGTCCGAGAGAGTGTACGCCCCAGACCCCAACCCGAACATTTACACCGAAATTGCCGATATCGCTTCGTTCAGACTGCGGGCCGGCTACGACTACGTCTACTACTGCTATTCACCGGTTTCAGCTACTGGCCCTCGGTTGCGAGGATCGGTAACCGCGGACCCATCACTTGCCGGTGGCACCCTGCCAACTACTGTCAACGCATTCAGAACCTATGTAACAACACAGTCGAACGTCGAATTGTACAACAGCACACTGACTCCCAAGATCCGCAGTGACCTCACCTCAGCGCAGAATGCCCAAGACGTTCTGGTAACCGTGGCGTTCAGCATCCTTCCGAACGACCCACTCAGCGCAGGTGGAACCCTGAACATGGCCGGCCTCAGCCTCGTCACACAACAATTGGCGCCAATCTGAGCGGAGAGCTTCGACGGCACTACCCTCGAAACCCTCCGCGGCTTGCGACGGGACTACCCCAGAGCTCGCTTCAGATCAGCCAACAGATCAGCCGTGTCTTCAAGCCCGACGGACAGACGGACAACTCCGTCTGTAAGACCCACTGCTGCACGGCCTTCCGGCCCCATGGCCCGGTGCGTTGTGGTTGCGGGGTGGGTGATCAACGACTTGGAATCACCCAAGTTGTTGGAGATGTCGATGACGCGCAGGCCGTTGAGAACCTCGAACGCCCGCTTCTTGCCCTCGCCGTCAGGCGCATTGAGCTCGAACGTGACTACAGTTCCGCCGCCGCTCATTTGAGACTTCGCGAGCTCGTGCTGCGGGTGCGAAGTCAGGTACGGATACTTGACCCACTTGACGCCGGAGTGCCCTTCGAGGAATTCGGCGATCTCGAGTGCCGAAGCCACGGAGTGCCGAATACGGACCGGCATGGTCTCGAGACCCTTGAGCAGAGTCCACGCATTGAACGGGCTGAGCGCAGGACCGGTGTGCCGCATCAGTTCTCGGACGGGACCGCTGATGTATTCCTCGGTTCCGAGGATCGCGCCGCCGAGCACGCGGCCTTGACCGTCGATGTGCTTGGTACCGGAGTACACCACGACGTCGGCGCCCAGATCGAGGCTGCGCTGCAGAAGCGGCGTCGCGAAGACGTTGTCCAGCACTACCTTTGCCCCGGCAGCATGAGCAAGCTCCGACACCCGCCGAACGTCGACGAGGGACTGCATCGGGTTGGACGGCGTTTCGAAGAACACCGCAGTGGTCGGCACCGAGAGCGCTTCTTCCCACTGCGCATTGTCTTCACCGTCGACAAAAACGACCTCGACACCCCAACGCGGAAGGATCTCGTTGCACACGACAAAGCAGGATCCGAACAGGCTGCGAGCAGCCACCAATCGGTCGCCGTTGCCCAACAGCGCGCCCAACGCTGTGAAGACAGCCGACATTCCACTGGCCGTCGCAAAGCAGGCTTCCGCGCCTTCGATGAGACGCAAACGCTCTTCGAACATCTTGACCGTCGGATTGCCGTAGCGGGAGTAGACAAAATGATCCACCTCGCCGGTGAAGGCCTGTTCGGCGGCTTCTGCACTCTCGTAGACGAATCCGGAGTTGAGGAACAGCGCTTCGGAAGTCTCCTCGAACCCGGTACGCATCAGTCCGCCGCGAACTCCGAGAGTGCCGAGACCGACGTCGTCCGGCAGCGCTCGTTGAAATGCGCCACCCTGGGGAATTCCGCTCACTGCTGCCTCCATGGCAAGCCGATGGCCCGCCAACCTACAAGTCCGCGATGTCCGTCGGCACCCAATGCGCCTTCGAACCCGTCGAGCACGTTGTACGACGGGCCGATGCCCGCCGCAGTCGCAGCTTCCGCCGCACCGATGGAACGTTGTCCGGATCGACACAGGAAGATCACCGGACGCTCCGACCCGGAGGAATCGGCGGTGATGCCGGCTTCCTTCAACTGGTCGACGAAGTTGTCATTGCGCGCGCCGGTCGGGTGGCTCACCCATTCGATCAGTGCGGCCTGCTTGCCGAGGGAGGAAACATCGGGGACACCGACGTACTTCCACTCCGCATCGGTCCGCACGTCGACCAGCACGGCGTCGGGGTTTTCGCGGAGCAGCTCCCAGGCTTGCTCCGGCGTCAGATCGCCTGCGTAACTCACGTAGTCCATGTTTTCACAAGACTGCCGTGAGCGCCTGAGCGGGCCGTCAGTTACAGACGACCCAACGGTTGCCGTCACGGGTCAGGGCCCAGGTCGAGACCCGCTCGCCCGCTCCGCCGCCGGTGATCGTCACGTCGGCCCTGGCGCGATCGCCGTTGACCACGACCCCGTCCACACCCTTCAGTTCGACCGTCCCGTCGACTCCGGCCATCGGACCAGTGCTCGAATTGAAGCTCGCGCAGGTCAGGGTCTTGACCGTCTCCGCGTCATTTCGATTCTCGGCATCGACGTAGTCGGTGACGGAGCGGCTCACGCGGTCCGACTCGGTGACGTTCTCCTCGGCCGGCGAGATCCACGATGCGACGAAGATTCCACCCAGGATCAAGGCGACGATGGCAACAGCCAAGAGGAACGGCCCCGCAGACGCCTTCTTGCCATCGATGTTGTCGGATTCGCGAAGCTCGTCACTCATAACGCCAATACTCCCCCACAACTTGAAATTGTGGCCCGTCAAGGACCAGGCCCCTACCCCGAATACCCGAGACAACGGGAGAATGGGAAGAAAGAATAGGTTTACCCACAACCGATCGAGTGAGAGTGTGGATCCGTTCGGCCGCAACCGAGGCACTGTGCTTAGGTTCGGCTAAATTGGATACTTGTCGATATGTTGTCCGAACTTCGAAGAAGGTAGCTGTCCTCACGATGACTGACTCCAACCGCCCACTCCGGGTCGCGATCGTCGGCGCCGGCCCCGCCGGCATCTACGCCGCCGACGCCCTCATGAAATCCGACACCGCAGTCTCCGGCCGCGGCGTCAGCATCGACCTCTTCGAGCGCATGCCCGCGCCCTTCGGCCTGATTCGTTACGGCGTCGCGCCTGATCATCCGCGCATCAAGGGCATCATCACCGCTCTGCACAAGGTGCTCGACAAGCCTCAGGTCCGCCTGCTCGGCAACATCGACTACGGCACCGACATCACCCTCGACGACCTGCAGTCGTTCTACGACGCGGTCATCTTCTCGACCGGCGCCAACGCCGACCGCGCGCTCGGCATCCCGGGTATCGAACTCGACGGCAGCTACGGCGCGGCCGACTTCGTCTCCTGGTACGACGGCCACCCCGACGTACCGCGTACGTGGCCGCTCGAAGCCGAGAAGGTCGCCGTCCTCGGCGTGGGCAACGTTGCGCTCGACATCGCCCGCGTCCTCGCCAAGACCGGCGACGAACTGCTGCCGACCGAGATCCCCGCCAACGTCTACGAGGGCCTCAAGAACAACAAGGCCGTCGAGGTTCACGTCTTCGGACGCCGCGGCCCGGCCCAGGCCAAGTTCACGCCTCTCGAACTGCGTGAGCTCGACCATTCCCCGACCATCGAGGTCATCGTCGACCCCGAGGACATCGACTACGACGAGGGCTCGGAGCAGGCTCGCCGCAACTCCAAGCAGGTCGACATGGTCGCGAACACGCTGCAGGACTGGGCAATCCGCGACGTCGGAGCCCGCCCCCACAAGCTGTTCCTGCACTTCTTCGAATCTCCCACGGAGATCCTCGGTGAAGACGGCAAGGTCGTCGGCCTGCGCACCGAGCGCACTCAGCTCGACGGCACCGGCAACGTCAAGGGCACCGGCACGTACAAGGACTGGGATGTCCAGGCCGTGTACCGCGCCGTCGGTTACCTCTCGCAGAACGTCACGCAGCTGCCGTTCGACGACCAGGCGGGCACCGTCCCCAACGACGCCGGACGCGTCGTCGCCGACGACAACGCCGAGGGCGCAGCCCGGTTCATGCCGGCCACCTACGTCACCGGCTGGATCAAGCGCGGCCCCGTCGGCCTCATCGGCCACACGAAGGGTGACGCCAACGAAACCGTCGCGAATCTTCTCGAGGATTCCGTCGGCTTCGCCGGCGCCGCGAACCCCGACGAGAACGCCGTCATCGAGTTCCTCGAAGGCAAGCAGGTGCCGTACACGACCTGGCAGGGCTGGTACCGCCTCGACGCGCACGAGCGCAGCCTGGGCGAGCCCGAAGGCCGTGAGCGCATCAAGGTCGTCGAGCGTCACGACATGCTGAAGGCATCCGAGCCCGACCGCGCGAACTGAGTGCGCAGAAGTAACTGAACAGAAACACTCCACCGGCCCGACGCGACCCAGGTCACATCGGGCCGGTGGTGTGTGCGGGGACCCAAGGCAACAGGGCAAAATAGACCCCGTGTTTGACGCCCACGTGCATATCATCGACCCGCGCTTCCCGCTGGTCGAGAATCACGGGTACCTGCCTGAGCCCTTCACCGTGGCCGATTACCGGGCCCGGCTTGCCTCACTGAAGGGCCTGAGTGTTGACGGCGGCGCTGTGGTGACCGCGTCGTACCAGGGCAATGACCAGGAATACCTGAAAGCCGCCTTGTCCGAGCTCGGCGAAGGCTGGGTGGGCGTCACTGCTTTGCCGCTCGATGCGACGGATGAAGACATCGTTGCGCTGGACGCGCTGGGAGTGCGCGCCGTCCGATTCAATCTGCGCCGAGGCGCCACCGACCTGCGTCTACTCGCCGATCTCGCCAACCGCGCATTCGATCTGGTCGGCTGGCACGCCGAGTTCTACGTCGATGCCACGCTGTTGCTGTCGCTGGAACCCGTATTCGCCAAATTGCCGGCGGTGAGCATCGACCACTTGGGAATGTCCACCCGCGGACTGCCGTATCTCCTCAACCTCGTCGACCGCGGGGTACGCGTCAAAGCCACCGGGTTCGGCCGCACCACCATCTCCGACGTCGGCGACGTGCTTCGCCAGATCCACGCGGTCAACCCCGCTGCGCTGATGTTCGGCACCGATCTACCCGGCACACGGGCACGTCGAGCGTTCGAGGTCCACGACCTGGACGTGATCGCCGAAGCTGTCGGCGACGACCTGGCCGCGGTCATGTGCGACAACGCCCGCTCCTGGTACCGCTGCGCTCAAGTGAACGCGACGGCTCCCAGCCACAGCCCCGCCGCGATCAGCGCTCCGAACAGTTCCACCAGCATGGACAATCCGACTGCCTTCACCGCGTGAAGCGTCGACGACCAGGCGATGTCGTAACGGCGCAGCCGCGCTAGTTCGGCGAAATACGTTCCGACGATGAATCCGAGGAACAAGCCCACGACCGGAATCACGAAGAACCCGATGATGCCGACGACGCCGCCGACCACCACCGACAGGTTGGGCACTCCCCCGGACTTCATCCGCTTGCCTGGCCAGGTGTACTTCACGATCCCGGTGACCACCAGTGCCAGCGTCGACAGCGCGAACACCGTCCACGCCGTCGCGCCACCGGTCATGATCGCCCACACCAGAATTGCACCGAAAACGAGAAGTGTCCCCGGAAGAATCGGAACGACGACACCGATCAGACCGACCAGGATGACCAGCCCGACGAGGACCTCGGCCACAGGACTCATCCGACGGGACGCACCTTCGACGCGGCCTCGCGAGCACGGGCGCGTGCAGTCGGCACATCGGCGGCCGTCGACACTGCAACACCCATGCGACGACGCGTGAAGCTCTCGGGCTTGCCGAAGAGCCGCAGGTCCGTCTCGGGAACCGAGAGTGCCTCGGCGACGCCGTCGAATCCGATCCCCTTGGCCTCCACTCCGCCGTAGATCACCGCCGATGCTCCCGGCACCGTGAGCGTCGTGTCGACCGGCAAGCCCAGGATCGCGCGGGCATGCAGCTCGAACTCCGAAAGTCTCTGCGTCCGCAGAGTCACCAATCCGGTGTCGTGCGGCCGTGGGCTCACTTCGGAGAAGAAGACGTCGTCGCCCTTCACGAATAGCTCGACACCGAAGATGCCTCGCCCGCCCAGAGCCGTGGTCACCTTCTCGGCGACGTCTCGGGCCGAGGCGAGGGCAACTGCGGACATCTGCTGCGGCTGCCACGATTCGATATAGTCACCGGCCTCCTGCAGGTGCCCGATCGGCTCGCAGAACGACGTCTCGACCTGACCGCTCTCACCGACGGCGCGAACCGTCAATTGTGTTATCTCGTAATCGAAATCGACAAAACCCTCGACGATCACCCGGCCGTGATTCACACGACCTCCGGCCATCGCGTAATCCCATGCGGCGTCGAGATCTTCGGCGGATCGAACCGTCGACTGTCCCTTCCCCGACGAGGACATGACGGGCTTGATGACGCACGGGAAACCGATTCGGTCTGTCGCTGCCTGCACTTCGGCAAGCGAGTCCGCGAAAGCGTACGGCGAAGTGGGCAGGCCCAACTCCTCGGCCGCGAGCCGACGGATCCCCTCACGGTTCATCGTGAGCTGGGTGGCGCGGGCGGTCGGAATGACCACCGCGGCCCCGCGTTCTTCAACGAGTGCAAGCGCATCCGTCGCAATGGCCTC
Organism: Rhodococcus sp. ARP2; assembly: GCF_001029585.1. Classification (NCBI taxonomy): domain Bacteria; kingdom Bacillati; phylum Actinomycetota; class Actinomycetes; order Mycobacteriales; family Nocardiaceae; genus Rhodococcus; species Rhodococcus sp. ARP2. The sequence goes on along the minus strand of NZ_LEKE01000042.1, from coordinate 79,237 downwards.
GATCTCGGGAACCACGAAGTGAGGCTTTTCCAACTCGATGACGGCAAGCAGCGCTTCCGGGTCGGTCATGTCGACGGTATGCGCACGATGAGCCACCTGGTGCCCAGGGGCATCGGGATACCGATCCACCGCAATCACTTCGACGCCAAGACGCTGCAACGCGATGACAACTTCCTTACCCAACTCGCCTGATCCCAACATCATCACGCGGATGGAGTTCTCGGTCAGAGGAGTTCCGAATCGGAGCGGAAGCGTCGGCAGGGGCGAAGGCGTCGAATCAAGCTGCATGGGTGCGACTATATGCCAATCCCGATGCAGGTCAGCGCGGTTATCGGCCGTCCACCACACCTTCGCGGCCAAATCCTCGCCTGATCGTTCGTGGTATGTCAGGTTTGCGATAGGTGCGGGTGGCCATATCGGGCTCGGAATTCCGTTGCGGCAATGCATCGTTGCCGAGCCGGCGCACTTTCACGAGGTTGCGCCCGGCGCGCTTGGCTTCGTACAGAGCCTCGTCCGCGACGCTCATGAGGGTGGTCAACGTCGGCGTCGCATGATCGACCCACGCGACGCCGACACTGACGGTGCTCGTCACTTCTGATTCGGCCGAGTACTCGACTTGCGCGCCGCGGACCGCCTCGGCCACATCGACTGCTCGCGCGTAGCTGCAGTCCGGAAGCAGAATGGCGAACTCCTCGCCGCCGAGCCTTCCGATCAGATCGCCGTCCGACAATCGGTCAGCGGCCCGTTCGGCGAAGTTCGCGAGAACGCTGTCACCGGTCATATGTCCATGCGTGTCGTTGATGCTCTTGAAGTGGTCCAGGTCGAGCATCAGCAGGCCGACCGGGGATTGTGTGCGGGCCGCGGCGGCAAGCTCCGATTCCGCATGCCCGAGAAACGCACCACGCGAGAGGACCCCGGTCAGATGGTCGAATTCGACAGCAAGGAAGAGCTCACGCTCGGCAGCGCGACGTTCCTCGGTCGCACAGGCAACCGCGATCGGCCCCAACGCGATCAGCGTGACGGCAATGGACGTGATGACGTCCTCGTTCCACGTCGAGGCGGCTTGATCACCGATATCGAGTCGACCGCTACCCGCCATCATGAGCGACCACACCGACCAGACCACGGAAACGAAGGCAGTGCTCGGAACCGAGATGCGAGTGGCGCACCACAGGAGAGCCGGAATCGGAAGGACCAGCGCGATCGGCCCTTCGATACTCAGGGCGATCGGCACGCAGGCTGCAGTGGCGAGTAGCGGAACGCTCATAGCGGCGACAGTTTTGGCAGTCAGTTTGCTGCGGAACTCGGCAAGGCTCGACGGGATGGTGAGAGTGAGAATGAGAGGAAGGACCAGCAGGTACGCCATGACCTCGGTGGCGCCCCAGTGGAAAAACGTGTCGGTAAATGACTGACCGCGTAAGAGCCGGTCCAAGGCGCCGGCAGTGGCCGCGGTACCAGTCGCCGCGACGAACGAGACGAAGACCATCCACACCAGTGACTGCGAATCGACCAATCGGAACGGTGTGCGCTTCAAGTAGTACAGAACAAGAACACCGACTGTGACTCCGGCGAGGTTCGCCCCGTTCAACTGCACCGCAAGCGAGAGCGAGTTGCCGGTGATCAGGTCAGCGCAGACGTATCCGACAGCCGCAGCGATCCACGTCGGCCACTCGATCAGGACCGGCCATCTGACCATCATTCCCAGCAGAATGGCGTTGGCGCACCAGAATGTCGCGAGCAAACCTGGTGGGCGCGTGAGGATGCCGATCAACGAAGCCGCAAGTACAACGGCCAGCACTAGGAGAAGGCGCAGAAAGCGACTCGTCCCTACCATGCGTCACCTCGCGGTCGGCTACCTCTGAATTCGGGAGCACCGGACGTCGCGGTGACCGTATGCCGATGTCGTCGAACCATCGTACGCAGGTGCTGCCACTCACAGTTCTGTGTTCACACGCCAAAACGGCAACTACGAAGATCTCCGCAAACGCGGGTGCCCTCTGGCCACGACAGTGGACAGAGGGCACCTGCATGCAATCCGATTGGCAGAGCCGAATGGACCTGCCGGAAGGGATGACTACTCGGCGGATCCGCTGGACAGACCCGAGAGTGAACCGGTGGACGAGCCCTCGCCCTCGCCGGACAGCGATTCGGTGGGAACGGACTTGAGGAAAGCTCCGAGCGCGGTGAGCAGGGGTCCGAGGGTGCTGAGTGATCCGAACATAGGAGGTTCTCCTGTTTGTGAGGTGGTGTGATGTTCCAGCGCCATTCCGGCCGCAGGCGGTGGCCGAGATGGTTCGGGAACTTCTGCCGCGCGGATGGCTGAACCGCCCCCCGAACAACATCCCGAGCTGTGATGTAGCGCACTACCTTGGCGCTGCCTGCATTTATAGACCGACTGCTCACACTTGTCTAGCTACTGAATAGCTACCAACGTGAACTGTCGGTAACACCTTCTGGCATAATTGCAGTTCAGAGCCCAAATAGACAGTTCGAAATATCCAATAATGTGATTTAGCTCACAATTGAAATGCAGAAAGTGTGGCCCGCAGACAACCGCGAGCCACACTTTCGGACAAACGGGACTTACTTGTCAGCCGCCGATCCGGTACCCGGGGTGAGCGAGCCACCACCGAGTGCCGTGAACAGGTCCTTGAGTACCGGAATGAACGTCTTGACGACGCCGCTGAAGTCTTCGAACGAACCCATGTCGGGTCTCCTTATGTCGGGATGCAGTTGAAATGAAGTGGGGACCGAGAACTACTCGGCAGTGGAACCGGCCGAACCCGAGCCGTCTGCCGATCCCGCGTTCAACTTGGTCACGAACGCGAGAACGCTCTTGAGGAAGGCGTCGAGATTCTGAATCGAGGTCATGCGACTACTCCTGTGTTGTTTCGGAAGAATTGTTGTGGTCGAACGTCAGGAGTTCGAGCTCGCGGTGTCCAGCCCCTGAAGGGTCTTGAGCATGTTGACCAGGGGAAGAAGCTGGAGAATGCCCCAGCCCATGCCGTTGGCCTTGAGAAGGTTTCCGAGGGATCCCATGTGTGACTCCTTGCATGAATATCTATGACGCGGCGCACGTTTTGTTCGCTCCGCCCCTTTGTAGCCAAGCTAAATACGTACGTCCAGTTTGTTTCGATCCAAGTAAAACCGTGACATATTGGAGCAATATGTAAACCGGCAGTTCAGGCCCTGTGACCTGAAACCAATATCGAATTCAAGTGTGTTGGACATCACATTCGATTTGGACAAATGGTTGCAATCGTCAGAGTCGGTGCCAACCTCGACCACGATCTGTCATACCGTGTGCTTGTGATCAATCGCGAACGAGCGGCAACCGAAGCAACTCACCGGGAACCGTCGTGCTAGCAAAACTCCTCAAGGCGTACCTGCCGCCGTACCGCTGGTTGCTTGCCGGGGTCCTCGCACTTCAACTCTTCGGGGCCATCGCGTCGTTAGTCCTCCCCACGCTCAACGCTCGGATCATCGACGACGGTGTCGCCCGAGGCGACACCGGATTCATCATGTCCACCGGCGGGATCATGCTGCTGGTCTCGCTTGCGTCGATCATCGCGTCGGTCGCATCGACCTATCTGGCGGCAAAATCGTCGATGGGCTTCGGCCACGACGTTCGAGGCGCCTTTTACAAGGCCGTCGGCAGCTTCTCTGATCGCGAATTCAACAGTTTCGGTGCGCCGACGCTGATCACACGGAACACCAACGACGTCCTGCAGATCCAGGCCCTGGTCATGCTGACCTCCTCGATGCTCGTCAGCGCCCCACTGATGTGTATCGGCGGCATCATCATGGCGCTGCGCGAGAACCTGCAGATGTCCTGGCTCCTGACGATTTCGGTACCACTGCTCGGCATCACCGTCTCGGTCGTGGTGGCCAAGCTGATCCCGCACTTCCGGACGATGCAGACGCGGATCGACAACATCAATCGATCACTGCGCGAACAGCTCACCGGTATGCGTGTCATCCGCGCCTTCGTTCGAGAACCCGACGAGACGATCCGCTTCGACAAAGCCAACAAGGAACTGACCGACACCTCGCTCCTCATCGGTCGCTACCAGGCGGTTCTGCTGCCCACCGTCATGTTGATCGCCAACCTGTCGAGCGTCGCGGTGCTGTGGTTCGGCGCGCATCTGGTCGATACCGGAGACATGCAGATCGGCCAGATCAGCGCCTTCCTCGCCTACGTCATGCAGATCCTGATGTCCGTGGTCATGGCGACCATGTTGGCCGTCGTGATCCCCCGCGCGGCCGTGTGTGCCGACCGCATCACCGAGGTACTCGACACCGAGCCGACCGTGCCCGCACCGGCCCAGCCCCTTCGCCCGACCAGCCCCTACGGCGTTGTCGAGTTCGGTGGAGCCGGATTCACGTATCCGGGAGCAGAAACGCCGGTCCTGTCGAATGTCTCGATGCGATGCATGCCAGGAACGGTCACCGCGATCGTGGGCAGTACCGGTAGTGGCAAATCGACCCTCGTCTCACTCATCCCCCGACTCTTCGACGTCACGGCCGGCGCCGTCCTGGTCGACGGCTTGGACGTCCGTGGCTGGGATCAGGACGAACTCTTCGCCAACTTCGGATACGTGCCCCAGAAGGCCTACCTGTTCGCCGGCACGATCGCGAGCAATATCCGCTACGGAAACCCGACCGCCACCGACGACGACATCTGGGCAGCCCTCACCATCGCCCAGGCAGACGACTTCGTCCGTGAACTCTCCGACGGTCTCGAGTCTCCGATCGCCCAGGGCGGCGGCAATCTCTCGGGCGGACAGAAACAACGTCTCGCCATCGCCAGAGCTGTGGTCCGCAGACCCCGGATCTTCGTCTTCGACGATTCGTTCTCCGCACTCGACATGCACACCGACGCCGCAGTCCGACGCGAACTCCGCACGGTCTCGACTCATTCGACGGTCATCATCGTCGCGCAGCGCGTCGCGTCCATCATCGATGCCGACCAGATCATGGTCCTCGAAGACGGCGCTCCGGTCGGTCTCGGCGACCATCAGTTCCTCCTGGCCAACTGTCCGACGTACCAAGAGATCGTGGCTTCCCAGATTCCCGCGGAGATGAGCGCATGACCAGCCCGCAGGACCCGACGTGGGGCAGCCCCAACAGCCAGTACTTCGACGATGCCCCGACGGTGGTGTTCGCCAAGATCCCGAGCGAACCTGAATCCGCGAACGGGGATGCGAAGTCGAGTAACCCCGAGAACCCCGACAAAGAGCCGAAGCCCGCGCTGACCGCGACGGACACCAAACCTCGCCACTTCAAGGCGACGATGAAGCGGCTTCTCTCGCTTCTGCAGCCACACAAGTTTGCGGTCGTCTGTGTCGTCGTTGCGACGATCGCCAGCATCGCGCTCTCCGTCGCGGTGCCGAAGATCCTCGGTCACGCGACAGACCTCATCTTCGCCGGGTTCATCGGCAAGAGCCTGCCCGCCGGACTGACCCGCGATCAGGCAGCAGAGGCGATCCGCGCATCAGGAAATTCGACGTTCGCCGACCTCGTCGCCAACTCGACCGACGTCGTTCCCGGTGTAGGTCTGAACTTCGACGCCATCGGCAAAGTCGTCATGCTCGCGATCGTCGTGTACTTGCTCTCGTCGCTACTTGCCTGGTTGGAAGCATTCCTCCTCAACATCATCGTCCAGAAGACCATCTACAACCTGCGTGCCTCGGTCGAGGCGAAGCTTCACCGTCTCCCCCTTCCATACTTCGACAAGACGCCGCGCGGCGAGATCCTCAGCCGCGTCACCAACGACATCGACAACATCTCGTCGACGTTGTCGTCGACGTTGACCTCACTCCTGACGTCGGTGCTCACCGTCCTCGGCGTCCTGACGATGATGTTCGTCATCTCCCCGATGCTCGCCCTGATCGCACTGATCGCGGTGCCGGTATCGGTGCTCCTCGTTGCCAGGGTCGCCAAGCGTGCACAGGTGTTGTACAAGGCTCAGTGGACCGAGACGGGCAAGATCAACGCACAGATCGAGGAGAACTACAGCGGTCGCGACCTGGTACGCGTGTACGGGCATCAGGCCGAAGCCGAGCGTGAATTCGCCGAGCAGAACAAGAAACTCCTCGACGCGTCCTTCGGCGCACAGTTCCTCTCCAGCCTGATCATGCCGGTCATGAACTTCGTCGGAAACATCACCTACGTGCTGCTCGCTGTGGTCGGCGCACTCAAGGTCGCCAGCGGCAACATGTCACTCGGTGACGTTCAGGCGTTCATCGTCTATTCGCGCCAGTTCAGCCAACCACTCACGCAGATCGCGTCCATGTCGACGAGCCTGCAGTCCGGAGCAGCGTCGGCCGAGCGGGTCTTCGAGCTTCTCGACGAACCCGAGCAGTCGCCCGACATCGACGTGCCACTAATGCCCGAGCCTGCCGGACGCCATCGCAACGTCGGACACATCGAGTTCGAGAACGTCTCGTTCCGCTACGAGCCGGACAAGCCGTTGATCGAGAACGTGTACCTGACGGCTCGGCCCGGGCAGATGGTCGCCATCGTCGGACCCACCGGTGCCGGCAAGACCACCTTGGTCAACCTGCTCATGCGCTTCTACGAAGTCGACTCGGGCCGAATCACTCTCGACGACGTCGACATCTCGCAGATGCGCCGCTCCGACTTGCGCAAGCACGTCGGCATGGTTCTGCAGGACACCTGGCTCTTCGGCGGAACGATCCGCGACAACATCGCGTACGGCCGGCTCGACGCCAGTGAATACGAGATCCACGAAGCCGCACGCGCTGCCTTCGTCGACCGCTTCATCCACACGCTCCCGGACGGGTACGACACCGTGCTGGACGAGGAGGCATCGAACATCAGCTCCGGCGAGAAGCAGCTCATCACGATTGCCCGAGCATTCCTGTCGGAGCCGTCGCTGCTGATTCTCGACGAGGCGACCAGCTCGGTCGACACACGTACGGAACAGCTTGTGCAGCAAGCAATGTCCGCGTTGCGCGTCGGGCGCACCAGCTTCATCATCGCGCACCGGCTCTCCACCATCCGTTACGCCGATCTGATCGTCGTGATGGAGGCGGGCAAGATCGTCGAGCAGGGCACACACGACGAACTCATCGCAGCGGCGGGCGCGTACTTCCGTCTCTACAACGCTCAGTTCGAGGGTGCCGCCGTCTAGTGATCGGCGCCTCCCTCGGCGGACACAGTGCCCCGGAGCACACCTGACCGATTCGACACGTTACCGTCGAGTCAGGAGTGTTGTCACCGTCTGAATTGGGAGTGCGTGTGTCTGCAGAAGCTGTGGAGAAGAAGGGCCCGCTCGCGGGCATTCGGATCGTGGAATTCGCTGGATTGGGACCGGGCCCGCACGCCGCGACGCTGTTGGCGGACATGGGCGCCGACATCGTCATCGTGCAGCGCGCAGGGCAGATTCCGCAGGACTCGAACGCAACCGACCAGATCAAGCGCGGCCGCCGCATCGTCGAGGCCAACCTGAAGGATCCGGCCGACGTCGCCAAGGTTCTCGATCTCCTGGGCCGCGCCGACGTCCTCATCGAGGGCTTCCGCCCCGGCGTCATGGAACGCATGGGACTCGGACCCGACGTGGTGTCGGAGCGCAATCCGCGCCTCGTTTACGCCCGTATGACGGGCTGGGGACAGGAAGGACCGCTCGCCAACGCCGCCGGTCACGACATCAACTACATCTCACTGACCGGTGTCCTCAACGCCATCGGACGCAAGGGTGAACGCCCCGTCCCGCCGCTCAACATGGTCGGCGATTTCGGCGGCGGTTCCATGTTCCTGATCTTCGGCATTCTGTCGGCTCTCGTCGAGCGCTCGACGTCCGGTAAGGGCCAGGTCGTCGACGCGGCGATGGTCGACGGAACCCTCGCGCTCTCGCACATGATGTGGGCATTCCGCGGTCGCGGCGTCTGGTCCGACGAGCGCGGCGTCAACCTCCTCGACACCGGCGCTCCGTTCTACGACACCTACGAGACCTCCGACGGCAAGTACATGGCCGTCGGATCCATCGAACCGCAGTTCTACGCATTGTTGCTCGAGGGCCTCGAACTCGATCCCGCGACGCTCCCTCACCAGATGGACACGTCCAAGTGGGACGACATGAAGACGCTCTTCACCGAAAAGTTCTTGTCCAAGACTCGCGACGAGTGGGCCAAGATCTTCCTCGGCACCGACGCCTGTGTCTCCCCTGTCCTGACTTTCGCCGAGGCTCCGTCCAACGAACACATCGCGGCCCGCGGTTCGCTCATCGAACTCGACGGCGTCACTCAGCATGCTCCCGCACCGCGCTTCTCGCGCACGCCCACCGCGACGCCCGCTGCGCCGGCGCGTGAGGCGACGGAAATCGACACGGTCTGGACCTAGGGCCTTCGGCCCCGTGCGCGGTTAAGGAGCCTCAGGACTCTCTAACCACGCACGGGGCGTCAGCCCAACCTGTAGAACCTGAACATCTCGTGCTCGATCGGCAGCACGTCCACCCGCTCGAAACCGGCCGCCTTGGCATAGCTTTCGAGTGTCGAGTGCCTCATCACCGTCCCGGTGGCAACGCTCCCCGGATGCGACAGGCTGTCGGGCAGGCAGCACGTCAGCGAAAAGCCGTACAGCAATTGCTCGATCGGACCCGCCTCGGGATCGAACACATCTGCCGTTCGTTCGTCCATGACGATCACCGGAGCGCCCGGCTGGGCAATCGCCCGAGCCGTGGACAGAAATCCCACCGGATCCGGAACGTCGTGAAGGCATTCGAAAGCGAAGACGGCATCGTAGGTCCCGGCATCGACTCGCCCGGCCTCAGGAGCCTGTCCGGCGACGTCGACCAACGAGAAATGTACTCGGTCGTCCACCCCACGATCGTGGGCGTTACGACGGGCAGCGTTCACCGATGCCGCGTCGACGTCGAAGCCGTGCACTTCGATCTTCGGGTATCCGAGGGCGAGCGCGATCGACGACCAGCCCTCCCCCATCCCGAGATCAGCGACCTGCCCGCCGCCGACAAGAATGGCGTGCAGGTCGGTGACTACCGGCAGGAACTGCTGACAGAGCTGCTGGAGATACATCGGCCGGTTCAGCAGCGCCTGGCCCTCGCGAGCATCGGGGCCCATCGATTCCCACGTGACTCCCCCGCCGTGACGATAAGCGTCGAGTAGACGCGGCATCGACGACGTCGTCGCGACGAACAGCCTCGCCAACGGCGCCAGAAAAAGCAGGTTCTCGTCGTCGACCAGAACATCGGCGTGGGCCTGCGGCAGGCTGTACCGGCGATCGGCATCCGAATTGACGTCCACATAACCGGCGACGGCCTGCTGCTCGAGCCACTCCCGCGCATACCGTTCGACGGTCCCGGTCCGGTCCGCCAGCTCCGTCGACGTGAGCGGGCCGTGATCGCTCAGCGCGCGGTACCAGCCCAGCCGGTCGCCCAGATACACAGCCTGCAGCTCCGACGCCCCGAGCGTGGCCGCGAACAATCGTTCTGCGAGCGCGTCCGCCGCACTTGTTCCCGCTGCGCCTGTACCGTCTACCGCCGTCATGCCCTACCTCCTGGTTTCACACCACTTTCAGGGTGTGTACCCAGTTCTCAGACGACGACCATTCGTTGGTCTGCCGTGTCGCGATCCGTCGCGAGGGTGTCGTACGCAGCGGCGATGGACGCGACGCCGCGAATGAGGTCCTCGGGAGAACGTGCGTACGGCACGCGGATGAATCGTTCGAACGCACCTTCGACGCCGAAACGGGGGCCGGCGGCAAGGAGTACGCCGAAGTTGGGTGCCACCGCCGCCAACGCCGTCGAGACTGGCGCGGACATTCGCATCCAGACCGACATTCCACCGGAGCCGATGGTGGGACGCCAGTCCGGCAGATGCTCTGCCACTGCACCGAGGAGTACCGCACGCTGTTCTCGCAACACTTCGCGACGCTGTTCGAGCAACGAGCGGTCGTCGGCGAGCAAGTAAGCGGCTGCCAACTGATCCATGACGGGAGTACCGAGGTCGACCGCGGCACGCGCCCCCACCAACTGGGTGATGAGCGCGGCATCGGCGCGAATCCAACCGACACGTAGCCCGCCCCACAGCGACTTCGCGGTCGAACCGAGCGTCACCACTTCGGTTTTCGCCGCGCCTCGCCCATGTGAGGCGACCGGTGCCGGAGGCGGTGCGTCGAGCCACAGGTCCACCATCGTCTCGTCGACGACCAGAGTCATTCGCGTTTCGTGCGCAATCTTCGCAAGCTCGGCGCGGCCGGAAGAGTCCATGCAGAGGCCGGTCGGGTTGTGAAAGTCGGGAATCAGGTACGCCATTCTGGCAGCGGTTTGCCTTGCTGCACTTCGAATCCCGTCGAGATCCCAGGCTCCGGCCGCCGCGAACTCCGGTCGGACCGGAACCGGTACGGGCCGAGCGCCGTTTCGCCGAATCGCTTCCAGCGCATTGGGGTACGTCGGATGATCGACCAGCACTCGCTCGCCGGGTGAGGTGAGCACCGACAGCAACAATCGAAGCGCGTGCTGCGCACCCGAGGTCACCATGATCTGTTCGGCGGTGGTGGGAAGACCCCGCGCCGTGTAGCGCTGCGCGATCACGTCACGCAAGTCGGCGATCCCGACCGGTTCCATCCCGTGCGTGGGCAGGAAGTTCGGAAGTTCCTGCAGCGCAGACGCATACGCCAGTTCGACCTGAGCGGCGGGAGCTGCCATCGCCGCGTAACTGAGGTCGACGACGGGCCCACTCGGCCCCGGTTGATGGGAGCGGAACATCAACCCGTTCGGCCGCGCGCCGGCGGGCAAAGCCACGGTGCTTCGCGAACCCTGCCGGCTGATCAGATACCCCTCGTCTCGCAGCACCGAGTACGACGACGTGATCGTGGTCCGACTGAGTTCGAGCACCGCCGCGAGTTCACGCTCACTCGGCAGTGCGACCCCCAGCGGAACGCGACCGTCGTGCACGAGCAGGCGGATACCGTCGGCAAGCGCACGGTACGCGGGCCTGCGCCCAGACTCTTCCTGCCAGGACCCCAGATCGCGCGCAAGCGAACGGGCACCGAGAACTCGAGTCATCATGCAGTCCAGTATCGACAACTTGGCTATGTAACTCAATACCAGTCGAGTTGATCATATGTCCATGACTACCTTCGCAACCCTGATCGCCATCGGACTCTTCGTGGCACTCGTCTACTTCTTCGCGCCCGCTGAAGGTGAAGGTACATACATTCGTTTGGAGCAGTTTCGCCTGGCAGCACCCCTCGGCGGCATCTTCCACGACAAGACTTCAGACCGCGAAAACGACGCTGTCAGACCCCCGTGCGATTGTGATCAGGGGGAAGAATTCACTGATCTCAGTCCAGTTGCGTAAAACTGGACTCTTTTCGCACTCAGAAAGTCTCCAGAGAGGGATTGCATGCCGGCTTCCAAAAAGATCCTCTACATCGATCTCGACAACACCTTGGTCAACTTCCAGTCGGGCATCGATCGCCTGACCGACGGCGTCCGGGAGAAGTACAAGAACGACCTCGACGAAGCGCCGCACATCTTCTCTCGCATGGATCCTCTCGACGGTGCTATCGACGCCTACCACCAACTGGCGCAGCAGTTCGACACCTACATCCTCTCGACAGCGCCGTGGAAGAACGCCACAGCCTGGCACGACAAGGTTCTGTGGGTCCAAGAGCACCTCGGCATGGAGGAGGGCAGCGTCGCGTACAAACGTCTGATCCTCTCGCACCACAAGCACCTCAATCGAGGCGATTACCTCGTCGACGACCGCGGAGCAAACGGCGCAGATCGATTCGAGGGCGAGTGGATCAAGTTCGGCAGCACCGAGTTTCCCGACTGGAAGACCGTCACCGCACACTTGTCGAAGCTGGCTTGAAACACGAATCCCCGCTCCTGCTTGCAGGAGCGGGGATTTCGAGGGAACGAACTAGCGGACGATTTCGCGCCGGACGATCGTCTCGTCGCGGCCGGGACCGACACCGATGCAGGAGATGAACGCACCCGAAAGCTCTTCGAGCCGAAGCACGTAGTTCTGCGCATTCTGCGGCAGTTCCTCGAAGGTGCGAGCCTCCGAGATGTCCTCCCACCAGCCAGGCATCTCTTCGTAGATGGGCTTGGCGTGGTGAATGTCGCTCTGCGACATCGGCATTTCGTCGTGGCGGACACCGTCCACCTCGTACGCGACACAGATCGGCACGGTGTCGAGGCTGCTCAACACGTCCAGCTTGGTGAGGAAGTAGTCGGTGATGCCGTTGACGCGCGTCGCGTAACGCGCGATGACTGCGTCGAACCATCCCGTACGACGAGCGCGTCCGGTGGTGACACCGACCTCGCCGCCCTGCTTCGCCAGGTATGCGCCGTGATCGTCGAACAGCTCCGTCGGGAACGGACCGGAACCGACACGCGTCGTGTACGCCTTGAGGATTCCGAGCACCGTGGTGATCTTGGTGGGACCGATGCCCGAACCGACCGCCGCACCACCTGAGGTGGGGTTGGACGAGGTCACGTACGGGTACGTGCCGTGGTCGACGTCCAGCAGAGTGCCCTGCGAACCTTCGAGCAAGACGGTCTCGCCGCGCTCGAGGGCGAGGTTGAGCTCCAGGCGCGTGTCCGAGATGCGGTGCTTGAAACCCTCGGCCTGCGTCAGTACCTCTTCGACGACCTGCTGCGGGTCGAGTGCCTTGCGGTTGTAGATCTTGACCAGCACCTGGTTCTTGAATTCGAGTGCCGCTTCGACCTTCTGGGTCAGGATCTTCTCGTCCAGGACGTCCGCAGCACGGACACCGACACGGGCGATCTTGTCCTGGTAGCACGGGCCGATACCGCGGCCGGTCGTGCCGATCTTCTTCGCTCCCAGGAAGCGTTCGGTGACCTTGTCGATGGCCACGTGGTACGGCATGATCAGGTGCGCATCAGCAGAAAGCAGCAGGCGGGACGTGTCCACACCGCGCTCTTCCAAGCCTGCCAATTCGGTCAGCAACACACCCGGGTCGACGACGACACCGTTACCGATGACGTTGTTGACGGCGGGGGTGAGGATTCCGGACGGGATGAGGTGCAGTGCGAACTTGTCACCGTTCGGCAGAACCACGGTGTGTCCGGCGTTGTTACCGCCCTGGTATCGCACGACCCACTGAAGCTGCTCGCCCAGTAGATCTGTAGCTTTGCCCTTACCTTCGTCGCCCCACTGGGCGCCGATCAGGACGATTGCCGGCATGACGTTGTCTCCTACGGTCGACGTGCAGCAGTTGTCCCGCCGCATTGGTACTGCCTGGCTTCCGCGCACATGATGCAGCGCCGAACTGTTGCAGTGACCGAAGGAGCAGTCTAGCCCAGAGCACCAGACCAGACCTGACGGTCCAGAATTTGGCCGGTGACCATCACGATTGCGAGTCGACACAGAGACTCGCACTAAGATCGTCGGCAGTGATTCGGACGGCCATTTCGGGGAAGGGTGGCGAGGTCCCACTACCCGAGAAGAAGTCTTGATCGAGCTAGGAGTGGCTTTGACCCCTGTGGTGCTCAAATGTGGCGATTCGCCGGTTCCACTCCCCCTGGGTGAACTCACGTCGTTCACTGTCCCTGAACTTCCGGAGAAGCAGGACTTCGACGAGGCCCTGTCCCAACTGCAGGTCGTCACGGAGCCTCGCTTGATCGTCGTGGGTAACGACGGCGCGTTTGCCGCGGCATTGACACGGTTGATGCGACTGGAGCGACTGAACGTCGAACTCGCCTACGTCACCGAGAACAGGTCCGACGCAACCGACGCGTACAAACTCGCAACCGGTGCCCGGGCTGCGCGCACGGCGTTGAAAGGCACAGTCCACACCGTGCCGCTCATTCGCGACGACGCCGGAATCGCGCTGGTCGGTGCGGCAACTGTCACGGGTCCGGCCGATGCCGCCGAATTGATCGGCGAGGCGTACGTCGACGACAACAAGCTGTTCTCCGGCACAGTCCCCGGTATCCGGATTGTGCCGAGCCCCAAGCTCCCCGGGATCAAGGCATCGGTCGACCGCAAGAGCCGCTGGAGCGGGCGACGATGGCTGGAAGGCCGAGCGATTCAGCTGGGCTCGCCGGCAGCGCGTCTGGTTCGCGACGGGGTGGCCAACCCACGCGATCTCAAGCGTTCGACCTTCTACCGGCACGACAAGACTTGGTTGTTGGTCAGGTGAGAACCGGAGCAGCACGGTCCGCGGTTCGTCCGAGCCCTGTCTTCCTGGGCGTAGTTGCGATCACCGTCATCGCCGGTGTTGTCGCCTGGAACTCGACGTGGGGTTCCATCGCGGGCCGTGCGGGTGTTTTTGTCCTCGTGGTCGCAGGCTGGGTGGTCACGCTGTGCTTGCACGAATTCGCCCATGCATATCTGGCGTGGCGTCACGGAGACACCGACGTCGAGGCTCGTGGTTATCTGACGCTCAACCCGCTCAAGTACAGCCATCCGATGCTCTCGATCGGTCTGCCGGTGCTGTTCATCGCCTTGGGCGGCATCGGGCTTCCCGGCGGCGCCGTGTACCTGCGCACCGGGATGTTCCCGCCCAAGGTGCAGGCGCGAATATCGCTCGCCGGTCCGTTCACGAACGCCGTCGCCGCGGTAATTCTCCTCGTCGTCATACGTACGTACGGCTCATCGGCGGAGCATCTGACGTTCTGGGCCGGCCTCAGTTTCCTGGCCTTCTTGCAGGTCATGGCAACAGTTTTGAACCTACTTCCAGTCCCCGGTCTGGACGGTTACAACGCGCTGGAGCCCTACCTCGCGCCCAACACACGACACCAACTCGACCAGTTCAAGCCGTACGGACTGCTCCTGCTGGTTGCGCTCCTGTTCGTCCCGCAGATCAATGTCGTCTTCTTCGATGCGATCTACTGGATCTTCGAACTGAGCGGTGTGTCCGACTACTACGCCATGCTCGGTAACGCCCTCATGCGTTTTTGGACGTGATCGAGTGCACTGGAGGAGACTCGTGAGAGTCTGACATTTCAGACATTCATTCTTCTTCAGGAGAGCATCGATGATTGCGACGTCATTTCAGTCCGGCGGAGTGGAGTACACCCTCACGCGGGCCGAGATTCGACACGTGGAAGCACTGATCGACTTGCTCGCCGACGACCCGATCGGGAGCACCCGGGAGACGACCAACCCCGAGGCCCGAACGATCTACGAGGACGCATTCAAGCGAATCGACGAGGATCCGGCGCAACTCCTCGTCACCGTTCTGGTCGGTGACGCAGTGATCGGCACCATGCAATTGACCTTCATTCCGGGTATGAGCCGAATGGGGGCGACACGACTGCAGATCGAAGCTGTTCGCGTCCACGAGGACTACCGGAGCAAGGGCATCGGCAGTTCGATGATCCGTTGGGCCTGCGAAGAAGGTGCCCGGCGCGGCGCGTTCCTGGCGCAGCTCACCTCGGATCAAACTCGCAAGGAAGCCCACGACTTCTACGAGCGACTCGGATTTGTCGCCTCCCACGTCGGGTTCAAGAAGTCGCTGAGCTGACACACAGCCACCCAGCCAACCACCCAGACTCCCAAAGGCGGGCTCGAGCACCGGGGCATGGCGGTGCCCCGGTGCTCACGTCTCGAGTTGTTTCACTTCAGGCTGCTGTGGGTGGGCTGTTCCCGCCGATCGGCTGTTGATACGGGTCAACGGACATCGGCGGATAGAACACCGACTTCCGATCCGGGCCGACCTCCACCCGCCACTCCGTATGATGCAGCGTCCGATGATGATGACCGCACAACAAGATCAGATTGTCGAGATCTGTTGGGCCACCATCGTTCCAATGAACAATATGGTGAGCATCGCACCACCCCGACGGCGTCCCGCACCCCGGAAACGCGCACCCACCATCCCGAACTGCCAACGCCCGCCTCTGCGGCACCGTCGCGGTTCTGGCTTCCTTGCCGCAGTCGAGCGGAACACCGTTCTCATCCAACAAAATCCGCGTGACCGTGCAGTCGCACGCCAGCATCCGTGCAGTGTCGATGTTGATCGGGCCCACCCAATCCGCCCACGCAAATCCCAGCTCCTCGGTGGACGGCAGGAGGTCTTTCAGAACTTTAAGGTCCGTCATGTCTTTCGCGCTGGCGGTGACCGTGATGTGCGGTTTCACGCCGCCCTCGATCGGACCCAACCCCGCCCGCTCATACCGGCGCAACAACTCGCAAAACCCGTCCGCACGCCGTAATGCCGGAGTACGCGTGTCCTTGACACCGTCCTTCTCCGGCGTCGGAGCGGACAGGCTCGACAGCAACGTGATCAGACGGGCCCCGTTCACAGCATCCAGATCACCCTTCACAGTCACTCTGCCGTACAGGCCTTTCGAGGCGTAGAACTCATTACGCTCCGAATCCTCCCCGACCGGAACACCGTCCTCACGCTTGCCGTACTGCTTCTCGATCCGCCGAATCGCTGCCCGCACCGCATCACAATCGGCAATGTTCTTCGACGCCAACCCGAGCAGAATCCCGCGGGCCTTGTCCACATCCGCCAGGGTCATGTTCTTCGGTGGATGCTGACAAAACGACGCCACCTGCCGCGCCTTCAACGCATCAACATCACCCCGGTGAAACGCATCGCCCACAACAGGTTCGAGCATCAACAACCGCGCCAACCCGACCAGCAGACTGCACTCACCGATCTCCAGATTCGTCGAACCATGCAACCACTGCGCGATCGCCCGAAAACCCTTCCCCCCGAGAACCTCACGGGAAAACATCTCCACGATCAACAACACCATCCGCGACTGCAACTCGTGCCGGACACGCACCAGATCCAGAACCTCACCCTTGAGGCCCTCACCATCCAGCTGCCATGCTTCCCGACTGTTCATACCGAAAGTTTAATCGAACATACTTTCGATAACCAGAGACAAAACGGACAACTTCAAGAAGACCTACACTCGAGAGCTGTTGAGATGCATTGCTATTCGCGCAACCGCCGACGCGATTCGTTGACAGAGACTCGCAACTCCCCCAAAGGCACTTCACGACCCGACTCACTGCGCACCTCGACGCGAACACGCTCGCCAGTGGCGTCGTCCGCCACCTCCAACGGTCCGCCTTTTCCGCCGTGCAGATACTTGTCTCCCCACTGCATCAGCGCAAGAACCGCCGGCAGCAAGTCACGGCCCTTCTCGGTGAGCACGTACTCGTGCCGCGTCCGCTTTCCAGGCTCCTTGTACGGCACACGCTCGAACAGTCCCGCCTCAGTGAGTTCTTTCAGCCTTGCCGACGCAACCGCCTCGGTGATGCCGACTCGCGACGCGAAGTCGTCGAAACGCGTTGTGCCGTAATAGGCCTCTCGCAGAATGAGCATCGCGGACCGGGTGCCGACCACTTCCATCGCCCGCCCGATCGAACAGTGCGTGGCCCGCCAGGCGTCGCGATCTTCGAGCACTCCGGTCAGTCGTACAGCGTCCATGCAATTCACCATACCACCTGGCTTGCCATAACCATAGCCAGAGTCTAGATTGCTGACTATGGAACTTCATAGCCAGCCAGTGCGGACTGGGCCGCTCCTCGCAATTCTGTCGGGAGCGCCGTTTGTCGCCAGCCTCGATCTTTTTGTGGTCAACGTGGCCTTCGGCGACATCGCCAAGAGCTACCCGGGCCACTCGCTCGGCGAGTTCAGTTGGATCCTCAACAGTTACGCGATCGTCTACGCCGCGCTGTTGATCCCCCTCGGACGCTGGGCGGACCGGATCGGGCACAAGCGCGCCTTCATCGCCGGCCTCGCACTGTTCACCCTCGCCAGCGCCGCCTGCGCTTTCAGTCCGTCATTGTGGGCACTGGTGGCATTCCGCATCGTTCAGGCAGTCGGCGCCGCAGCGCTCACCCCGGCCAGCCTCGGCCTCCTGATCAGTGCACTCCCGGCTGCGAAACGTCAATCCGGCGTACGCATCTGGGCGGCAGCCGGCGCGGCCGCTGCGGCATTCGGCCCCGTCGTGGGCGGCATTCTCGTCGAGGCGTCGTGGCGCTGGGTCTTCCTGATCAATGTTCCAGTCGGGATCGTATTGCTCTACTTCGCAGTCCGACTCGTCCCGGATACAACACACAAGGACTCCGATGCCGGGATCGACTTCGTCGGCGCCGCCCTCCTCACCGTCGGAATCGGCTCTCTCGCGCTGGCACTCGTCCAGGGACCTGATTGGGGATGGACCGACAACCGCGTTCTGATCGCCTTCGCCGTCGCCGTTGCGACCCTACTTTCGTTCTGGTGGAGCAACTCTCGCCATCGCACTCCGTTGATTGCTCCCGATCTTCTGAAGATCCGCTCCTTTGCCTGGTCCAACGTCACCGCCATCCTGTTCAGCGCGGCATTTGCTGCCGGACTGCTCTCGAACATCCTCTGGCTGCAAGAAGTTTGGGGATACTCGGCATTGCGCACCGGTTTCGCCGTCTCGCCGGGTCCGCTTCTGGTTCCGCTGTTCGCGATCGCCGGTGGATCGCTTTCGCGCAAGTACTCGGCGGGACGCGTCGCCGCACTCGGCAGCCTTCTGTGGGCAGTCGGAACGGTATTGGTCCTCGTCTCGGTTGATTCGACGCCCAACTACGCGACCGGACTACTGCCGGGCTGGATCATCGCCGGAATCGGTGTCGGCCTTGCCCTGCCGACCATTCTGTCGCAGGCCACGGCGGATCTTGTACCGGCCCGATCGGCCACCGGTAGCGCAATCGTCAGCATGAGCCGACAGATCGGAACCGTTCTCGGCGTGAGTGTTCTGATCGCGGTTCTCGGCTCCTCCGTCGACCCCGACACCTTCCGCCAGGCCTGGTGGGTGATCTTTGCCGTCGCGCTTGTGTCTGCCCTGGCATCGCTGGGAATGACGCCTGCAACCACACCCGCCCCAGTTGTCCCTGCTGAATCCGCCATCCCTGAAAGGAATTTGTCATGAGAGACGCAGTTATCGTCGAAGCCGTTCGCACTCCGATCGGCAAGGGAAAGGCGAACGGCGCCCTGCACGGCATCAACGCCGTCGACCTCCTCGCCCACAGCCTCAAAGCGGTAGTCGAGCGCACCGGGATCGATACCGCGCTGATCGACGACGTCATCGGCGGCGCGGTCAGTCAAGTCGGTGAACAGAGCCAGAATGTCACTCGCACCGCCCTTCTCGCCGCCGGCTACCCTGAGTCGGTACCGGGAACCACCGTCGACCGACAGTGTGGAAGTAGCCAACAAGCAGTTCATTTTGCTGCTCAGGGCGTTATTGCCGGTGCGTACGACATCGTTGTTGCTGCCGGAGTCGAGTCGATGAGCCGAGTGCCGATGGGCTCGAGCAGCGTCGGGCGCGAGTCACTCGGTGTAGGTTTCGAAGAGCGCTATCCGGACGGACTGGTACCGCAGGGCATCAGCGCCGAATTGATCGCTGCCAAGTGGGGACTGAGCCGCACCCAACTCGACGAGTTCTCGGCGTCAAGTCATCGGAAAGCCGCGCTGGCAACCGAGAGTGGTTACTTCACCAAGGAACTCGCCACGCTCCCGCAACTGTCGGTCGACGAGGCCATCCGCCCCGGCACCACGGTCGAGACCCTTGCCGGCCTACGGACCGCCTTCGAATCCGACTACTACGCCCAGCGATTCCCACAGATCGACTGGTCCATCACCGCGGGCAACAGCAGCCCGCTTTCGGACGGCAGTTCGGCGGTGATGATCACGACCAGTGAGATCGCCGCGAAACTCGGCCTCACACCGAAGGCACGACTGCACAGCTTCGCTGTCGCCGGCGACGATCCGCTGTACATGCTCACGGCGGTCATCCCGGCCACCGAGAAGGTCTTGGCCCGTGCGGGTTTGACGATCTCGGACATCGATCTGTTCGAGGTCAACGAGGCCTTTGCTCCCGTCGTCCTCTCGTGGGCAGCAGACACCGGCGTCGATCTGTCCAAGGTGAACGTCCACGGCGGTGCCATCGCACTCGGCCATCCGCTGGGCGGCAGCGGAACCCGGATCATGACCACTCTGGTCAACGCTATGGAACAGCGCGGCGCGCGCTACGGACTCCAGACCATGTGTGAGGCAGGTGGGCTGGCCAACGCAACCATCCTGGAGCGCTTGGGCTGAGCAATCACCGCTGGACGGCACTCGGACACTAGTGACCGAGTGCCGTCCATTCGGGATCCGGCTTGCGCGCAACGACCCGGAACACGATTCCACCCCGTCCACTGCGCTGCACCTCGTCGATCAGGAAGCCTGCGTTTTCGAGGTATCCGACCGGTTCGCGGGTGAGGTGATCGGCACCGAACCGTACAGAAAGCGGTTCGACGGCCTTCATCAGCGCCCGTACAACCGTGTTGGTGCTCGGCCCGTGCTCAGCGAGCACGAATCGACCACCAGGCACCAGCACTCGAAATGCTTCGCTGGCAACTCGGTCCGGATCGGGGATCGTGCAGAACGCGTAGGTGGAGACCAATGTGTCCACGCATTCGTCAGGAACATCGAGTGCTTGCACGTCTCCGAGTCGTAGGTCGACTTCGGTCTTCACTCCCTCGGAGACCTTGACCCTGGCCTGATCGAGCATCGCAGTCGAGATGTCCACGCCGATGACGTAGTCGACGTCGTCCCCGTAGAGCGGCAGGTTCAGCCCGGTGCCCACGGCAATTTCGACCACGCGCCCATGCGCCTGATCTACAGCCCATTTCCGGGCGTCACCGAGCACAAAGCGCTCGAAGCGCCCGATCTGTCGGTCGTAGTGCGCCGCCATTGCGTCGAAAGTCTTGGCGACCTGTGCAGTGTCTGGTTCACGCATAGTGCCCCGTTTCGATCGATCTTCTGTGCAGTCTTACACGCGAGCACCGGGTCGGGAAGACCTTTCGTGACGAAGAGCGACCGGCCGCGCGACGCAGTCCCTGACGGATGACCCCGGTATCGTTCCAGGTGACCTGACCTCACCAACGACCATCATGGATAGAGACCTCGTGCGATCAAGTAACTGCGTCACCGGATCGGTCCGGCCACCTTTTTCCACTGATTCCACTGGAGGTCTGTGATGGCCGGAGGACTCTTCGCCCTGCTCGACGACGTCGCAGCCCTGGCTCGTATGGCTGCCGCCTCGATCGACGACGTCGCCGCCGCAACCGGTAAGGCGACCGCCAAAGCTGCAGGCGTCGTCATCGACGACGCAGCCGTCACGCCGCAGTACGTCCGTGGGCTCGCGGCCGAACGCGAGTTGCCCATCATCAAGCGCATCGCCATCGGGTCGCTGCGCAACAAGCTGCTGATCATTCTTCCGATCGCTCTGCTGCTGAGTCAGTTCCTCCCCTGGCTGCTGACGCCACTGTTGATGGTCGGCGGCTGTTACCTCAGCTACGAAGCGGTTCACAAGATCTGGGGTGCGATTTTCGGCCACGGTGACCACCACGAGGCCGCTGACGAGCATCCTCGCGACGAAGAAGCAGTGGTTTCCGGCGCCGTCCGCACCGACCTGATCCTGTCCGCCGAGATCATGGTGATCGCACTCAACACCATCGCGGGCGAAGGTTTCTGGAGCCGGTTGGTGATCCTTGCCGTCGTGGCGGTCGTCATCACCGTGGTCGTCTACGGCGTCGTCGGACTGATCGTGAAGATGGACGACATCGGATTGAAGATCGCCGAGACGTCGTCTGGCTTCACCCACAAGGTCGGCCGAGGCCTCGTTCGCGGCATGCCTCACGTGATGTCGGTGCTCTCGGTGGTGGGTACCGCCGCGATGCTGTGGGTCGGTGGCCACATCCTGTTGGTCGGCATCGACGAACTGGGTTTCCACCCGCTGTACGACGCCGTTCATCACGGCGAAGAAGCAGTCAGTGACATCGCCGGAGTCGGCGGGGTACTGGCGTGGATCGTCAACACCCTTGCGTCGGCGGCACTGGGTCTGGTGGTCGGCGCCATCATCGTCGCAGCTCAACTGGGTATCACCCGCCTGCTCGCAAAGCGTTCTGCAACGGCCTAGTCACTGCGAGTTGTGGCGGAGCACCATCTGCTCCGCCACGGCGCGCAGTCCTTCACGCAACGACCGTGGCTCGAGCGCTTCGACGTCCGCTCCCAGACCGATCAACTGCGAGAGCGCGACAGCTTCGCTCTCGAGTTTCAGCTCCGCACTCACCCATCCGTCGTTGTCCTCCGGCCCCACTTCGACGGCAGCGGCAAGCTCGCCCACCACATCGGGGAGCCGGCGCCTGCCCTCTGGTGACAACCGCACGCGACACTCGAAGCGAAGCAGCGAACGGTCGAACTCGGCCATCGACGCCGCCCACCACGACGGCAGGTCGAAATCCACCGGCCGAGTGAACGAATCATCTTCTACCACGGCATTTTTGATGCGCCCGACTCGAAACGACAGCGTTCGACCGTTCATCCCCGCCACCAGATACCAAACACCGGCTTTGATGACCAGACCCAGCGGATCGACCGTCCGCTCGCGATCACGATAGGCGAAGCGCAGTCGACGCGAGTCCAGCACAGCGGATGTGACGATCGGAAGCGCAGAGATGTCGTCGACGCCGCCGAACCAACCCGGAACGTCTACCAGGATTCGGTCCTGCCACAGTCGTGCACTCTCGCGCAGGGGACCGGGCAGGGAGCGGAGCAGTTTGGCCCCCGCCGAACCGACGGCGTCGGATCGCCCGAGATCTGCAGCGATGGACGGCACGCCCAACAGCATGAGTGCGGACGTCTCGTCGTCGGTCATACCGGACAGCTTGGACTGCCAACCGTCGAGCAGACGGATGCCACCACCGGGGCCGCTCTCGGTCCAGATCGGCACGCCGGCAGCCGACAACGAGGCCACGTCGCGGTAGATCGTCCGCACCGAAACGCCGAACTCTTCGGCCAACTGATCGGCGATAACGCCGCGACTCCCCTGCAAACGCAGCATGAGTTGGAGCAACCGCGCGGATCTCATGGACCGAACATTACCGAGAATCACTGACAGAAGTTGTCAGGAATAGGGGTGCACAATGACCGTCATGGTCACTTGGAAGCAGTTCTCCGAAGAAGTACCCGCTCTTGCCGACGCGGTCCAAGCACGATTCAAAGCCCACAAGCATCACGTCCTCGCAACGCTGCGCAAGGACGGTTCACCGCGCGTGAGCGGCACCGAAGTCGAAATCCTCGACGGACGTCTGGTCCTCGGTTCGATGTTCGGCGCACTCAAGGCGAAGGATCTCATCCGTGACGGGCGCTACGCCCTACACAGCAATCCCGGTGAGCACACCATGGAGGGCGGCGATGCGAAGATCGCCGGAATCGCACGCGAGGTGACCGGCGACGAGTTCGAAGCCGTGCTCGCAAGCTACACCTACGAGGTTCCGAAACCCCTGCACCTCTTTGTCCTCGACATCGACGAGGTGGTGCACACGACGGTCGACGACGAGCACATGTACGTCGATCTCTGGAAGCCGGGCAAGGAGATCACCCGCTTCACCAAGTGACGTTCTTCTCGCAATGCTCGCCGTTGGCACACGATTCCACCTGAACGGTGGCGTGGGAAAGACCGTGACTCTCGAGGACGGTGCGCGCGGATTCCAGAACGTTCGACGAATTCGCGTCACTGGTCAGGTGGACTGTCGCGACATCCATGCCGGTGGTGAGCGTCCAGACGTGTAGGTCGTGAACACCCATCACGCTCGGCAGCGCCGCCAGGTCGGCCTCGACCGCTTCGACGTCGACGTCGGCCGGCGACGCCTGCGTCAGAATGCGCAGCGATGCTGCGGCCAGTTTGATCGCACGCGGCACCACCCACAGCGAGATGAGAACACCGACGACGACGTCCGCCCACGTCCAGTTGAACAGCAGGACAAGGCCACCGGCAATCAGAACTCCGACGCTACCGACGGCGTCTGCAAGCACTTCGAGGTAGGCGCCACGCACCGCGAGGCTGTCCTTGGAATCGCCGCGCAGCATCAGCATCACGACGATGTTCGCGGCCAGACCGGCGGCCGCAGTGATGATCAGGGCGCCGCCCGGGATCTCGGGTTCGTTACCGATGCGGCCGATTGCCTCGTAGAAGACCCAGGCGGCGACGGCCAGCAGCATCACGGCGTTGGCCATGGCGGTCAGCACTTCGGCGCGGTGCCAACCGAAGGTCCTGGCCGCGGTGGTGCTGCCCTTCTTCGCGAGCAGCAAAGCCGTCAATCCCATGGCCATGCCCACCACGTCGGTGAGCATGTGGCCGGCGTCGGCAAGCAGCGCCAGCGAGTTGATCAGAATGCCGACCGTGGCTTCGAGTACGAGAAATGCAACGAGGATCGCAAGCGCGATCGCCATTTTCTTGATGCGTTGCGGTGACGGCCCTACTCCGACCGAATCTGCTGCCGAGTGGCCGTGTGAATGGCCGTGCCCTGCTCCCATTTGTCCTGTTCCCTCCCAAGTCCTTCTCAGAGCATATGCATACATTCGCATACATACAATGAGTTGCTCAGTGAGCGGGAAAAGGCAGAGGTCAGTGATCCGGCTCGTACGCCGGGTGCGGCACAGTGGGCGGCAGAGTGGCGATCGACGAGATGCGCTTCATGCCTGCTACCTGCAAGAGGTCGACGACCAGCGATCGAATCTGGGCAAACACCACCGTCGAGGACAGGCCCGCGTTCTCGACTATCGCCGGTTTCAGTTCCTTCGCCACCGAGCGCAGGACGCGCGCTGCCTCGGCCTGATCAGGCTGCTCACCCGGCTCCGCCAGGATCATGTCCTTGAGAACTTCGACGGCTTTCGACAAGCGCTCGACCTGAGCCACCAGACGAGGATCGAGGATCTCGTCGTCCCTGACCAACGTCAACGAACGACGCGCGAGCACTCGAATGTTGCGCATCGCGTTGTCGATGGGATCGGCTGTCGCCATGAGCCTTTCGAGGCGCGGTCGACTGTTCCAGTACAGCGGGGAGATTCGGCTGATCTCGCGCCCGCCGAGAAGGTTGCTGCGCAATCCGTCGATGGCACCCTGAGTAGCGCGCGCCTTCTGCAGCGCCTTCACGATCGGGTCCGGATCGTTCGCGACGAGGCCGTCTGCCACCAATTGCAGTACCTCTGACGCTGTTCCGAGAATCGATGCAGCGTCCTTGCGTGCGCGTCGTACCGGGTGCGTGGGGATGATCGCGACCACCGCGATGCCCACCAAACCACCGACAAGGGCGTCGATCATGCGATCGGGCCCGCCGCTGCCGCCCGGTGGGATCAGCGTCGCCACCAGCACGGCCGAGTTTCCGGCCTGCATGGAGAAGATCGGCCCGCTGTTCAGTAGCACCGCGACGGACATCGCCAGCACGACAACCAAACTGATCTGCCAGGGTCCGCTCCCGATGCCGGAGATGATCAGGTCACCGATTCCGATACCGACCGTGACACCCGCAACCAACTCGAACGAACGTCGTAGTCGGGCGCCCAACGACAGACCGAGCGAGACCACGGCAGCAATCGGCGCGAAGAACGGCGCATGGTGCCCGATCACCGTAGTGGCAACCCACCACGCCAATCCGGCCGCCAAGGCACATTGAATGATCGGTAGCGCCGACGTCTGAAGCCGACGCACCGATTTGCGAGCACGGTCCTTGATACCGGCCCGGCTCGGACGGAAACTGCTAACCGAGGCCAAGCGCTTCGGCGGCGTTGGGATCGCAGTCTTCGAGCAGATCTAGGCAACGCGCGTACTCGTCGGCCTCACCGATCGTCTTCGCGGCCTTGGCCAAGACAGCGACGCAACGGAGGAATCCGCGGTTCGGTTCATGGCTGTAGGGCACAGGACCGAAACCCTTCCAACCGTTACGACGCAGTTGGTCGAGTCCGCGGTGGTAGCCGGTACGCGCGTAGGCGTAGGCAGTGATGGTTTCGCCCTTGTCCAGGGCAGCCTCGGCGAGGTAGGCCCACGCGATGGAGGCAGTGGGATGGTCGGCCGCGACCTGGGCCGGGTCAGCGTGGTTGAGCAGTGCCGATTCCGCCTCGTCGTCGCCGGGAAGCAGAGTGGGCTTGGGTCCGAGCAGGTCACCGAATTGGGTCATGCGCTCATTGTGCCCGCTACGCCTTTCTGCCACAGGACCGCCTCGCCGACGGTCGGAGTTATGCCCGGTCATACCGGTCGTTACCCTGACATGGTCATTGCCGCATAAGACCGAAGGGTTACCCGTGCCGGACTCGAAAGACGACAACTCGAAAAAGAGCGCAGCCCCGAACGGTGCGCCCGAGAAGTCGGCCCCGACCGAACCTGCGACTGTGGCGATCCAGAAGGCAGACAAGAACTCGAAGGCGGACAAGAACTCGAAGGCGGACGGCGACGCCAAAGCCGCCAGCGCGCCAACCGTCGCGATCCCCAAGGCAACTCAGGCACCCACAGCAACACCAGCAGAAACACCGGCAGCAGCACCGACACCCCAGCCCAAGCCGGAGCCCGCCACCGTCGCGATTCCGAAAGCCGCGCAGCCGACACCGCCACCCCGGCAAGCTCCAACCCCGCCGCCACCGCCACAGCGCGCCGCGCCTCAACCGCCACAGCGCTCCGCGCCTCAACCGCAGCAGCGCGCCGCACCTCAACGTGTGGGTGTCGCAGCGACCCCACCGCCGGCCCAGCCGATGCCGACTCGCATCGAGCCTGCCGCGCCGGAAAAAACCAAGCGCAGCGGCAAGGGCTGGTACATCGCGGCAGCAGCGGCCGGCGTCGCCGTCCTCGCGGCAATCGGCATCGCAGTCTTCGTCTCGTCCAACAGCGGTAGCGGCGAAAGCTCACCTGAAGCCCAGGTTCAGACCGCCATCTCGACGTACGTCGATGCTCTTCAGACCGGCGATCTGGCGACGCTACGAACGTCGACGTGTGGGGCGCTGGGCGAGTACTACCGCACCATTCCGGACGCAGCGTTCGCTCAGGTCCACGACAATGCCGTCGCTCAGAAGACGATCCCGCAGGTCGGAGCCGTCGATGCGGTGCGCATCACCGACGACACCGCGATCGCGCAGGTCCAGGCAAGTTTGCCGAGCACCGGCGAACAGTCGTGGCGCACGTTCGACCTCGAGCGCCAGGACGGCACGTGGAAAGTCTGCGATCCCAGCAAGTAAGCACCTGAACAGAAAATGCGCGCCGACGAGAAATTCGTCGGCGCGCATTTTGTTCTGTGATGCTGAGTTGTGAAGCCGATCAGCCTGCGGACACCGAGCGTCCGGCCGACTTCAGGTCGTTGCACGCCTCGACGACGCGAGCCGTCATGCCTGCTTCGGCCTTCTTGAGGTAGCTGCGCGGGTCGTATGCCTTCTTGTTTCCGACCTCGCCGTCGATCTTGAGGACGCCGTCGTAGTTGGAGAAGAAGTGTCCGGCGATCGGACGGGAGAACGCGTACTGGGTGTCGGTGTCGACGTTCATCTTGACGACGCCGAAGTTCAGCGAATCCTCGATCTCGGACTTCAGCGATCCCGATCCACCGTGGAAGACGAAATCGAAGGGCTGCGAGCCTGCGGCCAGGCCGAGCTTGGCAGCGGCGACCTTCTGGCCCTCTTCGAGAACCTCGGGCTTGAGCTTGACGTTGCCCGGCTTGTAGACGCCGTGGACGTTGCCGAAGGTGGCTGCGAGCAGGTACTTGCCCTGTTCGCCGATGCCCAGAGCATCGACCGTCTTCTCGAAGTCTTCACTCGAGGTGTAGAGCTTGTCGTTGATCTCGGCCTCGACGCCGTCTTCTTCGCCGCCGACGACACCGATCTCGACCTCGAGGATGATGCGTGCAGCCTTGGAGAGGGCGAGCAGTTCCTTGGCGATTGCCAGGTTCTCGTCGATCGGGATAGCCGAGCCGTCCCACATGTGCGACTGGAACAGCGGGTTACGACCGGCGTCGACGCGCTCCTGCGAGATCGCGAGCAGCGGACGCACGTAGGTGTCCAGCTTGTCCTTCGGGCAGTGGTCGGTGTGCAGCGCGATGGTGACGTCGTACTTTGCCGCGATCACGTGTGCGAACTCGGCGAGCGCAACAGCGCCGGTGACCATGTCCTTGACGCCCAAACCGGAACCGAACTCGGCGCCGCCCGTCGAGAACTGGATGATGCCGTCACTGCCGGCGTCCGCGAAGCCCTTGATGGCTGCGTTGATGGATTCGGAGCCGACACAGTTGATGGCGGGGAAGGCAAAGGAATGCTCCTTGGCCCGACCAAGCATCTCGGCATAGACCTCGGGAGTTGCGATAGGCACGGCGGGAGTCCTCCATATACGTGTCGTTCGGAGCGCTCGGCGATGTGAAAGCGCTTCGTGTGGTCCTAGCAGTATGGCAAGTCCGACTCGTCACGTCTCTTTGCGGTCTCGGCCGCCGCCACCGACGCGATGACCTGCGGTGGTGGGAAACACTCAGATTCGGCCGGTACTCTGGCCCCCGTGAATGTGCAGGCAGCAACTGAATCCGTGACGAACCTGGCCTTGCTGCCCGGCTTCCTCGATCCCGTGAACCTCTTGAATTCCTTCGGAACGTGGGTTCTGGTGGGACTGCTTCTGGTGGTCTTCATCGAATCAGGGCTGCTGTTTCCGCTCTTGCCCGGCGATTCTCTGCTCTTCACCGCAGGGCTGATCGCGGCTTCCAAGTCGACGGAGATCGAACCGTTCGCGCCGCTGTGGGTGCTCCTGGTGACGATTCCGATCGCCGCGATTCTGGGTGACCAAGTCGGGTTCTACATCGGCGCCAAGGGCGGAACTGCCCTGTTCAAGACGGACGACGCGCGGTTCTTCAAGAAGAAGTACATCGACGAGTCGCATGCCTTCTTCGAAAAGCACGGCCCGATCACCATTATCCTGGCGAGGTTCGTGCCGATCGTGCGTACTTTTGCACCGGTTGTCGCGGGCGCCTCGAAGATGAAGTACTCACTGTTCCTGACCTACAACATCGTCGGCGGCATCCTGTGGGGTGCCGGTGTGACTTTGCTCGGCTACCTCCTGGGGCAGATCGAATTCATCCGCGACAATGTCGACTACATCTTCATCTTGATCGTCCTGGTGTCGGTTCTGCCGATCGTCTTCGAAATCGGAAAGCGAATTCTGGCGTCGAGACGTGGTGAATCGGCGAATACTTCCACTACGGACAATTCGACGGTGACAGTCCCCGAAGACCCCACCCCCTGATTGCAGAACGAGGCGAAGAACTGACCACGATGACGCTCGCATCCGGCAGTTTCTCCCCACTCGAGACTGCCGGGCCCCTGTTGGTCTGGATCATCGTCGTCACGTTCGTCTTCATCGAGTGCGCGATCATCCTCGGGTTGTTTCTCCCCGGTGACTCGCTGCTGATCACAGCCGGAATCGTGCTTGCCGGTCACGAATCCGGTGCAGGCCACGTGTGGGCGCTGTCGGTGGGCGCGATGATCGCTGCCATTGCCGGCAACCAGGTCGGTTACGTCATCGGCCACCGGACGGGCAACCACATCAAAGCCCGTAAGGGCGGCAAGTACTTCACCGAGAAGAATCTGCACCGCGTCAACATCCTGTTGGAGAGACACGGGTTCTGGGCCGTCCTGATCGCCCGCTGGGTTCCGTGGGTTCGCACCCTGTGCCCGATGGTCGCAGGCGCAGCCAAGATGAACCACACGCGCTACACCATCGCGAGCACCATCGGCGCGATCATCTGGGCACCGGTACTCCTGCTGCTCGGTTTCTACGGTGGCTCGTTCCTCGATCGCGTTCCGTGGTTGCTGCCCGCCGTGCTGATCGTGATGATGGTCAGCTTGGTCATCGGCACCGCGTTGGGAATTTGGCAGTACCGCAAGGAAATGGCCCGACCGGCCGAAGACGTCGAGGTAGAAGAAGTCCTCGACTAGAAGCTGTCTGCTCAGTGCAGGTGGCTCTGGTCCCACGCCGGAAGCGGGTCCTCGTAGCGAGTCCAGGCCCGCGGTCCTTCGCGTAGTTCGTCATCGGTCAGCAGAGCCGGATCGAGGATTCGCGACGGCGTCGCCGGGTCGAGTTTCACTCCGATGAACACGATCTCCTGCCCTGGCACCTCCGCGGCCGACGCCCACAGTTGCGCCGGTTCGATGACGAGGTTGGGGCCTGCCTGCGACCAGATAGCGGCGAACTCGGGCCGACTGGCGATCCAGCAGAAGCCTTTGCTTCGCAAGAGTCCCGCGAACTGACCGAGCGCAGCCTCGAGTCGCGCCGGATGAAAGGGTCGCGAGGCTCGATACGTGACGCTGCGTATTCCGTATTCCTCGGTTTCCGGGGTGTGCCCGCCGGCCAGTTCCTCGTCCCAACCGGGTACTTGCGCAGCCAGTTCCGGGTTGTAGAGACCGGTTTCGAGGACGCGATCGAGGGTGACTTTTCCGTGGTCGGTCCGAATCAGCTGAGCAGTGGGGTTGAGCCTTCGAAGCGTCGCCTCGACGGTTCCCGCCGCCCGCGGACTCACCAAGTCGGTTTTGTTCAGCAAGATGACGTCGGCGAACTCCACCTGATCAACCAGGAGATCGGAGATGCTGCGTCCGTCCCCCTCCCCGGCTTCGAGGTTGCGCTCGTCCAGTCGCTCGCCTTTTGCCAGTTCGCCGAGAAAAGTCGACGCGTCCACCACGGTCACCATGGTGTCGAGCTTCGCGAGCGAGCCGAGGCTGAAGCCGTCCTCGAATTCCCAGTCGAAGGTGGCCGCCACCGGCATCGGTTCGGAGATGCCGGTGGATTCGATCACCAACTGATCGAACCGCCCCTCGCGGGCCAGCGCGCCGACGGCGTCGATCAGATCCTCGCGCAGCGTGCAGCAGATGCATCCGTTGGTCAGCTCGACCAACTTCTCCTCCGTGCGATCGAGGTGGCCCTGGCCCGCGACGAGGGCCGCGTCGATGTTGATCTCGCTCATGTCGTTGACGATGACGGCGACCCGACGGCCGTCTCGATTGGCGAGGATGTGGTTGAGGAGTGTGGTCTTGCCTGCGCCCAGAAATCCGGACAGCACGGTTACCGGTAGCTGCTTCATTCCTTAATGGTAACCATTGTCATTATCGACAACGGGAGGCGGGCCTACTGCACTGCAGACGCACTACCCGAGAACTGGCTCTCGGGCCTCGGCAACCCGAAATGATCACGAAGCGTTGTACCCGTGTATTCGGTGCGGAACAGACCGCGATCCTGCAGGATCGGGACCACACGCTCGGTGAAGATTTCGAGTCCACCCGGGTAGTACGGCGGCATGACGTTGAATCCGTCAGCAGCACCGCTGGTGAACCATTCCTCGATCGTGTCAGCCACCTGCTCGGCGGTTCCGGCGAACACCCGGTGTCCGCGCGCACCCGCCAAACGATGAAGCAGTCCCCGAACCGTCGGACGCTCACGCTCGACTATGCCGGCGATCACCTGCAATCTGCTTTGCTTGTTGTCGGTGACATCACCTGCCGCCGCGAACAATTCGACAGGAACCGGTGCATCCAGTTCCAGATTCCGAACATCGGTCCCGGTGAGTGCACCGAGTTGCGCGAGCCCGTACTCCGGCGAAGTCAACTCGTTGAATTCTCGCTCGAGCGCCTTGGCTTGTTCCTCGGTGTCACCGATGAACGGGCTGATTCCCGGCAGAATCTTGACATGATCGGGGTTGCGCCCGAACTGAGCAGCCCTCGACTTGATGTCGGTGTAGAACGCCTGCGCATCGGAAAGTCTCTGGTGCGCTGTGAAAATCGCCTCCGCATACTGACCGGCAAACGCGCGACCGTCGTTGGACGCCCCGGCCTGCACCAGCACCGGGTATCCCTGCGGCGTTCGCGGTGCGTTGAACGGCCCCCGCACCCGAAGATGCCGGCCGACGTAGTTGATCTCGTGAATCTTGTTTCTGTCCGCGTAGATTCCGTTCTCCCGGTCCAGACTGATCGCGTCGTCCTCCCAGCTGTCCCACAACCGCACCACCGCGTCGACGAATTCCCTTGCACGCGAATACCGGTCGCCGTGGTCCGGATGCTTGGCCAGCCCGAAGTTGGCGGCAGCCAGATCCGTACCCGTGGTGACGATGTTCCACCCAGCGCGTCCGTTCGAGATGTGGTCGAGTGAGGCGAACAGCCGAGCCAGGTTGTACGGCTCGTAGTACGTGGTCGACGCCGTCGCGATCAATCCGATCCGCTCGGTTGCCACTGCAATGGCCGTCAACAAGGTGATCGGCTCCAACGTCCCTGCGGGACCGTGCTCGACGTCGCTGCGCAACGCGGGACCGTCGGCGAAGAAGATTCCGTCGAACTTCGCCGCCTCAGCAGTGCGAGCGATCTCCTGGAAATACGTGACGTCGAACAGACGTTCCGGTGATGTCCACGGATGACGCCACGCCGCTTCGTGATGACCGGCGGGGTGGATGAACGCGTTGAGGCTCAGTTGGCGCGGAGAATCAGACATGCCTGAATGCTGGCAACTGCCGCCGCAGTCCGACAGGGTTAGGGTTCGCGTGATTCCAACTCGGGGTTGGCAGCTCGGTATCGTCACATGGGTGAGCCGCGTAGTTGTAGCCGAGTTCGTACCGTCCGGATCGACAGCATCGGTTCTTCACCAGTGCTGTGAGGTCTTCGCCGAAGGCCAGCGTCACCTGTCCGGAACTGCGCCGACAGCGACGGCGCTGATGGAAATGATCGAGGCCGAGGACGGTTCGGCCGATGTATGGCGTTGGATCGCACGCGACGGCGGAACGGACGAGGTCCTCGGTATCGCCCAGGCGCGACGCAACTCGGCGGAACCTGATCTCGCAGAGTTTCGGATGTACGTGACACCCCACGCGCAGCGACGAGGGGTAGGACGAGCGCTTGCCGAACTCGCCGAAGTCGACATCGCCGGGTTCGGCGTGCGAAGAATCAGAGTGACGGCGCTCGTCGGAAGCGCAGCCGAGCATTTCCTGGGATCGTTCGACGGCCACCGTGTGTTGCTTCGGTTGGCCAACCAGGTTCAGCACCTCAGCCCTCCCACCGCACACAGCGCCCGCCCCGGCTATCGAATCGTCAGTTGGCGCAACCGAACCCCGGACGAGCTGGTCCACTCCTTCTCGGAGGCATTGAACCGACTCCTCGACGCGCCGGGCACCGAACTGCAGATGCCCGAACGTAATTGGGGAGCCGACGAGGTCAGATCGTGGGAACAGAAGATGACGGGTGGCTCTCAAGTACTCCTGGTGTGCTGCGCGGTCGACGACAGCGTCGGCGAAGTAGCCGCAGCGACAGTGGTGACGGTGGACGAACATGACAGCACCCACGCATCACAGCACGACACCGTGGTACTTCCCCAGCACCGCGGACACGGTCTCGCTCGGTGGGTCAAGGAGCAACAAGCGTCTGTGTTGGCAGCTGAATTTCCCTCGCTGCAAAAGATTTACACAACGGTGAACGCGGAAAACCACCCGATGCTGACCGTCAATCGGAGCCTGGGATACCAGACCGTTGCGGAGCGGATCCTGGTGGAGATCAGGAGAGTCGAGAGTGCGTCGCACAAGCCTCGGTGACGATCTTCCTCCACAGGAGCGGGTGAGACTGCCAGAAGTTGTGCGCGACACCGTCGACGACCTCGAAACTACCGTTAGGCACGAGCTCGGCCAGTTGCTGCAACGGCCACGACGGGCGAATATCGTCGGCCGCCGCGAGAAATGTCATGGGCACGGGTGAATCGGCCAACTGCCGAAACAGCTGTGGTTCATGGATCCATTCGATGAACGATTCTTGAAGCGATTGCCAGACAACAGGTTCCCAAGGTATCTGCGGGTCCGGCTCGATTCCCGCTTCGTACTGCTTCGACCAGGTCCGGTCCTTGTGGAGGCCGTGCCCCGCGATGCCGACGACGCCGGACACCGATTCCGGACAGTCGAGTGCGTACCGCACCGCCAAGTCGGATCCCCACGAGTGCCCCAGCACGACCCAGCTGTCGATCTCGAACGTGCGTCGGACGAGTTCGAGGTCCGCAACCGCCTGCGCCATCGTATGAGCGCCGCCACCGGACCGGCCGACTCCGCGTGGCTCAGGGCACCACGCGCGCATTCCTTCCGGAACCAGCTCGTCGTGAGCAAGATAGTGAACGCATCCCGGGCCGCCGGAGAGAACCAGAACGTCCGCCCCTGCCCCACCGACATCGATGTGAAGACGTACGCCGTCCGTGTCGACCACGTGCCGGGATTCCATGAGGGAAAAGCCTAACGCTTACGCGGGTATCCAGCCGCCGAGACGACAAATGCCGCCTCCATGAGCATCCACCCACCTACCTGCACCGAGAGGTCTCGCTCGGGCACGCTCGACGAGCGCACCGTTCCGGCGGCGAAGGTGGCGATGTCGCCGGACAGACTCGGCAACTGAGCATCCTTGGTCCAGTCGTGCCCGAACAGCGGCAGACCTTCGATCTGCAGTCTGTTGTTCCAGGCCGCTTCCGCGGAGGACAGAACGATCTGCGCTGCGAGTTCGCGCGCTCGCAGGTCCTCGTGAGTCTCCCAGGACAAGTTCACCACCACGAACGCGAGGTAGCGAGCCAGGATTGCGTTGAACAGTCCGCCGTCGCCTCCGCCACCGCCCGTGATGACTCCGTACTCGGTCATTCCGTCGTACACCGCGTCGACGAGTTTGTGGACTCGCTCGCGGTGGCGCGGTTCGCCCAATCGCGTCGACAACTCGGTTTCCAACCCCAGCGTGACGCCCTGACAGTACGAATAGATCGCGCGCTCGAGGGTGCCGTCGCGGCGGATACCGTCGAAGATCAGTCCGGAGTCCGGATCCCGCAGCGTCTCGTCGATCCAGTCGGCCGTTGCCTGCGCGCGCCAGAGTTTTCCGGTGCGCGCCAGCATGATTCCGGCGGGTCCGTTTGCCGGGGTGTTGTAGAAATCGGAACCTTTGCACCACGGAATACCGCCGCCGTCGGCCGGGGACCACGAATCGAAGAGTTGCGATTCGAGCGCCTGGACCGCGGTCCGGTGATCGACCGAGAACATACGTTGAGCACGTTCGAGCGAGAGGCCCAGCCACGCCATGTCGTCGTAATAGTTGTTGGTCCACGCCGAGACGTTGCGGACCCGCACACTGCGGGCAACCTTCGCCACCCGGCGACGACGCTTGGGCGTCGGGTCACGTTCGAGCGCGTCGATTGCAGTGTCGAGCAGGTGTGCTTGCCACCAGTAGTGCCACGGCTTGAACATCCGCTCGCGCCGAACAGCGGGCCAGGCAACCACGCCGAGTGCTGTCCGGGGCAGTCCCCACAGGCGCCGAAGGTGACGACTGACTATCGCGCCCTCAGCCGCATCGGCTCGCTCTGCCCACACTTCCTGCATAACTACCTATCCTGTCTGGTCGAGGCGCTACGCGCTAGCCGGAATTCGCGAGCGAGATCAGCGGGAATCGGCGAGATCGGCATGCTCACGTACCCACGCGTGCATCGCAATGCCGGCCGCGACACCGGCGTTGATGCTGCGAGTCGACCCGAATTGTGCGATCGAGACCGTCATGGACGCAACCTCTTTCGCATGTTCGGTCACTCCGGGCCCTTCTTGACCGAACAGCAGGATGCACTCTCGCGGCAGGCTTGCCGTTTCCAGCGGCACCGACCCCGGGGTGTTGTCGACGGCAACGATCGTGAGTGAATTCTCACGGGCGTACTCGACGAGCTCGCTGATGTCGGCGTGGTGAACGATGTGTTGGTATCGATCGGTCACCATGGCGCCCCGCCGATTCCAGCGCCGACGCCCCACGATGTGGACCGCGGCCGCAGCAAACGCGTTTGCCGTGCGGACCACCGTGCCGATATTGGCGTCGTGCGCGAAGTTTTCGATGGCGACATGCATCGTGTGACGGCGCGAGTCGATGTCCTCGACTATCGCTTCCCGCGTCCAGTACCGGTACTCGTCCAAGACGTTTCGACGATCACCCTCGGCGAGGAGTACGGGGTCGTAGCGCTCGTCTGTCGGCGGTTCCGTGTCGTGCCCCTCGGCCCACGGCCCGACGCCGTTGGGGTTCTCGCCCCACTCGGTGGGTCCCGGTTCACCGGCCCCACCGGAGACGTCGTCGGCTGCGACTTCGGTCATCAGTACACCTCGTTGGAATCTGCAGCCACCGTGAAGCCGTGCGTGGTCTGATCGTTGACACACGAGACGTCTGTCGCGGTGGTCGTACAGGTGAAACCCAGTTTGCTCAGCGGTTGACCGGCCGCCAACACCGGATCGGCGTCGGGACCGCCCGAGGTGTACACCTCTCCGCCCGAACACATGAAAGCACCCTCACCCTCGTCGGTGACGCGAATACCGTTGCCCCAGTTGACCATGCAGCTCTCCGGCCGCGGCGGAACCGGAGTGGTCGTTCCCTCGCACCCGGCTTCGATTCTGGTGGGCAACTTGATGATGCCGCACTGGAAGTTCCCGTCGGGAGTGGTGAAGTAGTACGACTCGTTGCGCTCGAACTGCACGTCCGTGAGCGTCGTCGTCGGTGGCAGCGTCGTGGTCGGTGGTTCGGTGGTCGTGGGGACGACGGGCGCGACGGTGGTGGTTGTCGTCGGCACTGCGGTAGTGGTGGTCGAACTTGGCTGCGCCGCTACGGTCGGCGCTGAATCCGCCTCCCCGCCGCACCCTGCGAGCACGAGCGCCGACCCGACGCCCAACAAGACGAACCCCACCCGAACACGAACCACCCGACTACCTCCACACACGTCATCTTGGCCCAGCAACAGCCGACAGTGCACTCTATCGTGTGGTCGACTAAGTGCTGGTGACGCGCTTGTTCATCAGCCGTGAGAGCCACGCGGGCGAGAACCGCGACGCACTGAGAAAGAGCTTCGCCTGCGTTCCGACCGGGTAGTGAACCTTGTGTACGCGTCCGGCGCCGCGTGTGGCCGCCCACAGTTCCTTCGCGACGTCGGTGGCAGTCAGCTTGATACCCAACGATCTGGTGGCTCCGGTGTCCATTCCAGTGACCATCGCGGTCTGGACGAACAACGGCCAGAGCGCGAGAACACGGATGTCGTGCTGTGCCCATTCCAGATCGAGCGCCTCGGTCAGGCCGCGGATCGCGAACTTGGTTGCACCATACGTCGCCAGTTCGGGCTGGCCGTAGATCGCCGAAGCGGAGCACAGATTGACCACCTGAGCGCCGACGGTATCGCGGAGGTACGGGAAAGCCGTGTGCGTGCCGTTGAGGGTGCCGGTGATGTTGATGTCGACCATTCGGCGATGCGCCGCAAGAGAAATATCCTCGAACCGTCCCGAGGAGAGCACGCCCGCATTGTTGATCAGGATGTCCAGACGCCCGGACTCCCCGGCAAAATCGGCCAGACACTGCGCCCATCCGGCAGGATCGGTGACATCCAGGACACCCGTCACGACGCTCCCACCGAAACCGTCGATCGCGGCCTTCAAGGAGGCAAGGCCGGCGTCGTCGATGTCGAACGCGCCGACGCGGTATCCGTTGCGCGCGAACAACAGCGACGTCTCCCGCCCGATTCCAGCCGCAGCACCGGTGATGAAGACGTTCGGTTCGCTCATCCGGTCAGGCTATCCTGGATATGGAGGAAATCTGATGAATCACCGTCGCGTCGTACACACCGTATGTTTCATCGCGGTGGGATATCTGATCGTGCTCGCGGTGTGGCTCGGATGGCTGGTCGAGCACACCCCACCTGGCACTCTGCCCTATCAGATCGGCGGGCTACTCGCTGCTTTCGGCTCCGTACTCGGATTCGGAATGGCCTGGGCCAATCGCCCGACCCGCGCCGAGCGCAAGCTCGAAAAGCACGGCCTCGAAGGGTGGGCACGAATCGACAAGGTCACACCCCTGCGCCGAACCGTCGACGGCGAATTGGCCAAGCTCGCACTCCGCCTCACGGTTCCAGGTTCCGATTCGTACTCGGGCCGGATCGAGTACGAGATCCGACCCGAGTTCAAAGACAAGATCACTCCCGGATCCACGGTCACCGTCATGGTGGACCCGAAGAACCGAGACCGAATCATGCTGTGCCCGTGAAAAACTAGACGCTCTTCTTGCGTCCCAGCGCCAACATGCCCTCCACCAGCATCAGTTGCGCTCCCGCGTACGACGCCAGGATCACACCCTCGGCAGCGGCGCGGCCGGCGGTCCCGCGGATGAACAGTCGACGCACCACGATCAGCCCGTCGGACGCGGTGAAGAGCACTCCGCCCA
This sequence comes from Rhodococcus sp. ARP2, assembly GCF_001029585.1. Lineage (NCBI taxonomy): Bacteria > Bacillati > Actinomycetota > Actinomycetes > Mycobacteriales > Nocardiaceae > Rhodococcus > Rhodococcus sp. ARP2. Next base: position 41,224 of record NZ_LEKE01000042.1, on the reverse strand, counting down.
ATCCGAGCCAGGAGCGTCGATCCTTGTTCGGGACGACAACGTCGAGCACGGCCTTGGACTGCGGTGCCAGAGCGGGGTCCGCCGACAACGTCGAGGTGGTTCCCAACATCAATCCGTATCCGGTGAGCGGCGTCGACACGCTCGGTGCCTTGGCACGGAGCAGACCGGACGCCGTCGACCAACCGCTGATGCGGGGTTTGAGGGCAGCACGGGTCGGCCGTGCCCCGCGGCGCAGGAGAAGAGCCGAGTAACTGGCCTGCATCACCGCGAACGAGGACGCGCCCTTGATCAGACGAGCATCGTTGTCCGGGTCGATCATGAACACGTCGCCGACGGTCGCAGCGGCGAGGCCGGCGAGAAGCAGTGCGGTATCGGCTGTTTCCGTCTCCGAGCGCTTGCGCAGCACTCGGGCCGCCAAGGCAGGTGCAATCAGCGGCTTCGCGATCTGCTGAACCCGCTCGTTACCGACCACTGCCCCGACCACCGTCGCTGCCGTCGCCGCCGCAAAAACTGCGTGCTCGATGCCCCACTTGCCCGCCATCACAATCCTCCTGTTGGTTACACGTCCAACAGCGACCGTACTGGGTCACTCAGGCAGCATCGCCGGATTTGACGTCCGCGCCGTAGACATCGACGTATTCCTGCCCCGACTGGTCACAGAGCACTGACATCAATTCGTCCGTCGCCGCGCGCACGACGGCCTGGTAGCCACGAAGTTCGCGGTACCGAGAGAAGTCGATCGGCTCCCCTACCGTGATCCGGACCTTGCTGAAGCGCCACATCCGCGTACCCGGCGGGTTGACTGCGTCGCCGCCGTGCACGACGACGGGAATGACCGGCGCCCCGGTTTCCAAGGCGACACGAATCGCTCCGGTCTTTCCCTTGTACAGGCATCCGTCGGGCGATCGCGTTCCCTCGGGATAGATCCCCCAGACGCCGCCTTTGTCGAGAATTCCGATGGCCGTGTCCAATGCCGCACGGGAGGCATCGGCGCCACTACGGTCGATCGGCACCTGACCCGCCCCACCGAAGAACCAGCGCTGCATCGCGCCCTTCACACCGGTCCCCGTGAAATATTCACTCTTCGCGACGAAGGTGATGCGCCGGCGCACCATGAGGACCAGGAAGAACGAGTCGACGACTGCCCGATGGTTTCCGGCGAGAATCACCGGCCCTTTCTTGGGGATGTGGTGCTGCCCCTCGATCGTCGGCCGCCCGAACAGCCAGAGGACCGGGCCGATCAGAACGTATTTGAACAGCCAATAGAGCACAGGGCATCACCTTTTTCCGTCTAGTAGACAGTGTCTACGTCCAGAATAATAGACACTGTCTTCCATGACTGTCAGCAGCCTTCGCGAAACACTCGTCGCCACCGGCGTCGAGATTCTCGATGCCGACGGCGCCACAGAACTGACGCTACGGGAGATCGCGCGTCGGGCGGGCGTGTCGCACGGCGCCCCGCGGAGATACTTTCCGACCCACAACAGCCTGCTTGCCGCAATTGCCTCGCACGGCCTGCGCGATCTCACCGAAAGACTCCAACCGGCACTTGTCGGCAAACAACCCGCTCGTAGCCGATTGATCTCGGCAGCAATCGAATACGTGTCATTCGCCCAGGAGCGGCCGGCGATGTTCGAGTTGATATTTCGCCACGACCTCCTCGAAGCCGCCGGCAGCAACCTCCGAGAGTCGTCACTCCCGCTCTTCGCCGCCCTGCAAGCCTTGACCGAAGAGGCCGACGCGTCCGATCCCACCACTTCTGCGGTGAACATCTGGACCGGAACCCACGGCATCGCAGTGCTGGCGGCAAATCGAAGCCTCGCGCTCGTTGCACCCGGCCTCGACATCGCGGCACTGGTCACCACAAGTGTGACGGACCACCTTTTACGGACTCGTTGATTTACATAGTTACCCTATGCAATAATATTTTTCGTGACAGATGAAGAGCAGCAACTGCACGAACTACTCGTCAACCTCGTGAGCAACACGCACCGCTTCGCGAAGCTGGCAGGTTCTTTCGCGTCCGATCAGTACCCACGCGCCTGGCTGCGCGCGCTCTCACTCCTCGAGGAATACGGCGAAATGCGGATCAGCGATTTCGCTCGACTCGACAGAAGCTCGCAGCCCTCTGCCACTGCCCTACTGCGCAAACTCGGCGAGAACGGTTACGTCGAACGCCGCGCCGACCCGGAGGACGCCCGCGCAGTGCGCGTCGCCATGACCGCGAAGGGTCGAAAGATCCTGAACGACGGCCGAAACGAGATCGCCGACGCTCTAGTCCCCCACTTCGTCGAACTCGGGCCCGAGCAGATCAAGAAACTGGCCGACGGATTGGCCGAATTGCGGTCCATCATCAAGACTTCCGACCCCAGCTGAAATACCCACCACTGAAAAAGGAGGTGGCCGTGAGCAACACGACCGCGACATCAACGCACCAGAACGAGGCTCCGCCGAGCCTCCTGAAACAACCGAAAGCGGTGTGGGCGGTAGCCTTTGCCAGCGTCATCGCCTTCATGGGCATCGGATTGGTCGATCCGATCCTCAAGCCGATCGGCGAACAACTCGACGCCACACCGTCGCAGGTTTCGCTCCTGTTCACCAGCTACATGCTCGTCACCGGCGTGGCCATGCTCATCACCGGTGTGGTGTCCAGCCGCATCGGCGCCAAGAAAACACTTCTTGTAGGCCTTGCCATCATCATCGTGTTCGCCTCTCTGGCAGGCGCTTCCAGCACCATCGGCCAGATCGTCGGATTCCGTGCCGGCTGGGGACTGGGCAATGCACTCTTCATCGCAACGGCATTGGCGGCCATCGTCGGCGCGGCCAGCGGCGGCGTCGCACGGGCGATCATCCTCTACGAGGCTGCACTGGGGATCGGTATCGCGGTCGGACCGCTGGTCGGCGGCGTTCTCGGTGACATCAGCTGGCGCGCACCGTTCTTCGGCGTCGCAGCCCTGATGGCGGTTGCTTTCATTCTCATCGTCGTGATGCTTCCGAGCGCACCCAAGCCCGAACACCACACGTCCATCGCTGCGCCCTTCCAGGCGCTGCGACACCGCGGGCTACTCACCGTTGCCATCACCGCGCTGCTCTACAACTACGGATTCTTCACGCTGCTCGCGTACACACCGTTCCCCCTCGACATGGGGGCGTACCCGATCGGATTCATCTTCTTCGGCTGGGGCCTGATGCTGGCGATCTCGTCGGTTTTCCTCGCTCCTCGCCTGCAACGACGCTTCGGCACACTACCGATGATGATGCTGGCGCTGACACTGTTCGCACTCGACCTCGGCATGATGGCGCTCTTCACCGAGAACAAGATCGTCTTGATCGTGGGTGTCGTCCTCGCCGGGTTGTTCCTCGGTGTGAACAACACACTCATCACCGAAACCGTCATGATCTCGGCTCCCGTGGAACGGTCGACCGCCTCGGCTGCTTACAGCTTCGTTCGATTCGTCGGCGGCGCCGCAGCTCCGTGGGTAGCCGGCAAGCTCGGCGAGTCCAACGTCCACATGCCGTTCTGGGTCGGCGCGGTGCTCACCCTCGCCGCCGTGTTCGTCCTGTCGAGCGGACGCAAGGTCCTCGCTCACGTCGACGACCACGATCCCGCGCCGCACAGCGTCGACGAAGCACTCGCCGTCACCGTCGGCGACTGACCCCTGTGAGTGGTTGAGGAGTGCAGGGAGTCCTTAACCACTCACGGGGCGTCAGCTCAGGTTCAGATCTTCCAGGCCCAGCAGCGATCGGTACTCGACGCCCTCGGCACCGATAATCGCGTCCGCACCCGTCGCGCGATCGACGACGGTAGCGACTCCGACCACTGTGGCCCCTGCCTCGCGCAGAGCCTTCACTGCTGTCAACGGAGAATTGCCCGTCGTGGTCGTGTCCTCGACAACCAGGACACGCTTGCCCACGATGTCCGGGCCCTCGATCTGACGCTGCATCCCATGAGCCTTCGCAGCCTTGCGAACGACAAACGCGTCGATCGGGCGTCCGGGAGCGTGCATCACCGCCATCGCAACCGGATCGGCGCCCATCGTCAAACCTCCGACGGCGTCGAAATCCCAGTCCGCGACCAGTTCACGCAGCAGCGAGCCGATCAGCGGCGCCGCCTTGTGGTGAAGTGTCGCGCGGCGAAGGTCGACGTAGTAGTCGGCTTCCTTGCCCGAAGACAGCGTCACCTTTCCGTGTACAACAGCCAATTCGCGCACCAGCGCAGCCAAATCCTCACGATCGCTCATGAGTGCTCAGCCTACCGACCACTGGCTTATGTTCGGCTTCTGCCTCTGGGCTACGTTCGACTGCTGCCTCTGGGCTACGTTCGCCCGCGGCCTCGTCCGACGATGTTGGTCAACCGGCGAACCAGCCCCTTGGGAACCAGACGCCCAGCCGTCGTGAGGACCTTGTACTGAATTCCCGGAATGCTGATGACCTTGTCGTCACCGAGATCCTTCATCGACGCCGCAACCACCTGGTCGACGCTCAACCACATCGGCTTGGGGATCGTGGACATCTCGATGCCCGCACGCTCGTGGAACTCGGTGCGGATGAAGCCCGGGCACAGCGCCTGAACGCGCACTCCCGTCCCGGCCAACCCGCCGGAAAGCCCTTCGGTGAACGAAATGACATAGGCCTTGCTTGCCGAATACGTCGAACCCCGTCCGGACAGCAGGCCCGCGACGCTCGCCACATTGACAATCGTTCCGTGCGCCGACGCGATCATGCTGGGCAGCGCCGCACGGGTCAGCCGCATCACGGCGGTGACGTTGACGTCGAGTTGAGACTGAAGAAGCGCCGGATCTGCAGTCCAGAACTCGCCGGAGGTACCGAATCCGGCGTTGTTCACCAACACCTCGACGCCCTTCTCCAGACGAAGCGCGACGTTATCGCGTCCAGCCTCCGATGCGAGATCGGCAACCAGAATCTCCGACTCGGTGCCGAACATCGTCTTCAACTCGGACGCGAGGTCGTGCAATCTGACCTCGTCACGTGCGACGAGAACCAGGTCGTATCCGAGGGAGGCGTATTTCTTGGCGAAACCGGCGCCGAGACCAGAGGTAGGTCCGGTCACCAGGGCAACGGGACGCACAGGGCGATCCGAGTGGGAAGTCGACATACCGGCCACGCTAGTGGTTATCGCGGCGGGACGGGAACCTTAAAGGTCAGTCGACCGGGCGTATTGTGCCCGAGCGCTGGGACGCCGGACGCTGAGCCGGCTTGTCAGCCGCCTCGGGCTTGCGCAGCGATTGATCCGGACGTGGCGCAGATTCCCGCGGTGCAGGCTCACGCGGTGCGGACTCACGCGGGGCAAATTCACGCGGCGGAGCTTCACGGGGCGGCTGCTCTTGACGCGAACGGGGCTGTTCTACCGGATCCGGAGTTGGGCGAGACTTCTCGGCGCCCGGCCGCGGGCGGCTCGGATCGTGATCGACCTCGAGTTCGTTGGGATCGGTGACGGGAGGCAGGACATGCAGAATGCCGGACAGGCGCGCAACCGACTCGATTGCAGCGTCCCAATCCCGGCCGTTACTGGTCACCGGAAGCGAACCGAGCGTCCACTGCCCTTCGCTCCACAGCATGCTGATCGACGGCGGAACCGATTCGGTGAACGCCACCATGCGCTGATCACAGACACGACGTGCGATCTCGAGATCGGTCGCGAAGACGACTCGTGAACCGATCGCACCCAGCAGGTTCAGGTCGCCGTCCTTGGGCGGAGCCGTCGATTTCAACCGAAGATCGATGTCGACGTCCGACCCGATCTCGCGGCGAACGGCGACGATGGTTGCGGTCTCTTCCAGGTCGAACAGCACGAACTGCTCTCCGCGACGACGGCCGCGGACGACGTCGGTGGCAGTGAGGTAGTCCTGCTTCGCCATGACCGCGCGATGCCATTCGCCTGCGAGCTGATCGTCAGTGGCCGTGTACGTGTATCCCTGCGCCTTGGCCCAGATCTGACGCACTCGCCCGGATTGATCTCGCCTCGTCCTGTCGACGTACAGGAGCGCACCCGCGCCTGCGAGTGCAATTGCTGCCAGTCCGAACCACATTCCAGTCATCACCCTCCAGGGTAGCGACTCGCGGCCTCAACCTCCCGCGACACCCTGGTGGACTCGCCTGATGTGTCGTGAACGACTCAGTTGCCGAACTTCGGCAACGACGTACTCAGAATCGTGTTGGCGGTCATCGTGCCGTTCTCCACCGGAGTTCCGTCGACGACGATGTTGTCTCCCGGTTGCAGATCGGCGATCGTGGCGCGGTTGAGCGCGATGAGGGTGGTGTCGGCTGTGGTCAGAACCGTCACCTGCGATCCACCGATCGAATCGATGACCAACGTGCCGCCGTCGTTCGACTTGACGGTGCCGACGGCTCCCCCGGCGTCGCCGATGACTTCGCCGAGCCCGCCCGGGAGCTGGCTGAGCGGGGAATCCGTCGTCGGAGTCGGCGCCGTGGTGCTGGCCTTCGGCGGTGTGGTGGTCGGCGCCTGCGTCGTGGTGGTCGGCGGAACGAAAGCGGTCTGGGTTCCCTTGTCGTTCGAACCGAACGCCGAGAACGCGACGATCGCGATCACGGCGACCAGGATCCCGACCACGCCGGCAGCCACCCACGTCGCGAGCTTGCGCTTCTTGCCGCCGCCCGACGACCCGTCTTCGATGAACGGCTGTTCCGGCGGAACTCCCCCGCCACCACCGGCAACCGGATACTGCTGTGTGTTTCCGTACTGCTGTGTATTCCCGTACTGATCCGGGTTCCCGTACTGCTGGGCCGTGTACGGCGGATATGCCTGCGTCGCACCCGGCGGCGGGGCCTGCGGATCGAACTGCGGGTTGTAGGCGGGGAAGGCCTGCGTGGGATTCGGCTGCTGTCCCTGCTGCCCCAAGTACTCCGTGTTCTGATCCGGGCCACCGTAGGGATACTGCTGCGCCCCCGGAAACTGCCCCGCCCCCGACTGCTGACCGAAGTACTCCGTCGGCTGGTTCGGATTCTGGCCGGACACCGTCCCGTACTGCTCTGTCGGCTGGTCGGGCGTACGCCCCCACACCTCGGTGGCCTCGGGATCCTCACGGCGCGGCCCACCCGAGTTACGCGGATCGTTCTGATCGGTCATGCCTGGCTCACCTTCGGTTGGGACGAAAGAGCGTCGAAGTCGTTCGGAGAGGCGCGGGTGCAGACATCCCCAGTTCGAGCATCCAGCCATCCAGGGTAGAACAAAATGCGAATGCCCCGCCGATCCACTTGGATCGACGGGGCATTCCACTTACCGAATCAGGACAGAACCAACTGATCCGCGTCCTCACTGACACCGACGTGCACGGTGTCGCCGTCCTGGACCTTGCCGGCCAGGAGCAGCTTGGCGAGCTGGTCGCCGATCGACTGCTGAACGAGTCGACGCAATGGCCGAGCGCCGTACAGCGGGTCGTAGCCGCGCACCGCGAGCCACATCCGAGCTGCACCGTTCACCTCGAGGGTGAGACGACGCGCAGCCAGACGCTTCTGCAACTGCTCGAGCTGGATGTCCACGATGTGTTCCAACTGCTCTTCGGAGAGCGAGTCGAAAACGACCACGTCGTCGAGACGATTGATGAACTCCGGCTTGAACGCGTGGCGTACCGCGTCCATGACCTGCTCCCGCGTGCCACCGGATCCCAGGTTGGAGGTCAGGATCAGGATGGTGTTGCGGAAGTCCACCGTGCGGCCTTGACCGTCGGTGAGACGGCCTTCGTCGAGCACTGCAAGCAGGACGTCGAACACGTCGGGGTGTGCCTTCTCGACCTCGTCGAAGAGGACCACCGAGTACGGGCGTCGCCGAACTGCTTCGGTGAGCTGGCCGCCGGCTTCGTAGCCGACGTAGCCCGGAGGGGCACCGACGAGTCGGGCCACCGAGTGCTTCTCACCGTATTCGCTCATGTCGATACGGATCATCGCGCGCTCGTCGTCGAAGAGGAAGTCCGCCAAGGCTTTGGCGAGCTCCGTCTTACCGACGCCGGTCGGGCCGAGGAACAGGAAGGAACCGGTGGGCCGATTGGGGTCGGCGACACCTGCTCGGGCGCGGCGAACCGCATCCGAGACGGCGACGACGGCGTCGGTCTGGCCGACGACGCGCTTGCCGAGTTCGGACTCCATGCGGAGCAGTTTCTCGGTCTCGCCTTCCATCATCCGGCCGGCCGGAATGCCGGTCCAGGCTGCGACCACGTCTGCGACGTCGTCCGGCCCGACCTCTTCCTTGAGCATCACGTCACCGTCGGAGGCGGCTCCGGAAGCGACTGCTGCCTCTTCCAGTTCCTTCTCCAGCGCCGGGATGCGGCCGTAGCGCAACTCGGCTGCCTTGCCCAGATCGCCGTCACGCTCAGCGCGCTCGGACTCTCCTCGCAGGGTTTCGAGCTGTTCCTTCATCACGCGCACCGAGTCGATGGCCTGCTTTTCGTTCTGCCAGCGGGTGCTGAGCTGATTGAGCTTTTCGCGGTCGTCGGCGAGTTCCTGACGCAGCTTCTCGAGCCGAGCCTTGGACGCGTCGTCTGTCTCCTTCTCGAGTGCCACTTCTTCGATTTCGAGTCGGCGAACAGTGCGTTCCACCTCGTCGATCTCGACGGGTCGCGAGTCGATCTCCATACGAAGTCGCGATGCGGCTTCGTCCACGAGGTCGATGGCCTTGTCCGGCAGGAACCGCGAGGTGATGTACCGGTCCGACAGCGCGGCAGCAGCCACCAACGCGGAGTCGGTGATGCGTACGCCGTGGTGAACCTCGTAGCGCTCCTTGAGACCGCGCAGGATGCCGATGGTGTCCTCGACCGAGGGCTCACCGACGAGCACCTGCTGGAAACGACGCTCGAGTGCTGCATCCTTCTCGATGTACTTGCGGTACTCCTCGAGCGTGGTGGCACCGACCAGCCGCAGCTCACCGCGGGCGAGCATCGGCTTGATCATGTTGCCTGCGTCCATCGCGGATTCACCGGTGGCTCCGGCGCCGACGATGGTGTGCAACTCGTCGATGAAGGTGATGACCTGTCCGGCACTGTTCTTGATGTCGTCGAGAACTGCCTTGAGGCGTTCCTCGAATTCACCGCGGAACTTGGCACCGGCGACCATGGACCCGAGGTCCAGGGACACGACGGTCTTGCCTCGAAGCGATTCCGGGACGTCACCCGCGACGATGCGTTGGGCAAGGCCCTCCACAATCGCGGTCTTGCCGACGCCGGGCTCACCGATGAGTACCGGGTTGTTCTTGGTACGACGCGAGAGCACCTGCACGACACGGCGAATCTCGGTGTCGCGACCGATTACCGGATCGAGCTTGCCGCTACGTGCAGCTTCGGTGAGGTCGGTGGAGTACTTTTCCAGCGCTTGGTAGGTGCCTTCGGGCTCCGGGCTGGTGACGCGAGCGCTGCCGCGGACGGTGGTGAAGGCTTCACGCAATGCGTCCTGGGTAGCGCCATGACGTACGAGCAACTGCGCGACGTCGGAGTCGCCGCCGGCCAGTCCGTAGAGGACGTGCTCGGTGGAGACGTACTCGTCGTCCATCTCGGTGGCGAGGTGCTGAGCAGCAGTGAGTGCCGCGAGTCCCTCACGCCCGAGTTGCGGGGTGGAGCTTGCGCCGGTTGTCTTGGGCAGGCGATCGACGATTGCCTGTGCTTCACGGTGTACGACCGTGGGGTCGACGCCTACAGCTTTGAGTAGTGGGGCAGCGATGCCGTCGGTCTGGTCGAGCAATGCGACCAGCAGATGGGCAGGCCGGATATCGGGATTACCCGCCGACGACGCCGACTGCAGTGCAGCCGTCATCGCAGCCTGGGTCTTGGTTGTTGGTGTGAACGAGTCCACTTGTCACCTTTCTGGCGAAGTCGAACGGGAAGAGCCGCGACCGGTTGGTATTGCGACTGTGTCAATATGCTCAACGCGGACAAACTTGAGTCTATTCCGCTCAAGTTTGTTTTCGCCAGGCCGAGTTGGTTTCGTAGGTCACATTTTGAGCCGTACTAGAATTGTGGCGAGAGTTGCAGCTGGTGTGAAAGGGGGATGGATTGGATCCGACAGTGATCGCCCGTCTGCAATCCAGCCTCGATTCTCTGACCGACGACGAAGAGAGCCGTGCGCACTTCTCGGCAGTGTTCTACACCGGCCTCTTTGCGGAACATCCTCTGTACCGCTCATTGTTCCCGGCCGGGATGGAATCGCAGGGGCACCGTTTCTTCAGAGCGATCGAGTTCGTCGTCAAGAACCTTCCCCAGCATCGCCGGATCCGGAAGTTCCTCACCCAACTCGGCCGCGATCATCGCCGCTACGGCGTCGAGCGTGAGCACTACGAGGCTGCCGGTGTTGCACTCGAGCGCGCGGTTCGGTCGATGTACGGAACCAGCGCGCACAGTCGCTACAAGTGGACGCAGGAACTGGAGGACGCCTGGTCTCAGTTCACCGACCTCGTCGTGAGCACGATGGCCGACGGCGCCGAATCCGATACGACCCCGGCGCTCTGGGGCGCAACCGTGGTCAGCCACGAACGAGTCCTCGACGATCTGGCGATAGTGCGCCTCGAAGCCGACCCCCCCATTCCGTACGGGGCGGGACAGTACGTCGGCGTTCAGATTCCCCAGCGCCCGAAAATGTGGCGGTACTACTCACCGGCGATTCCGACCAACCCTTTCGGTCAGCTCGAGTTCCACATCCGCAAGGTGTCGGGAGGATGGGTCAGCCCCGCGATCGTCAGCGAGACCAACGTCGGTGACCGCTGGGTCATGTCCACTCCCCTCGGCGGTCTCGAGGTCGACTTCACCAGCGACCGTGACGTTCTCATGATCGGATCCGGCACCGGCATCGCCCCACTGCGGGCACAGGTGATGGAAATGTCCCAACGTGCGCACAATCCGCGCGTGCACCTGTTCGTCGGCGGCCGGTATCCGTGCGACCTCTACGACCTCGAAACGCTCTGGCACATCTCGCTCAGTAATCCGTGGTTGACCGTCGTACCGGTGTCCGAAGAACCCGAAAACCCTTGGTGGCACAACGGACCGGTGTTGGAGCCACCCTTCGGAATGCACAGCCGACTGATCGGACCGATCGGAAAAGTGGTCTCGCAGTTCGGCTCGTGGGCCGACCGTCAGGTGCAGATCTCGGGGTCACCGTCGATGATCAAGACCACCGTCTACGCCTTGCGTGCCGGCGGAACTCCGCTCGACCAGATCCGGCACGACCCGCTCTACTGACTACAGGAGAACTTTCATGGCCCAGCGAACCTGGTCGAGCACAGTCGTCGAACATCACCGTCTCCGTGAGGATCTGGCGGTTGTCCGCTTGGTCGGCGATGTCGTCCCCTTCCGCCCCGGCCAGTACGTCGATGTCAGCGTCCCGCAGAATTCGCGGTTGCTCCGCCGACTCTCCCCCGCCCTGCCTCCCTCACACGACGGGAAGTTGGAGTTTCACGTCAAGACGGTTCCCGGCGGTTGGGTCAGCGGTTCGATAGTCAAGGACACCCAACCCGGTGACGTCTGGCAGATCCTCGACCCGCGCGGCAGCCTGTCCGTCGACGAGAACGGCCCCACCGTCATCATGGTCGCGGGCGGAACCGGCTTGGCCCCACTCCGGTCGATCATTCTCGATCTGGCTCAGACCCCGAACCCGCCGCAGGTGTACCTCTTCTTCGGCGGCCGAACGCTTCGCGATCTCTATGCGGCGGACATGTTGTGGCTACTCGCCGATCAGTTTCCGTGGTTGCAGCCCATTCCCGTCGTCGAAGATCTCTCCGACGGCGGCCCGCCCGACGGGTGGTTCGACCGTTTGAACGTCGACATCGGATTCGGCGACGATCATCTCATCGAAGGCACGCTCGCCGACGTCGTCGCGTCGTACGGTGCGTTCACCGAACATCAGGTCTTGGTGTGCGGATCAGCGGCCATGGTTCGATCGACGCGTGATCGATTGATCGAGGCCGGAACGCCGGCCGAGGTCATTCAGTTCGATCCGTACTGACGGTCAGTACGTCGGATCATTGCGAACGGTGTCGACGTCGATGCCCACCGCGCGAAGCCTGAATTTGGTGCTGTTGACCATGGATTCGCTGCCGACGACCTGGATGTCGTAGCCCGCCCAGTCCCCGAACGAGGTCACGACCTTTCCGACCTTGCCGACGATGCGCCTTGCCATGCCGATCGGCGGCAGCGGTTCCGGCTCGGTGTGCCACCACGGATTCTCGTCTTCTTCCGAGACCGGGATGATCGTGAGCCACGGGTGCTTCTCGGCCAGCTTCCACAGATGCGGAAGGTCGTAGAGATCGCACGGATGCTGTCCGGAGTAGAACAGTTGGACCTTGCGAGTGTTGCCGCGTCGGATCAGTTCGAGGATCTGAGCGCGAAGAGGCGCGACACCTGTTCCCGACGCGATCATCAAAAGGTCCTTGGAGTTCTCCGGAATCCCCAGGGCGCCGATGGGCGAACCGACCACCCAGGTGTCACCGACAGCGGTTTGGTTCACCATGACCGGGCTGACCCACCCGCCGGTGACCTGACGAACGTGGAACTCGAGGACTCCAGTCCCGTCGTACGGCGTGGCCGGTGAGAGGTAGCGCCACATCCGCGGCCTCGCGGCGACCTGCACGCTGACGTACTGACCGGCGCGGTATTGCATAGTCTGGTCTAGTTGCAGCTTGACGACGGCGACGCCCTTGATGACCGGGCGGCATTCGATGACGGTGGCACTCCAGGCGGGCGGGCCGTCCTCCGCGTTGGCGGCGTCCATCATCGCTGCCGAGATGATCGCGAGCGCGTTGCGCCATGCGCTGTCGACCTCGTCTGTCCACATTTCGGCGCCACCGAAAGTCTCGAGTGCTTCGATCAGGGCATTGCCGACTGCCGTGTAATGCTCGTCCGTGACGCCGTACTTGCGGTGATCGCGGCCGAGCTGCGCGAGGTACTCGAGTATCGCGTCGGACTCGTCGAGGCGTTCGACGACGTGAGCGATAGCGCCGACAAGCCGGTCCCGCTGCACATCCATCGCTGCCGGAAAGAACTCCCGGGTTTCGGGCGATCGAGCGAACAGGATCGAATAGAAGGTACGGGCGAGCCGTTCCGGACCATCTTCTACCGCAGCGACGGATTTGAAGCTCGACCGGACCAGAGAGATTGCTTGCGAATCCACGCTCATCCTCGTCCCGACTAGACGCGGCAAGACCCGCCGCGGAATTTCGTCTGCAGCTTATGTCACAAATGTCTGACTCGTAAATCATTCTGGACAAGTGTCACAATGCGACCCCATTTCGCGGTGTGACCGTCCCTTTCTTATTCTTGCGTGCAAGATAAACAAGAGCTTCGACACTCTCAATCGCCGAGCTAACGTTCAGCGAAATCTCAACCAGCCAAACAGGAGTCGTGCCGTGGATTTTGTTCGACAGGACGAATTGCCCACCGATAGCGGGCTTACGTCCCAGATCGCCTCCACCACCCCGACGCTGACCGAGCTTCAACGTCGGGAACTCGAGTGCGTCGAATTTTTCGACTCTCCGGAACTGGGCCACCTCCCGACGTCTCGGCGGCGCGAGGCCTTGCGTGAGCTCCACCGGACCGGTACCTACACGCACACAGCGGAGGAATTGCTCGTTGGCGCCAAACTCGCCTGGCGAAACCACGCCAGGTGCGTCGGTCGCGCGCATTGGCGGACCCTCAAACTCATCGACGCGCGCGACGCCGTCACGGCTTCCGCTCTCGCAGAAGCGTGCTGGGAGCACCTGCGACTGTCGACCAACGGCGGCGCTCTGCAGTCCGTCGTGACGGTCGGGCCGCTTCCCCGCGAGGACGGCCAGGAGTACCGCATCCTCAGCCCGCAACTGATCCGCTACGCCGGCTACCGGCAACCGGACGGCACCATCCTGGGCGACCCGTGGCACGTCGATCTCACCGCTCAGGTCACCGCGATGGGATGGAAGGGCGCCGGTACGGCGTTCGACGTTCTCCCCGTGCTGATTTCGGTTCCCGACGAACCCCTGCAGTACTTCGACGTCCCGACCGACCTCGTTCTCGAGGTCGAGATCGAGCATCCCGAATACAGCTGGTTCGCTGATCTGGGGCTTAAATGGCATGCCGTTCCCGCGGTCTCGGACATGAACCTCGACATCGGCGGAATCGTTTATCCCTGCACCCCGTTCAGCGGTTGGTACGTCAGCACCGAGGTCGGTGCACGCAACTTCAGCGACACCGATCGCTACAACATGTTGCCGACCATCGGGGCGATGATGGAGCTCGACATGAGCCACGACCGCACGCTCTGGAAGGACCGTGCACTGGTCGAACTGAACCGTGCAGTTATCCACAGCTACCGCAAGGCCGGCGTCATCATGGTCGACCATCACACTGTCGCAAAGCAATTCATCGATCACATCGCGCGTGAGGACAAGGCCGGGCGCAAGTGCCCGACCGACTGGTCATGGGTGAACCCGCCCATGTCCAGCTCGCTCACGCCGACGTTCCACCGCCTGTACGACGAGCCCGATCTCGACATCCGGCCCAACTTCGTGACAAAAAAGAAGAAGGGCACCGACCAAGGCCGGTGCCCCTTCCACAACTGATCGCACTCAGAAGGGGATCTGCCCCAATCCGACACCGACCACGAGCATCGTGATCGAGATCAGGCCTGCTCGCCACAGGACCTTCTTGTGGTGATCCGCCAGAGAAACACCGGCGAGCGTGACCAGCAGCAGGATCGCCGGGACCAGCGGACTCTGCATGTGCACGGCCTGCCCGGTGATCGAAGCGCGCGCCATCTCCACCGGCTCGATGCCGTACTGGGCTGCCGTCTCGGACAGCACCGGCAGCACACCGAAGTAGAACGCGTCGTTGGTCATGAAGAACGTGAGCGGAATGCTCAGGACGCCCGTGATGACGGCCAGATGCGGGCCCATCGCGTCGGGAATGACCTGGAGCAGCCACTCTGCCATCGCCTCGACCATGCCGGTTCCCTGGAAAACGCCGGTCAGCACCGCTGCTGCCAGGACCATCGCGACAACGGAGACGATGCTCGACGAATGGCGTGCGATTGCTTCGCCCTGATCCTTGACCGCCGGGAAGTTGACCGCGAGAGCGATCGACGACGCAATCATGAACAGCACCGGGATGGGCAGGATGTCCATCACGAGCACGACGAGAAGGATCGTCGTCAGCGCGGCGTTGAACCAGAGCAGCTTCGGTCGCAAGGTGTCCCGCTTGGGGTCGAGGCCGTCGATGAATCGTCCGGTGTCGCCGCCGTCGTCTTCGGAGTCGTTCGAGCCGCCGGTGCCGGCGCTACCGGTGCTGGAACTTCCACCGTTTCCGACCTTTTCGAGGATGCGCTCAGAAGTCAGGACCAAAGTCCCGATCCTGCGACGCTCCATGATCCCGAGGTGAATCGCGAATCCGAGCACCATGATCAGGCCGACGATCAACGACGGCACCATCGGGACGAACACGTCGGAGGGCGAGAGTCCCAGCGCGCTAGCCGCCCGCACGGTCGGGCCACCCCACGGAATGATGTTCATCGTCGCGTTGGACAAGCCGGCGATCACCGTCAGTACAACGGGACTGACACCGAGTTTGAGGTAGAGCGGCAGCAGCGCGGAGGTCACGATGATGAAGGTCGTCGAACCGTCTCCGTCCAGCGAGACCACCATCGCGAGCACCGCGGTGCCGACCACGAGCCGCATCGGATCGTCTCGCACCATCCGCAAGATGAGTTTGACCAGCGGATCGAAGAGGCCGACGTCGATCATGATTCCGAAGAAGATGATCGCGAAGAACAACAGCGCCGCGGTGGGTGCGAGCGACTTGATGCCGTCGGTGATCATGTCGCCGATGCCGAGGCCCGCTCCGGCGAGTAGTCCGAAGGCCACCGGCACCAGGGTCAGTCCCACCACCGGGGTCGCGCGTTTGGTGAGGATCAGGAACATGAACACCGCAACCATGAGGAAGCCGAGTGTGACGAGCATGATGAACTCCTTTTGTGCTGAGTTGCCGAGAAAAACGGCACGGCAAATCGAGCCGGTGACCTTCGTGGAGGTGAAACGAAACTTCGGTTGTGCTCAGTTGGTGCCGGGCGGATCGAGTGTCGCGTCGACGAACCGGGATTGTTCGGCGAGGAAGACAGAGAACTCGGGTTCGGTGAGAACTGCGCTGTTCCAACCATTTCGGTCGGACAGCTCGCTCCACCGTGGACTTGCCGCCAGATCCCGCACTAAATTCTGTAAATGCTGACGCTGGTCGTCCGTCAATCCGGGGGGCGCCATGAGACCCCGCCAGTTGGTGAACGTGACGTCGACGCCCGACTCCGCCATGGTCGGTGCATCCACCGCCGGAGTGCGCTCCGGCGAACTGACCGCAAGGACCCGAACCGTGCCTGCCGCAATCTGATCCAGGTACTCCCCGATACCGGTGGCGGCGACGTCGACCTGCCTGGTCAGCAGCGCCGGAAGTAGTTCTCCGCCGCCGTCGTAGATTCGGTAGGGGGACAGCGACGGATCGACGCCGACCGCCCGTGCGAACAGAAGGCGGAACAGCCCGTCCGGTCCGCCTTCACTCGAACCACCACCGATCGAGATCGACGACGGATCCGCCACCCAGGCCTGCGTCAGATCTGCCAGAGTTTTGTACGGCGAATCTGCCGGCACCAGTACAGCTTCCGGTTCGTCGACCAGTCTCGCGATCGGTGTCACGTCGGAAAGGGTGTGCTCGGACGGCAGTATCTCGAGCGAACCGAGAACGCCGAGTCCCATGACCATGAGTAGATCGGGATTTCCGCGTTCGAGAGCCAACCGGTTGAGTCCGACGATGCCACCCGATCCGGGCAGAACAACGACGTCGGCGTCGACGGTCCCTTCGTCGGCCAGTGCCTGCACCATGGTCCGGGCGGTCAGGTCGTAACCACCACCGGCCACCGAGGGCACCAGTACACGCAGTTCTTCGGAAGTCTCACCCGCTCGACCACCGGCGAAGAAGGACTCGACCGGAGTGCATCCGGTCGAGAGCACGAGAGCCATCGCGCAAGCACCGAGCAGGGCGATATGCCTGCTCAGTCGCTTCGATGTCCTCATGGCCTTGTCCTTGTCTGCTGGCTGTCTGCTGGCTGTCTGCTGGTACCGCTGTGTGAACAGGTTTCATACTGACGCACTTTGTGACTGGGGTCACCATTGGGAAAGCAAATTGATTTGTGCTCATTGTGCTCACGAACAACTGCTTTCCCGGCATCGAACCGAAGGCTAGGGTCTGGCTGGTGTCCTCAGGAAACGAGCAGGCCGAGCGAGAGCGCAAGTCGCCTCTGCGTGAGCGCCTGTTTCGGCGCCGGCACACTCTGGCGACCCAACTTCTCGAACTGCAACTTCTGATCGTCGTCGCAGTTCTCGTGTGTGTCACCGCCCTCTCTCTCGCTCAGTCGTCTGCGAGTTTCCAACGCGAGGAGGGACGTCGCGCACTCTCGGCAGCGGAATCACTCGCAGCCAATCCAGCGGTACGTGAACTACTCCCCCAGGCGCAGACTCGTCTCCGCTCCGGACTACAAGGTTCGGTCGACTCGGTGCGCGCCATCTCGGGCGTCACCTACGTCTCGCTTGCCGACGCCGACGGCAGTGTCGTCATTTCGACGCGTCCCGGCGATGTCGGCATCGACGCACGTCAGACACAGGATCGGTCATGGACGGGTTTGGTCGACACCTCCTCCGGCAAGGCAGTGGAAGCGCACGTTCCGATTCTCGGCAGTGAAGGAGGGATCACCGGAACCGCGATCGTCGGCATCGAGTACCCCTCGATCTGGACGCGACTGCTGCAATCTGCACCGAACCTCCTGGTATACCTCGCCGTGGCCTCGCTTCTCGGGGGCGTCGGTTCGATCCTGTTGGCCCGCAGGGTCAAACGGCAGACCCTCGGCATGGAGGCCGGCGAGATCCTGGACCTGGTTCGCCAACGTGAGGCGATGCTGCGTGGCCTCAAGGAAGGTGTCATCGCATTCGACGCGCAGGGAAAGGTGGTGCTGATGAGCGACAGTGCCCACCAACTCCTCGACATCCCACGCGGGAGTGCCGGTAGATCTGTGCGGGACCTCGGTCTCGACGACCGACTCCAGAGTGTACTGACCTCCGGCACAACCGAATCCGATCAGTTGGTTCTTGTCGGAGATCGACTACTCGTCCTCAACACCGTCTTGATCGAATCGAAAGGCCGCACCATCGGGTCGGTCACCACCTTCCGCGACCGCACCGAATTGCGCTCCGTGGAAGAAGAACTCGACGTGACCAAAACCAGCACGGACGCGCTACGCGCCCACATCCACGAGTTCGACAATCAGTTGCACACCATTTCCGGCCTCATCCAGCTCGGCGAGTACGACGAGGTGGTCGGCTACGTCGAGGGCCTGACCATGGAGCGCGCACAGGTCAGTGCGGCCGTGACCGACAAGATCGCCGACGTCGGCACTGCCGCACTCGTGATCGCCAAGATAGGTGCCGCTGCACAGGGATTGGTCACCGTGGAACTGACCTCGGACACGCACCTGGACTCGGTTGATCGCCGACTCGGCCGAGACCTCGTGACGGTGGTCGGAAACCTCGTCGACAATGCCGTCGACGCTGTCGGTGAGATGCCGGAAGCGTCGCGCCGCAAGGTTCGATTGTCGATTCGGGGCCGTGGCACCGCCGTCGAAGTACGGGTCGAGGACGCCGGCCCCGGTATCGCGCCGGAGAATCGCGACAGGGTTTTCGGCCAGGGCTGGAGCACCAAGGGACAATCGAGCGACGGACACGGTTTCGGCTTGGCACTGGTACGCCTGACGTGTCGTCGACGCGGTGGCGACGTCACCGTGAGCAGTCGTTCGACAGAGGGCATCGAATGGACTGTCTTCACCGCAGTCCTACACGACGGAGAGGGCGCATGATCCGGGTACTGGTGGTGGACGACGACTTCATGGTGGCGAAGGTGCACAGCGGATTCGTCTCGCGGATAGACGGTTTCGAAGTGTGTGGCGTTGCCCATTCGGCCGAGGCCGCGCTGGCCGCAGTCGGTGAGTTGCAACCCGACCTGGTGCTTCTCGACGTCCACCTGCCGGGCACCACCGGACTCGATCTGATCGCCCCGTTTCGCGAGCTGGCACCGGAGCTGGATGTTCTTGTCATCACGAGTGAGCGCGAGGCCGGCTCGGTCAAGAAGGCGCTGCGCAGCGGCGTCGTGCATTACCTGATGAAGCCATTCACGTTCGAGGTTCTCCGTGAGCGTCTCGAGCGTTACCGATCGACATACGCGAATCTCGACAGCTCCGGCGAAGCAGAACAGACAGCAGTGGACGAGGCCTTCGGTGTGGCAGGTGGCGCGCCCGGGGCGTCGTCCCACAAAGGTTTGCCCAAGGGACTCAGTCCCGAGACTCTTCTGTTGGTCGAGACAGCTCTGCGAGACGACACCGAACCCGCCTCGGCAACAGACATTTCCGAGAGAGTCGGTATCTCGCGCGCGAGCGCGAGGCGCTACCTCGAGTACCTCTACGAGTCCGGGCGGTCCACCACCTCGCTGAAATACGGAGTGGTGGGCCGCCCGGAGCGTCGTTACGTCTGGAAACGCTGACCCTTCGCTACACGACGCTGGTTCCTAGACTGCGCGGGCGCTGGTCTCCCAGTACCGCGCGCGCAGTGCCTTCTTGTCCAGCTTGCCCAGCGGTGTCAACGGGAGTGAATCCACGAAGTCGATGCTCTTGGGAGCGTGAACCGAACCCTTGGCTGCCTTCACCTTGTCGACCAGTTCCTCGGTGTCCACGGTCAGTCCGGCACGAAGCACCACGCAGGCCTTGACGGCTTCGCCCCACTTGTCGTCCGGTACACCGACTACCGCCACCGATGCGACGGACGGGTGCGCCGAGATCACGTCTTCGATCTCGCGCGGGAACACGTTGAAACCACCGGTCACGATCATGTCCTTCTTGCGATCGACGATGGACATGAACCCGTCCTTGTCCTTACGTGCGATGTCGCCGGTGTGCAGCCAACCCCCGCGGAACGCCTCGGCGGTTTCGGCCGGCTTCTTCCAGTAGCCCTTCATGATCAGCGGGCCGCGCACGCAGATCTCACCGAGCTCTCCCTGCGGCACCTCGTTGAGGTCGTCGTCGAGCAACCGGACGTCGAGCCATGGCACGGGCCGCCCACAGGTAGCGAGGCGGGCCGGATCGTCGGCGACGTGTTCTTCCTTGCGCAGCACCGAGATTGTCATGCCGCACTCGGTCTGACCGTAGAACTGGAAGAAGATCTGCCCGAACTTCTTGATGCCCTCTTGCAATCTGGCCGGGGACATCGCGGACGCTCCGTAGAACAGCGTCTGCAAACTCGATACGTCACGCTTGGGCAGATCGGGGTGGTCCATGAGCATGTAGATCATGGTGGGCACCAACATGGTTGCCGTGATCTTGTGCTTCTCGATCGCCTCGAGCACGGCCCCCGGTTCGAAGGCGGGCAGGACGATCAGAGCGCCCCCGCGCAGCAAAGTCGGGATGAAGAACGCCGCGCCTGCATGTGAGAGTGGCGTGCAGATGAGAAAGCGGTTGTCCTCGGGCCACTGCCACTCCGACATCTGGATCTGATTGAGCGCTGCACCCGAACGGAACGATCCCACAACACCTTTGGGCTTGCCGGTCGTTCCACCGGTGTAGACCATGCTGCTGGCGTCTTCGGCATCGACGTGCGCTGCCTTCAGCGGCGCAGACTCGAATGTCGCGGCCAGAGCAAGGATGTCGATCCCCACTTCGGACGGGCCCATCGAGAGCACGTTGGTCAGCGAAGGCGACGACGCCTTCAACTCGGCGGCACGATCTTCGAAGGCATTGGGATCGAAGATGAGGGTCTCGATCTCGGCGTCGTCGACGATGTACTTGTGGTCGTCGAGCGATCCCATCGGGTTCAGGGCACTCGCCCGGCAGCCGGTGATCATGGTCGCGCCCATGCTGATCAGCACCTCGGGGCGGTTCTTCGACAGCATCGCGGTGCTGGTGCCCTGAGTGATTCCCAGCGACGCGAGAGCCTGGGCGAAGCAGCTGATCTGATCGCGCATCTGCCCTCCGGTGAGGATCACGTCTCCGAGGTACAGCGCAGGCTTGTCGTGATTGCGTTCCAGAGCGGTGATGAGCAGGTCCGGACCGTATACCGGTCGGTGCAGGTCAGCGAACTCGTCTGTCATCTGGTCTTCCTTCTGCTCGGCGCGTGCAGTCATCGAGATGTGCTCCCGGTCACGGATACGATATCCAGAATTGCACAAAACTGGAACAGGTTCCACCTCTTCGATCGAATCCGAGAATGCTCCCGATCAGCGGGAAGCCTGTCGTCACCCACGAGAGCGGTGGTTAGCGTCGATGTACCCACCGAGACGACAGCGTCTCGGTCGCGTCCAACGGAGAGTGTCATGACTACCAACCTCGGTACCGCCCACTTCACGGCATCTGCTCCCCGTACGTCCACCACGCTCCTCTCGGATTTCGACTCGCTGTACGGCACCGTGCGCTCGGCACCCGACGGGTCCGTCGTCGAACAGGACGTCGTGTTCTTCGGGCGCCCTGATCCGGGCGCGCTGCTCACCGGATCCGTGAGGCCGCTGGGCTCGACTCTCGAGCGGATCACCGAATACCACGACCAGACCGGGCATCTGGTTGCCGAGGTCTTCGTCCGGGAAGCCCCGACAGCGGGCACCGGAACCGATTCCGTTGCTGCCCTTGCCGATTTCGCCGCTCGTCGTTACGGCTCGGCGTCGCTACGACGGTTCCGCGGACGTTGCACCGCAACTTCCGCGGGAGCAGATCTGAACTGCTCCGTGACGGTGCTCGCTACGTACGAGAAGGACCACGAGAGCGTCGCCGACGTAGCTCTGGTCGCCACCGATCCCACCGGGGTCGTCACCGCTCGGGCCTGGGCGACTTACGCGATCGACGATGTGGCGACACTCGCGAGCTGAATCTCTGCAGGTCACCGAGCGGGTGTTCCATCCAGCGGGAACTGCCGTATCTCCAGAGGACGCTTCGTCGTTGTATGAGACGGATCACATCACTGGAGCGTCGCAAGACGCGGCTCGGAGGAAGACATGGCACTCGGAACCGGCCCACTCACCACTACGGACGCCTCGACGCAGTCGGGCGCCGGCGAGGAAATTCGAGAAATCGAAGCGGCAGCGCCCCCGGCGCGGTTCGCGCGTGGATGGCACTGCCTCGGACTGAGCAATACCTATCGCGACGGTCAGCCCCACCAGATCGAGGCATTCGGCACCAGCCTTGTCGTCTTCGCCGACAGCAAGGGCGACATCAAGATTCTCGACGCCTACTGCCGCCACATGGGTGGCAACCTCGCTCACGGAACCGTCAAGGGCGATTCGATCGCCTGCCCGTTCCACGACTGGCGTTGGGGCGGTAACGGAAAATGTACGGCGATCCCCTACGCACGACGCGTTCCGCCGCTGGCCAAGACGCGGGCGTGGACCACACTCGAGAAGAACGGTCAGCTGTTCGTCTGGCACGATCCCCAGGGAAATCCCCCGCCCGCCGAGGTCACGATTCCCGACATCGAGGGCTTCGGAAGCGATGAGTGGAGCGACTGGAGCTGGAACACGCTCACCATCGAAGGCTCTCATTGCCGCGAGATTGTGGACAACGTCGTGGACATGGCCCACTTCTTCTACGTTCACTACTCGTTCCCCAAGTACTTCAAGAACATCTTCGAAGGTCACGTCGCGAGCCAGTACATGGAATCGGTGGGACGCGAGGACATCATCAGCGGCACCAACTACGGCGATCCCAACGCTGTTCTTCGTTCGGATGCTTCGTATTTCGGTCCGTCGTACATGATCGACTGGATCAAGAGCGAAGCCAACGGGCAGATCATCGAAACTGTATTGATCAACTGCCACTACCCCATCTCGAACAATGCCTTCGTGTTGCAGTACGGCGCGATGGTCAAGAAGCTTCCCGGTATGGACGACGAGTCCACTGCCGCGATGGCCGCGCAGTTCACCGAGGGCGTCGAGATGGGATTCCTTCAGGACGTGGAGATCTGGAAGAACAAGGCCCCGATCGACAACCCGCTGCTCTCGGAGGAGGACGGCCCGGTTTACCAGTTGCGGCGCTGGTACAACCAGTTCTACACCGATGTCGAGAACGTCACGGAAGACATGACGAAGCGCTTCGAATTCGAGATCGACACTACCCGCGCAGTGGAGAGCTGGAAGCGGGAAGTCGCCGAAAACGTTGCCGCACGAGACGCCCAGGCGCTCGAGACAACCTCCTGATTCGCAGTCGAAAACACTGCTGAGACAACCTGACTGAACGCAAGGAACAACATGACGTACGAAGTGCTCGAACAGATCAACGCGATGGCCGACGACATCTTCGCCGAAGGCATCGAGGCCGAGCGGATCGGCCGGGTGGCCGACGACACCGCCAAGAAGATGAAGGCAATCGGTTCCATCCGCATGCTCCAACCCAAGGAACACGGCGGAATGGAGGCGCATCCTCGCGAGTTCGCCGAGACCGTGATGCGCATGGCTTCGCTCAATCCCTCGGCCGGCTGGGTACACGGGATCGTCGGAGTTCACCCGTGGCAGCTCGCGTTCGCGGATCCCAAGGTGCAGCAGGAGATCTGGGGATCGGATCCCGACACCTGGATGGCATCGCCGTACATGCCCGGCGGAATGTGTATCCCCACCGACGGCGGCTACAAGTTCTCCGGCCGCTGGCAGTTCTCTTCCGGCACCGACCATTGCGACTGGGCTTTCCTCGGTGCGATGGCGTGCGACAAGGACGGCAACATGGAGATGCCGCCGCGCATGCTCCATGTGATCATTCCGCGCACCGACTACGAGATCATCGAAGACTCGTGGGATGTCATGGGACTTCGCGGCACCGGCTCCAAGGACCTCGTGGTCAAGGATGCGTACGTCCCCGATTACCGCGTCATGGACTGCGACGAGGTCATCGACGGAACGGCGGTGCGCAAGTACGGGCGCACCGAGACGCTGTACCTGATGCCGTGGTCGAACATGTTCCCCCTCGGTATCACCGCCGCCACCATCGGCATCTGCGAGGGAATGCTCTTCCACGCCAACGAGTACCAGGCCGATCGCATCAACGCACAGGGCACGGCGGTCAAGGACGACCCGTACACTTTGTTCGCCATCGGTCAGGCAACTGCCGACATCCGGGCAGCCCGCGACACCCTGCTGGCCAACGTCGACCGCATGTGGGATCGAGTGGATGCCGGCAAGGAAGTCACCTTCGAGCAGCGCGCCGAGGGACGTCAGACTCAGGTGCAGGCAGCGTGGCGCGCAATCAACGCGATCGATCAGGTCTACCCGCGCTGCGGCGGCAACGCACTGCGGATGGACAAGCCGCTTCAGCGATTCTGGCGCGACGCCCACGCGGGACAGCACCACGCAATTCACGTGCCGGGCACTGTATTCCACGCCGCCTCGCTGAGCCGTCTCGGCGCAGATCCGCAGGGTCCGCTGCGGGCGATGATCTGATCAGACTTCGACACAAGAAATCGACAGGAACAGAACACGATGACACACACTGACATCAAGGGACTTGGCTACGTCAAGATCTCGACCAACGACATGGCACGTTGGCGCACTTTCGCTTTCGATGTTCTCGGATTCGCCAAGGGCAGTGGGCCGGACGAGAACGCTCTCTACCTACGACTCGACGAGCGTGCTGCTCGCATCGTCGTCGTCGAGGGTGAGCGCGACGAGATCGTCAACATCGGTTGGGAGGTCGCCGATCACGCCGCACTGCGCCGCGTTCAGGAGTCCCTCGAAAAGAACGGCACCGAGGTGGAGCAGCTTTCGCTCGCCGAAGCGGATGCTCGACGGGTCGAAGAGGTCATCGCCTTCACCGATCCCGGCGGAGCAGCCATCGAGGTCTTCCACGGCGCGATCCTCGACCACAGCCCCGTGGTGACGCCCTTCGGCGCTCGATTCGTCACCGGCGCACAGGGTCTCGGCCACGTCGTGCTCCCGGTGATGGACAGTGCTGCGAGCTTCGACTTCTACACCGAGGTGCTCGGCTTCTACCCGCGCGGCGCCTTCCGCCTGCCGGCCCCGCCCGAATTCGGGCCGCTGCGAATCCGTTTCATGGGCGTCAACGAGCGTCACCACAGCTTGGCCCTGTGCCCGGCACCGCACGGCGGCGCACCCGGCCTGATTCACATCATGGTCGAGGTCGACACCCTCGACGCTGTCGGCCAGGCTCTCGACCGCGTGATGAAGGACGGATTCTCCGTGTCGTCGACCTTGGGTCGCCACACCAACGACAAGATGATCTCCTTCTACGTCCGCGCACCCGGCGGCTGGGACATCGAGTTCGGCACCGAGGGCGCGAAGGTGGATCAGGACTCGTACTCCTCCGAGGAGATCACCGCTGACAGCTACTGGGGCCACGACTGGTCCGGAAGCGAACCGCTGGCAGCTATGTAGTACCTGTCGGCGACGATGTACTACCTGCCGGTGACGATGTAGTACCCGCCGGTAGTAAACCGACGAAGGGGCTTGCGCGAGCATTCGCGCAAGCCCCTTCGTCGTTTCCACCGTGACGCGCCCGAAAACAGACCGGTGATCCACTTCACAAATCCAGAACTCTATGACACTATTTCTAATTGAAATAGCCAGTTCACTGGTTGTGGAGCTCTAAGAGAAGTGAGGTACACGATGACACTGCAGGCTGTGGATGCTTTAGGCGCCGATTCGGCCCCGACAGCAATTCTCGATCGCGTCTCGCTGGTTCTCGACGCCTTCGACGGTCCCGGCAGGTTGACGCTCGCTCAGGTCGTTCGGAGCACGGGCCTGCCACGCTCGTCTGCCCACCGCATGCTCGAACGTCTCGTCTCGATGCGTTGGCTGCGCCGCGACGGCCGCGACTACGAACTCGGTATGCGCCTCGTCGAACTGGGATCGCTCGCGGTTCATCAAGACCGCCTCCACGCTGCAGCCATGCCGCTCCTCCACGAGCTCTACCGCGTCACCGGCTTCGTGGTTCACCTCGGCATCCTCGACGGGCCCGATGTGGTCTACATGGAGAAGATCGGCGGACGCCTCGCTGCCGCGGTGCCGACGCGTGTCGGTGGTCGACGCCGGGCCGAGACCACTGCGATCGGTCAGGCACTGCTTGCATTCGGTTCGCCGAAGTCCTCGGGCTACGCACTGCCCCACCTCGCCAGGATTCGCGAATCAGGGGTGGCATTCGAAACCGGAAACGGCCTACCGGGATTCAGCTGTCTTGCGGCACCGATCGGCCCCATCGGCCGCGCTGTTGCCGCGGTATCCATCTGCGCGCCGTCGAAGGCTCTCCGACTCGACCACGTCAGCGCAGCGCCGGTTCGGATGGCGGCCGCTGCCATTTGGCGTGGCATCGACGGCGGATCGCTGAGCGTCACTCCGACGTTGCAGCGTCGTCACCTGCTGCGCAACATGCCGACCGCAGCCGGGGCCTGACTCAGATATTCGAGCCGTTGCCGGTGAGACCGGCTTGCTCGAGCGCCAACACGTACTCCTCGACGTTCTTCCATCTGCCAGGCGTCGAGGGCAACGGCGATCCCAGTCGGTCGTGCTCGGCGACGTTCGCGAACTCGGCGGACGCACGATCGATGTCTTCGAGTAGTTCGCGAGCAAGTTCGATCTCGGCTCGGAAGTACCGTTCCGACCATCGCAACGTCATGACCGGGAACGACCAGGCCGGCTCGTTCTCGGCATGATCTGCGTGGAGTTTCGCGCGTCGAATCTGCTCTTCGACGTTGGCGATATGGGCTTCGACCAGTGCCTTCAGTCGCTCGGGTTCGTTGAGGTGTCCCATCCACAGACGCAACATGACGCCGTGCTTGAGCACCGGGACTTCCACCGGCGCCTCCCGTGACCACGTCCGGACGGCGTCGGTTCCTGATTGGGTGATCGAGTAGAGGCGCTTGCCCCGCACCCCGGGCTCGGAAACGACCCGGGACTCCACGAATCCGATGCTTTCGAGCTTCTTCAGCTCTGCGTAGACCTGGCTGATGGACGGGCTCCAGTAGAAGAAGCCGACACTCCAGTCGGCCCACTTCTTCAAATCGTTTCCGGTCAGTTCCTCCCCGAACGTCAGCATCCCGAGCACTGCCCAGCTGGTAGCGGGAAGTCCTCGGGACACGTCATCAGGTTCGGACATGCCCGAAGTCTAACAATCACTGGTGATTTGCTGGTTTCGTAGAATCCGAACGGACCGCTGAGCGGGATCAAATTTGCCCGAGACCCCTCCACCTGACACTCGGTCGGTCCGAACCCGTGGCGAGAAGCCATTGCTGCCATTGAGTGGGACTGCCGCTGGATTACGACCGCGGCGCCACACATCGTTGCTTCTGAAGCTGTTTGCAGAGTTTTGAACAGAGATTTGAACAAGGAGACGACATGACCGTGGAAAACGCCGAGCCGCCAGTTCTGGACGGACGCACACTTCGCAACGTGATGAGCAATTTCTGCACTGGCGTCACCGTCATCACCGCTCACGATGGAGACTCACCCCTCGGCTTCACCTGCCAGTCTCTGGTCTCGGTATCGCTCGATCCCCCGTTGCTTTCGTTCTGCCCGGCGAAGACGTCGACAAGTTGGCCGAAGCTTCGCGAATCCGGAACTCTCTGCATCAATGTTCTCGCCCACGATCAGCAGGACATGTGTTCGGCGTTCGCTCGCGGCGGGACCGACAAGTTCCTCGGCGTCGAGTGGGACGCGGCCGGCAACGGTGCTCCGGCGCTCAGCGGCGCACTCGCTCGCATCGAGGCCACCGTCGAGCAGGAGCACGACGCCGGTGATCACACCATCGTCGTCGCACGAATCACCGATCTGAACGTGCTGCGCCACGATGGTCCGCTTCTGTTCTACCGCGGCGGCTTCGGACGCTTCGACGCCTGAATTTCTTGCGGGCCGTCCCGCTGCGTGGGAGATTGCGACGCCGAATCGAGACGGCACCGATAGCGTCCGAAGTAGTTGTCAGACCCTGAACTTCTCGACTGATCGGACTAACTCGATGACCACTCTCGAACCAGACACCACGGCCGCGATCACGGCGACGGTTACCACCTACCTCGACGCCGTGGCTCGCGGATCGTCAGCGGACATCGCCGCCCTCTACGCCGAGAACGCGACACTCGAAGACCCGGTCGGCAGCGAACCCCGTGTCGGCAAAGCGGCGATCACCGAGTTCTACGGCGCTCTCGAGGGCGGTTCGCAAGAGACGGAGCTTCTCACCTTGCGGGTGAGCGGATCCAGCGCGGCCTTCCACTTCCGCGTCGTCACACCGGTGGGCGATCAGGTCTACGAGGTCGAACCGATCGACGTCATGACTTTCGACGCGGACGCCAAGATCACGAGCATGCGCGCGTTCTGGTCACCGGCCGATCTGATTGCACGCTGATGCGTCAGGTCAGCTGTCGGAACTGCGGAAACCGCGTTCTGGTCGAGAAATACAGCGAAGCGCACACCAGCGTTCAATGGCTCGAAGAGTCGCAAGTGGTGTGCCCGGAACTGGGGCGTGAGAACGGTCGAGCCAACGCTCAGCGGACGTGTGGCGCTCTGCGTCAGACGATCAACGACCTTGCCGACGCCGGTGAGCTGGAGATGAGCCTGCGCAGCTACCCGGTGCCGGGCAAGCTGTCCTGAACGCTTTCGCGTAGGACTTCGGCGAACGTGCGCGCCGATTCCAAGTCGTCGGCGTTCGGCCGCCCCTTGCGGATACCTCCGAACGGCTTGAACGGAAAATACGTATCCCACGCGCGGGACGAGAAGGCTGCGACCACATCGAAGCCCTTCTGCTCGAGCAGCTGAACCAGTGGACGCGAGAAGCGATGAATCCCCTTGTCGGGAAAACCACTGGTGGCGAAGACAAAAGCCTTGGATCGCCGTTCTTCGGGGAGTGCCTCGACGAACGAGCGTAGATCTTCGTGGTACGAGCGTAGGTAGATGCCGGAGCCGAAGCCCACGAGGTCGTAGTCAGCGAGCTGCGCGGCGTCGATGTCACCGGGCTCGACCACGCGAGCATCGAGAACTTCTCCGATGACGTCGGCGATACGCTTCGTATTGCCATGGGAGACAGAGGTACACACGATGATTGCCTTCATCGACTGCCTTCTTTCGTCGCTGTGTGTGGGACGCCATCTACGTTCTCGCGCAGGTAGATCCAGGTGATGAATCCCCCGCAGATTGCAAAAATCACGGCGACAACCGAATATGCGTCGAGCGGAAACCCAGTCCAGATCAAGCCTGCAACAAGGACCATCGCACCAACAGCCAGACCTGCCGATACTTCCTTGGACATTCGCATCCCTCCCCTGGTTCATCACTGACAATTCCAGGATAGAGGTACCAGCGAAGCTACGGACAGCCGTGACGGTGGGGAATGATGCCCGTATGTCAGCACGATTGAAAGGACGTAGGCGCGCGGTCAACGCTTTGCTCGTCGACGTCGAACGATGGGCCGATGAATACGACGGAGTCAAGGCTCTAGCGCTGGTCGGGTCCTACGCGCGCGGAGCGGAGCGTATGGCGAGTGATCTTGACCTGATGATCCTGGCCGACGACGCGAACGCGCTCGCAAATGAAGACTGGTTCGTGCGGCTCCGCCCCGACGCGCGATTCATCAGAGCCGCAAACTGGGGGCCAGTTCGAGAACGACGCTTCCGCCTACGGTCCGGCCTCCTCGTCGAGCTGAATTTCGCGAGCGAGAGCTGGGCGGACGTTCCGCTCGACGCGGGCACTCGACGTGTTCTCGAAGACGGTCACCGAATCCTGTACGACACGGGGCCTCTTCGTGTCGCTGCGAGTGCTGTAGGAATTGATCGATGAGCACCGCGTCGGTCTTCGAAACCTTAGCCGCCGAAATATCCGCGTTGCGCGGCTCGCCTCTCGTCGCGATCGACGGTGTCGATGGGAGCGGCAAGACGACATTCGCGAAAAGCCTTACAGCGCAGCTGAATGCACGCAAAGCCATCGTGATTCACGTCGACGACTTTCTGAATCCGCCGGAGATTCGTCATCGTAGAGGTCGGCAATCACCGGAAGGCTTCTGGCTCGACAGCTACGACTACGACGCGCTCGAACGACATGTTCTCGATCCGTTGGGGCCGGGCGGGAGCAGAAGGTACCGACAACGGCGGGACAGCGACGCGTACCTGCATGCAGCCGATGGAGCGATAGTCCTTGTCGAAGGACTCTTCCTGCATCGAGACGAACTCGCCGAACGATGGGACTATTCGATCTTTCTCGACGTGCCCTTCGAGGAGACCGCGCGGCGAATGAACCTTCGCGACGGAACGAACGCGGATCCGGATCATCCTTCGATGAACAGATATGTGGGCGGGCAACGGCTTTACTTCGCCGCTGCAAAACCCTGGACCCGAGCCGACTGCGTCATCGACAACTCCGACCCGGGCATGCCGCGCATCCACTCCTGATATCGCGTCGAGATCGCGAGCGATACTCGTATTCCGCCATCCCTCCCTGCCTGGGAATTCTCCCGAACGGTCGCGAGAAGTCGCGTAGGGTTTCTCAATGACGTCACCAACTGCCTCCCGCATCAGAACTCTGAACTGGATCGCATTCGGGATCGGGATTCTGCTGACTGCCCTCGCAATTTACGATCTCGTTCAAGGCGAGCGTTCAACCAGTGTATGGATCGCCGTTGTGTGTTGGCCGATTGTCGCAACACTCAGTGCGGTCCAGCTATTCAAGTCGAGACCCAACAGCTGAGTACTTGATGGGCACCCACTGATCCTCAGGGAATGTCCGGAACAGGCCTTCTCTCGCTCACCGGGAAGGCACGTATGAGGCGCCACCATCCGACCATAGCTTTGTGACATGGACAACAACGTCGATGTCATTGTCATCGGATCGGGCGCTGCCGGATCCGCCGCAGCACTCCAAGCACACGCTGACGGCGCGTCGGTGGTGATTCTGGAGAAGAGTGGACGCGATACCGCGGGCGGCAACACTCGACTGTCCGGCAGTGGATGGTTCGTCAACCAGGACCCTGCCGCCGCCCGCACTTCCCTCGTTCGTTGAACGGAACGTTCACCGTTGCCGACGACGTCATCGACGCCTGGGCAGAGAATACGCAAGGACTGTCCGACTGGCTCCGCAGTCTGGGTGCAACTGTAGCGATGACCGGCGATTTCCATTCCACGGCGGAGTACGGCGAACTCGACGGAAGTTCTTGTTACGCAGGGATGGATACCATCGAAGGGAAGATGGGCAATGAACTTCTCTACCGCTTCCTCGTTTCCGCTCTCGCTGAACGCGGCATCACAACTCTTTTCGACACCGAAGCCACCAGACTCTTGACGGATGAATCCGGATCGGTGACCGGAGTCGAGATCCGTTCGGGTGAACAAACTTCGCAGATCCATGCGCGCCGAGGTGTCATCCTTGCCACCGGAGGTTTCGAAGCAAATCCGGCCATGGTGCGCGATTACCTACGCCTGGAGAATCCGAAGATCTGGGGCTCACCTTCGGCAACAGGCGACGGCCACCGGATGGCACAGGCAGTGGGCGCGGATCTGTGGCACATGAACAACATGATGACCATTACGGGAATCCCCGGCGACCTCGAAAATCCGACTGGATTCTTCCTCGCACTGTGGAACGCGCACAACTATGTGTTCCTCACCCGGGAAGGTCGACGCTTCACCGACGAGTCAGCCGAAATGCGGCACGGTCATGTGTTCAGAGAGGGTTCCTACCAACACTTTCCGGTGCAACCGATGAACATTGTGTTCGACGAGACGATGAGGTTGGCCGGGCAGCTGAGCCCCGGTCGCGACGCACTGCCCGTCGGACACATGGTCCTCGACGAAGGATACGAGTGGAGTTCGGACAATCAAGCCGAGATCGACAAGGGTTGGATCGTCAAAGCGGACACGCTTGCCGAACTCGCCGGGAAGCTCGGCTTGGACCCCACCGTCGTGGAAACAAGTGTGCACCGCTACAACGAGGCGTGCGCGGACGGCGTAGACCATTCCTTCGGCCGCAACCCGGAAACTTTGGCCCCGGTGGCAACCGCTCCGTTCTACGCCGTCTCCGGGCCGCCACTGCTGGGATGGAGTAGCGGTGGGCCGCGCCGCGACGGTCATTCCCGCGTCCTCGACACCGCCGGTAGCCCGATTCCGGGGCTGTATGCGGCGGGCGCAGTGAGTTCCACCTACAGCGCGGCGAAGGACGGTGGATTCCATATTGCCGACGCCTTCGCGTTCGGTCGTGTTGCCGGCGCCCATGCTGCCGCGCGCGCGACAGCGGGCGACTGAGTCACACCCGAGCGGCCTTGACCTCGTCGAAGAACGCGACGACGGCGGCTTCGTTCTCCGGCGGAACGGTGAGCGATGCCCGTGGACCCGCTACCGCGATGGAGTCGTCGGCGAGCCGGTTTCCAATGGTGAGCTTCAATCCCGATTTCGACGGTTTCGCCTTCACTGCAATGTGTTCGACATGCCAGCGAGCCACTTCGCTCGTGCTGGCGGCGGTGCGGTCGAAGACCTCCACCGTGCGGTGATCGAGGACCATGACGATGTTGGTCCCGACGATGACTTCCAGATAGCGTCGTTCCGCCACGGTGTGCGCCTTTCGGTTAGGTGAAACCGACGCTACACACCGTGGCGGAACCCAGCGCGACAAACCTCAGCTATTCAAAACTTCAGCGGGACGAACTCCCCGCATCCACCGGCAGGGCGACCGACGTGATGTAGCGGGCCTCGTCGGAGGACAGGAACAGTGCCGCATTCGCTACGTCCACCGGTTCGATCCACGGAATGGCAAGCATGTTCATCGTCATCGCCGCCGCAGCGAATTCCTCGCGCGTCGGGTTCTCGAGATCGGGGCGGAACTTGCCGCGCACCAACGGGTTCTGAATCATCAGAGTGTCGACGTTGGTGGGATGAACGGTGTTGACCCGCACGTTGTGCGGCGCCAATTCCTTTGCCAGCGAACGCATCAGACCAACGACTCCATGCTTGGCTGCGGTGTAGTGCGCAACTCCGACCAGCCCCCGCAGTCCGGCGATGGAACTGGTGAGTGTCATCGATCCCCCACCTCGCGCGATCAAGTGCGGCGCCGCAACCGTCGTGGTGTGCCACACCCCGGTCAGGTTCACGTCCAGCATGGTCTGCCACATCGTTTCCGACATCGTCAGAGCCCCGTCGGAAGACGTGATACCGGCTGTAGCGCACACGATGTCGAGTCCGCCGAGCGCTTCGACCCCCGAGTCCACCGCGCTGCGTAGCGTCTCGAGATCCCGAACGTCCACTACCGCAGATTCGACCTTTCGCCCCAGTGCCTCGATCTGGGCTACCGTCTCGGCGAGATCGGATTCCGACGCGGGCGGGGTGACTGTCGTTTCCACCGACGCGCACACGTCGATCGCGATGATGTCCGCACCCTCTTCGGCGAATCGCACGGCCTGAGCCCGGCCGATTCCTCGAGCCGCACCCGTGATCAGCGCGATCTTGCCTTCCAATCGAGAAGTCATCAATTCACACTTTCTGGGTCAGGCCGGCGTCGACCACCAACTGACAGCCGGTCATGTAGCGGGACTCCGCGGATGCGAGAAACAGGACGGCATTGCTGACATCCACCGGATCGACCCAGGGAACAGGTAACAGGTTGCGTGCGCTCAGTACTGCAGCGGCGTCTGCTTCCGTGGGATTCTCGATATCCGGGCACAGGTTCGCGAACACTCGCTCGTTGATGATCATCGGGGTACGTACCGAACCCGGATGCACGGAGTTGACGC
This sequence comes from Rhodococcus sp. ARP2, assembly GCF_001029585.1. Lineage (NCBI taxonomy): Bacteria > Bacillati > Actinomycetota > Actinomycetes > Mycobacteriales > Nocardiaceae > Rhodococcus > Rhodococcus sp. ARP2. Next base: position 7,477 of record NZ_LEKE01000042.1, on the reverse strand, counting down.
GCATACCCTCCGCGCCCAACTCGTTGGCCAGCGTTCTGGCCAGGCCCACCACGGCGTGCTTGGCGGCGCTGTAATGACTCGCTCCGGCAATACCTTTGATTCCCGCTGTCGAGCTGACCAGAACGACGGATCCACCGTCACCGAAGTGCGGAACACAGGCCTTGACGGTGTGCCACGCCCCGGTCAGATTGACGTCGAGCGAGCGGTTCCACACTGCAGGATCGATGGTCCACGACGGTCCCGGCGTGTCGTACACGCCTGCATTCGCGACCACGACGTCCAACCCGCCGAGCTCGGCGACACAATCGGCGACTACCGCGGCGAGATCTTCGAAGTCACGAATGTCCGCGACGCCGGTGACCGCCACGCCTCCACGCTCGCGTACCGCCTGGGCGGTCTCCTCCAGCTCGGACTTTGCCTGCACGACATCCAACGCGATCACGGACGCGCCTTCGTCGGCGAGACGCTCGCAGTGTGAGCGGCCCATCCCGCCGGCCGCACCTGTCACGAGTACACGAAGACCCTCGAGGCGACTCATGCGTGCACCGCACTGTTCAGTTCGAAGCCTCGGTATCCCGCTGCTGCCACGTCTGCACAGATGTCGGAGTAGACACCGAATCCTCCGATGAATGGCATGAATATCCTCGGCTTTCCCGGAATGTTGGCTCCCATGTACCAGGAGTTCGCGGATGGAAACAGCGTCGCCGACGCCCGGCGTGAGCATTCGTCGAGCCAGTTGTCCACGGCTTCGGCACTCGGTTCGATGGTGTCGATGCCCGCCGAATCGAGGTGGTTGATCGCGCCCGCGATCCAGTCCACGTGCTGCTCGGCAGCGAGAATCATGTTGGACAGCACACTCGGGCTACCCGGCCCGGTGACGATGAACAGGTTGGGGAACCCGTGTACTCCGAGGCCTAGATACGTCCTTGGACCCGCATGCCAGTTCTCGCGCAACGTCTCGCCATTGCGGCCGCGGATCTCGATGCGATCGAGCGCTCCCGTCATCGCGTCGAACCCGGTGGCAAACACCAGCGCATCCAGTTCGTAGTGCGCATCGGCCGTCTTGATTCCAGCCTCGTCGATCGCCTCGATCGGTGCGGACTTGAGATCTACCAGGCTGACGTTGTCACGGTTGTAGCTCTGGTAGTAGTTCGTGTCCGTGACAATCCGCTTGGTTCCGATGGGGTGGTCGTTCGGAATGAGCAGGTCGGCGATCGCCTGATCCTGGACTTCCGAGCGAATCTTGCGTTCGGCAAACGCTGCCGCTGTCCCGTTGGCCTCGATGTTGCTCGTCTGGTCTGCGAAGGTCTTGGCGAACAGGACACCGCCGAGCTTCCACCGCTCCTCGTATGCCGCGTTTCTCTCGGCCTCCGAGACTTCGAGGGCGCTGCGAGGATCCGAAACGAACGGCGATCCACCGCCACTGCGCTTGGACAGCGCTCGACGCTCTGCGTAGCCGGCCTTGATCTCGGCGCGGCGCTTGTCATCGAGAGGCGTGTTTCCTGCCGGCACACTGTAATTCGCGGACCGCTGGAACACGTAGAGATGATCGGCCTGCTCGGCGATCAGCGGAATGGACTGGATGCCCGAGGATCCGGTGCCGATCACGCCGACGCGTTTGCCGGTGAAGTCGACGCCCTCGTGCGGCCAGAAACCGGTGTGGAACACCTCGCCACCGAAGGTCTCACGGCCCGCAATGTTCGGAACGTTTGCGGTCGAGAGGCTACCGGTAGCGCACACGACGAAGCGTGAGGTGACGTCGTGACCGCCGTCGGTCTGTACTCGCCACGTGGCAGTACCCTCGTCGAACTGTGCGCTCAGAACGCGTGTGTCGAAGGTGAAGCCAGTGCGAAGGTCGAAGCGATCAGCCACGTGATCGAGGTACGAGAGGATCTCCGGTTGCGCGGCGTACTTCTCACTCCAGTCCCAATCCTGTTGCAGCTCTTCGGAGAACGAGTAGGAGTAGTCGAAACTCTCGACGTCGCAGCGTGCGCCGGGGTAGCGGTTGAAATACCACGTGCCGCCCACTCCGGAGCCCGCCTCGAAGCCGTGGACACGCAGCCCCTGCTCGCGAAGTCGGTGCATGGCGTACATGCCAGCGACGCCGGCGCCGATGACTACGACGTCGAGTGGTGCGGTGGAGAAGTCAGGATCGGTCATGGTGGTCACGCTACGAGTGGACTGGTTGGTAGAGGAACGGGTTCTCCCGCTGGGTGGGCTACGGCAGTGGAGAGCGTTGGTGTCCACCGATCGGGGGACACCGATGTCATCCAGCACTCGGACCCGTAGGTGGACAGACCCGAAGGGATTTCGGGGCCATAGTTGTCTCATCACCGAAACACACGGTCACCGAGACCGACAAATCGAGGAGAAACATCATGAGCACCAACACAATTCGACCCGAAGCGATTTCCTTCTCCGGCCTCAGCATGGCAGCTCTGGTCGCCCGCGCCGCCGGTGCGAACGCTGTGAAGTCGATAACCGACACATCCGTCACGACGGCGATGATCAGCAATTCGGGCTTCGGGGCCCTGTATCTGGTCGACGCATCCAATCCGAACGGCGACTGGATCGTCCCGCCGGCCGACTACATCCTGCCGAACATGAACGTCAACGTGGTCGCCACGAGCAAGAATCAGAACGACTTCCCCGTCGTGCTCACGTACCGCTCCGACGACGGTGGAGTGTTTGTCTTCAGCGCCACCAACTCGAAGACCAGGGCAGATGCCGGCGGAACGTACGCCCCCGACGGCCACGACGTCACGGTGACGATGACCTCGGGTTACCCGGCCATGAACGTCACGTACGTACTGCGGTGACTCCCGTTCACTCCAACAGACCCTGCCGCATCGCGGCGGCGACGGCGGCGCCTCGATCGTTGACTCCGAGTTTCTCGTAGAGGCGCTGCACGTGGGTTTTGACGGTCGAAGGCGCAAGAAAGAGCTGGGAGGCGATGGTGGGGATACTGGCGCCCTGTGCGATCAATCCGAGGACTTCACGCTCACGGGCGCTGAGAGTCGGGCCGGACGGCTCGCTGCGACGACGCACCTCGCCTACCAGTCCGGCAGCGATGCTGGGCGGCAACACATCTCGGCCCGCGGCGCAGTCGAGCACGGCGCTCACGATCTCGGCCCGGGTGGATTCCTTCGGCAGGAATCCGGCAGCACCCGCCTGCAGAGCCTGATATACGACGGACGATTCGTCGTGAGCACTGAGCAGGAGCACCCTGGTCGGCAACTCGTCTCGAACCACTGCTGCTGCCACCTGGGTCCCGTCCAGGTGCGGCATCCGGAAATCGATCAGCGCCACCTTCGGGCGTAATTCCCGAATCATTGCGAGCGCAGCTGCGCCGTCGTCGGCCTCGCCCAGAACGTCGATGCGGTCACTGCCGGTCAGGGCCCGAACTACGCCCTCACGAAACAACGGGTGATCGTCGCCGACCACCACGGAAACCTTGCCGACCACCGGCTTCGTGCCTTCTCGCATTGCTCACTTTCTCACGCCCGTACCAGCAATGCGAGCACTTGCGCCTCCCCCGATCGGGGGACACGCGATTCAACCCCGCCACGGCCCAGTCGGCGGACATACAGCAGCCCTGATTCGCGACAAGATTGATTCATCGCCGAGAACGGCAACCACACACCAGCCCAGGAGCAGACATCATGCGTACCAACACCACTCGCTTCGTAGCAGTCACCGCGATCGCCCTCGCTCTCGGCGGAACCGCACTGGGAACCGCGGCGGTCGCCAACGCCGGCACCATGCCGACCGACGGCCCGACGGTTGCCATGACCATCACCAACAACACCGACAACCCGATGCTGCTGGACAGCGCGTCCAACCCCTACGGACAGTGGATCAACGGCCCCCGCTCCTACCTGGCTCCGCACACGACCGAAATCGTCACCGCCTACAGCAGCGATCCGCGCGGCATCGGTGTCGACGTCACCTACAACGTGGCCGACGGAGTCCAGACCGTCATGGCGGCCAACAACTACGCCGGCAACCCCACCCTCGACGGGACCCGCATCATCGGTGACCCGACGCACGTCATCCTCACCGACTACATGGCCACCGGCTACCCCACGATGAACGCCTCCTACGACGTCTTCACGCAGAACTGAACCGAGCGTTGAAGCAACCACGAACTTGATCCGCTACGGCCCACGACCCGGTATCCGCATGGATGTCGGGACGTGGTGTGCGCTGACCAACTCAGACGCGTTCGACCAACACGCAGCGGGCACCACTGAAGATCGTAGGCATGCACTTGTTGCAGTGGATGCACAGTGATTGGGTATCGGATTCGGCTGCGATCCGATTGATCAGATCCGGTTCTCTGAGCAGTGCCCGTGCCATGGCGACGAACTCGAACCCTTCCGCCATTGCGGTATCCATGCCCGCTTTGTCCGTGACACCGCCGAGCAGCACGAGCGGCAACTTCACCGCAGCACGGATCTGCCGAGCCTCTTCCAGCATGAACAGCGGCTTGTACGGATAGGCATGCAACATGCTCTTGCCCACCAACTGCACACCGAGTCGAACAGGTTGCGGCATCGCGGCGGCAAACTCGCGGATCGGCGCATCGCCCTTGAACAGGTACATCGGGTTGAGCAGTGAGCTACCCATCGTCAACTCGAGCGCATCGACACTTCCGGATGCCTCGAGCCACTGCGCCACCTGGATTGCTTCGTCCACCCAGAATCCACCTGGCACACCGTCGTCCATGTTCAGCTTGGCCAAGATCGCGATCTTGTCACCGACGGCGTCGCGCACACTGCGCGCAGTGTCGAGTACGACGCGAGCCCGGTTCTCGAGCGATCCGCCGTAGGAGTCCTTACGACGGTTGAGTTTCGGACTCAGGAACGAGCTCGCGAAATAGTTGTGACCGAAGTGGATCTCGACGGCGTCGAATCCTGCTTCGACGGCAAGTCGCGCAGCGCTCCCGTGCGCCGCCGCAATTCTGGTGATGTCTGCTGTGGTGGCAGTGCGAATCATCCTCATGCTCAACGGATTGAACGAACTCGACGGTGCCAGCGCAGGCAGTCCGGTCGACTTCTGATTCGCGACGGGGCCGGCGTGCCCGAGCTGCGCCGATGCTGCTGCCCCTTCGGCGTGAATGGCATCGGTGAGTCGTCGCAGTCCGGGGAGGGCATCGGGCCGCATCCACAGCTGGCCGTATTCGGTGCGCCCTTCCGGTGCGACGGCGCAATACGCGACGGTGGACATCCCGACTCCGCCGGCTGCCGGGCGGCGATGGAACTCGATCAGCTCGTCGGTGACCAGGGCGTCGGGAGTTTTGCCTTCGAATGTCGCGGACTTGATGATTCGATTTCGCAAGGTCACCGGGCCCAGCTTTGCCGGGGCGAGCACGTCGGGAGCAGTCATCAAGTTTGCCTCTCGCAGGGGTTGTTTGCTGGACGGTAGATCGATGGTCCAGAGCTGGCCAGCCCCCGTGCCACGGAGCGGGAAAACAACTTCAGCCCGGCCGAGGTGGCCGGGCTGAAGTGACATCGCTGCAGATCAGATGCGTCCGAAGTACGCGTCCTTGAGCACTGCCAGGTCGTCGATGTCCTTGGCGTCGGCGTCGAGGACCACCTTGCCGATGTCGAGGACCGTCACGTGATCGGCGACGCTCATCGCGGCCTCCACTGCCTGCTCCACCAGCAGAACAGCCAGGCCGGTTTCCTTGAGCTGCTGGACGCGGTCCATCACCTCACCGACGATCACCGGAGCCAGCCCGCCCGACGGTTCGTCGAGAAGGAGCAACCGCGGCTGCGCCATCAGCGCTGCGCCGATCGCGAGCATCTGCTGCTGACCGCCCGACATGGACCCGGCGGGAAGCGCACGCTTCTCCCCCAGGATCGGGAACATCTCGTACATGGACTCGACGGATTCCATCAGCTCGCCGCGCTTTGCCTTGCGGGTGTACCCGCCCAGCAGAAGGTTCTGCTCGACGGTCTGCTTGTGAAAGACCCGCTTACCCTCCTGCACGTACGCCATACCCTGCCGCACCCGCTTGTGCGCGGGAACTCCGGTGATGTCGGCACCGTCCATTTCGACGGTTCCAGAGGCCACCTTGTTGAGGCCGGACAGAGCACGGAGCGTGCTCGTCTTGCCTGCACCGTTGCGCCCGAGCAGGGCTGTCACCTGACCGGGATAGACGTCGAACGAGACATCCCAGACGACGCGCAGATCGCCGTACCCGGTCTGCAGGTTACGGACCTTCATAATCGGTTCCATCACTTCACCTCGCTGGTCTGATGGTCTACCGCGCCGATTTCTTCGAGCAGCGCATCCTCATCACCGGACTTGACTCCGAGGTATTCGCTCAACACGCGCGGGTGATGTTCGATCGTTGCCGCATCGCCGGTGGCGATCACCTGCCCCTGCGCCAGTACCACGATCTCGTCGGCCAGCGAGAGCACGAGGCGGAAGTTGTGCTCCACCAACACCACTGTGGCCCCGGCATCACGCAGTACCCGGATCAGGTCCGCCAGGCGTTCGAGTTCGTCCTCGTCGAGTCCGGACGCAACCTCGTCGAAGAGTACGACCCTCGGCTCGGCGATGACGGCGCGAGCAACTTCGAGCATGCGACGCATCCCCAGGGGCAGCGACGTCGCGATCTCGTTGCGCAGGTGCGACATCCCCACGAGCTCGAGAACACGCTCGGCCTCGACGATGTCGGCCTTCGCGATCCTGCGGAAGCTGGGCAGGCGAAGCACAGCCGACGCCATCGACGCGCGGTGCACCGAATACCGTCCGGATGCAACAGCTTCCAGAACCGTGATGTTCTCCGGAATCGTCGGAGTTTGGAACGTCCGCGCCACACCCACGCGCGCCACCTTGTGCGGCGACGACTGCGAGACCACCGTGTCACCGATTGTGATCACGCCGGCGTCCGCGGTGTAGAACCCGCAGATCATGTTGAGCATGGTCGTCTTACCCGAACCGTTGGGCCCGATCAACGCGGTGACCTTACCGGAATCTGCGGTCAGGGTTGCCGCATTGAGAGCCTGGTTGCCACCGAATGCCTTGGACACTCCGTCGACCACCAACCGTGCGCCGTTGATCGGCGCCAGTTCCGGTGTTCCGCCGCTGTTCTCCTTTGCGGTGACTACGCCCAGGCCGGCCCTGCGATCGAGTTTCGAGACGATCGCTCGCCCGACCTTGGTCAGCCCACCGGAGAGCAGCACACCGCCGATGATCAGGAAGCCTCCGTAGAAGATCAGCGAGTATTCCTGAAATGCCGTCGACTGGTTGGGACCGAGCTGCATGATCGCGGCACCGACTACGGCGCCGTACACACTTGCCGCACCGCCTAGGATGGATGCCGCCAGAACCGCTGTCGCAAAGGTGAACCCGAAGGCTTCCGGCGAGATGAACAGGTCGGTATTGGCGAACAACGCACCCGCCAGACCGGCCGGGAACGCACCGATCGCATAGCCGAGCAGTTTCATCCGGAACACCGACACAC
>NZ_LEKE01000023.1:0-126437 GCF_001029585.1 Rhodococcus sp. ARP2 | reverse complement strand
GTACCAGGCAATCTCGTCGATTTCGCCGTAGCGGTAGCCGGAGGTGCCGGCTTTGCACGCGTACTGCCACTCGGCCTCGGTGGCGAGTCGGTAGCCGGTTGCCGCCCGGTCCCACCGGGGAGACTCGGTGTCGATGTCGTGATACGCGGGCGACAGACCGTCCGCGACTGACAGTGTGTTGCAGGTTGCGATGACGTCTTTCCACGAGAGGTCGACCGCGGGTTTGCTCGGATCGTCCGCCGAATCTCCGTCAAGCAGTGCCCTGGTGGTGAGATGGCGAGCGAGGCGGAATGATTCGACTTTCGAGGTCCACGCAGTGCCTTTGCGATCGTCTCTGAGATGCACCTCGCCGGCAGGGATCTCGATCATCAATTCCGCTGCTCCGGTCATTCGTTCATCATCGCAGAGGTTGTCGCTCACCCGGGGAGACGCTCGAACGCAGCTTGTGGGTCAAGGCCGGTACGCATGCGCCATGCGGTCAGTGCAAGCCCGAGACACACCACCTGCGCCGGATCGTCGAGGGAAACTCCCATCAGCTTCTCGATACGAGTGAGCCGTGCATAGAGCGACTGGCGCCGAATGCCGAGGAAATCCGCGGTTCTCGCCTTGCCGCCCCGGTGTGCGAGGTACGCGTCGAGCGTCCGGACGAGGTCGGCGGAATGTGCTGTGTCGTAAGCGATCAGCGAACCGAGTTGCTCCGTGACGAACGAGGACAAGGAAGCGGGCGTCGTGCCGGCGGCGAGCAGTCGTTGGACGCCGACGTCCCTGGCGAGGATCACTCCGGTCCGGGTGCCGAAACGCCGTGCGATCTGGACGACTTCGCGAGCTTGCGCGACCGCCGCACCGACGCCCGACAGATCCTCGACCGGCGTCGCCACTCCGAGCGTGCGTACCGCGGAACCGCCCGGCCCGCGGCGTAGCAGCTCGTCGGCTTCGGTGAACGCAGTCCGCACTCGAGCGGGGGATGCGGACGCCCACCCATGCGCGAGCACGATGACGTGATTGGCCGCAGTCCCGACGACACAGGAGCCGAGCACGGCCCGCACGGCGTCGCGTACTTGGTCAGCGAGCTCTCGAACCGGCGTTTGCCGATCGATGTCGACAGCGGCGACGAGGACGTGGTGCCCCTCCGACAACGGCGTCCACCCGGCCGCTGTCAGTCGTTCGGACAAGTCGCCGTGCGATGTGAGCACACCGCCCACCACGTCGGTGATCACCGATTGGGCGAGTGACTGTCTTGGGCCGAGATCGCCGTGACGGCCGAGTTCCAGAGCCACCGCGACGGCGGCGCAGTTTGCGACGGCGGTTCGGCGTGTAGTTGCGGGCCCGCACAGGACAAGTCGACCGAGTGAGTTCGTCGGACCGCGTACGTCGTGGATCGTGCGTTCGGTCTCGGATCGCTCTGCGCCGGTTGTGCTGCGCTCGACGGTTCTGCCATCCGCGTCGAGGAGATCGACGCCGCACCCCGCGAGTCGTGACACCTTGTCGAGCAGCGCGGTCATACCCTGGCCTGCCACCACGAGACTCAGAAGTTCTTGCCAGACAGGCTCGCCCGCCTGTGCCGAACCGAGAGTGCGGCGGAGCATGAGGTCGTGAAAGTCTTCGACCATCCGCTCGAAGGGCACTACTGCGTGCAGGGCCAAGAACGCGAGCCCGCGTCGGCGCGATGCTTCGACGAGTTCGGGAGGGGCCGTGAGGAACGAGCGGCCGACCTCCATCGCGAGCGCGACGCATCCCGCGTCCGCCAACTGGTCGATGTAGGCGGTGAGCTGCTCGGGAGATCGCCCGTGCAGACCGAGGCCCGTGGTCAGGAGGACCTCACCTCCGGACAGCAGCCCACCCATCTCGTACACCTCGGACGAATGGACCCAGCGGACCACCGCGGTATCGACGTCGCCCGCGAGCACCTCGATTGCGGCGGCCTTGAACGAGGGCATCGCAAGAACTTGTCGCAGAGTCGGGAGCATTTCTATATCGTCCGCCGAGGGGGCACTTCGTCATAGAGCTAGTTCTGCCGAACTGACAGGTTGTCCCTTGTCGGGCTGTTACCACCGTGGTCGGATTGTGACACGAGCCACAATCGACGATTTTGGTCAGACTCCAGGAGCACACATGAACCACCCGGCACACACCGATGAGTATTTTCTCGGACTTGCGATCGAACAGGCGAAGATCGGTTGGGAGGAGGGCGGCGTGCCGATCGGCGCGGCGCTGATTCACCGCGGCGAGGTCCTCGCAGTCGGACGCAACCGCCGGGTTCAGATGAACAGCGCCATCCGTCATGGAGAGACCGACTGCATCGAGCGCGCCGGACGACTGCCGGCCTCGGTGTATCGCGAGTGTGTCCTCTACACGACTTTGTCACCGTGCTTCATGTGCGCCGGAACGGCGCGCCTGTACGAGATCCCTCGAATCGTAGTCGGCGAAAATCGTTCCTTCGAGGCGTCGGAAGAATGGTTGCGCAGCAGCGGAATTCAGGTCGACGTCGTCGACGACGCGGAGTGTGTGGCACTGATGGACCGCATGCTGGCCGAGCGCCCGAGCCTGTGGCTCGAAGACATCGGCGAAGTTGTATGAGCAGCGCCGTCGAACCTGCCACGGTCGCAGGCGATTCGGAGATCACAGGCCACCCGATCGATCCGGACTATCCCGTTAGTCCGGTTCCGCTTCATGCACGAAAGCCGTTCTTCTCGCTCGCGGTGGTGTTGTTGGGGTTCACCATCTTCACACCGACGATGTTGGCCGGAGCAGCGCTCGGTACCGCGTTCTCGTTCTGGAAACTGATGGTGGTGATCGCCGCCGGATCCGCCATCTTGGGGGTCTACGTCGCCATGATGGGGTTCGTCGGAGCTCGAACCGGGCTGACGACAGTTGTGATGGCGCGCTACAGTTTCGGCACCCGCGGGTCCAAGCTCGCTTCGATCCTGCTGGGCGGTACCCAGATCGGCTGGTACGGAGTCATCATCGGCACGATCGGCGATCTCACCGCGCAGGCATTGGGCTGGGATTCCTATCTCGCGCGGGCGTCGGTGATGATCGCGGCGAGCATCTTGATGTGCATCACCGCCTGCTACGGCTACCGCGGAATGTATTGGGTCTCGCTCGTCTCGACGCCCTTGATCCTGGCGTTGGCCTGCTGGGTCGTATTCCGGTCCCTCGAGGAAGTCGGTGGGTTCTCCGGCCTGGTCTCGGTTCAACCGCAGACGACCATGACGATCGCGCTCGCAATCACCACTGTGGTCGGCACGTTTGTATCGGCGGGAACGCAAGCGCCCAACTGGACCAGGTTTGCCCGTTCCGGATCACAAGCGGTGTGGGCCTGCGTTATCGGGTTCCTCCTCGGAAACGGATTGATGATCCTGTTCGGTGCCATCGGAGCCATCACGTTCCACGAAGGTGACTTCGTACTGATTCTCTACAACCTCGGGCTTGTCGGCTGGGGCCTGGTCTTGCTGTTCGGGAACCTCTGGAAGAGCAACGCCGACACCGCATACGCCTTCGGGGTGGCCGGCGCCGAACTGTTCAGAAAGCCCCGCAAGACCCCTTTCGTCATCGGTGGGTGTGTGATCGGCACGGCGCTTGCTCTGACCGGTGTGCACAACCATCTTGTCGACTATCTGAGCCTGCTCGGAACGTTCATCCCGCCATTGGGCGGTGTGATCATCGCAGACTTCCTGTGCCGGTGGCGGCGCGGCATTCCCGAGGGTTACACCCCGCAGCCGGTCCACTGGCGAAACCTCGCCGTCTATGCCGTCGCAGCGTTCCTCGCTTGGCTTTCCGGTGAGTTCGAGGTGGGAATCCCGCCGCTGATCGGCATCGTGGCAGCAATTGCTCTGACGATGTTCCTGCACAGGGTGTTTGGCAACAGCTCGGCAAATCGGGAGGTCTCGACCTCCACCGTCTGAATCGTGCGTCAGGCATCAGCGAGCCCCCGGCGGTATCGACCGCGCCGGGGGCTCGCGTAATTGATGGAAAGGGCAGTCGATTCCGTTTCAACCGTCAGCGCAGAACAGGCAGGTACGGTGCCTCGATTCCCTGCTCTTCGAACGCAGTCAGCGCCGAGCGTGCAAATGCGCGCTGGACTGCCCACTGGCGCCCAGGCTTGACCTGCGCCGTCACTCGAATGGTAATTGCCTCGGCAGTAACCGAATTGACTCCCAGCATCTCCGGCTTGTCGATCATGTCCGCCCTGATCGGTTCGGACTCCGCCGCCTCGAGGACAGCTCGCGTCGCCACCTCGCACGCTTTGTGCACGTTCGCATTGTGGGCGATGGGGAGATCGAGAACTGCAGTGGCGTAACCCTGACTCATGTTGCCCACTCGCAGGATTTCGCCATTGCGGCAGTACCACAAGGTGCCGTTGGCATCTCGAATCGTGGTGACACGCAGGCCCACTGTTTCGACGGTGCCGACCGCGTCGCCGAGATCGACGACGTCGCCGACACCGTACTGATCTTCCAGCAACATGAAGATGCCGGAGAGGAAGTCACGCACCAGGTTTTGTGCACCGAAACCGATGGCAAGACCGATGACGCCGGCGGATGCGATGAACGGCGCGACGTTGATCCCGAGGATGCCGAGGATCTGCAGCACACACCAGACGAGGATGACGATGGACACCGTCGATTTGAGTACCGAACCGATGGTCCGGGCTCGCTGCGATCGGCGCTCGTTCACCTTGGCGTTCGGAGACTTGCGAGGCTTCGACATTCGATCGATCCCGCGGTGCAGTGCGAAGCGCAGAACGACTGCGAGCGCCACGTAGATCGCGATCTCGACGGGTCGGTGTATCAGCCAGTCTCGGTTGGTGTCGGTCAGTTCCCATGCTTGTATTTCGGAAATCATCCCCATGCATTCTACGGATTCCGGCCGATCCGGGCATCGTCGCAGGGCAGGCGGTCCAAAGCCGTACAGGCAGCTAGGCTTACGCCATGGCTGCGTTCACTGGCATACCCGTTGCTGCACTCGACTTCTACGAAGACCTGGAGGCCGACAACAGCAAGACCTGGTGGGCAGCGCACAAGGAGACGTACGACGAAGTGGTTCGTCGTCCGATGGCGTCGTTGACCGCGGCGTTGGAGGACGAATTCGGCACGGCCAAGCTCTTTCGGCCATATCGTGACGTTCGATTCTCGAAGGACAAGATCCCGTACAAGACGCACCAGGGAGCGTTCGTCGGTCTCGCCGAGAGCTGTGGCTACTACGTGCAGATCGACGCGGCAGGGTTGATGGTGGCCGGTGGTTTCTACGCCAGCAGTTCGGAGACCATCGCGCGTTATCGTGCGGCTGTCGACGACGACGTTCGAGGGCCGGAGCTCGAGAAGATCCTGGCCTCGGTCGAGAAGGCCGGATTCACGATCGGCGGCGACAAGCTCAAGACGGCGCCTCGCGGATACACGGTCGATCACCCGCGGATCGAATTGCTGCGTCACAAGTCGCTGACTGCTGGTCGTAGTTACCCAAGCCCGTCGTGGCTGGACAGCGCCAGGACATTGAAGGAAGTTCGCACAGCGTGGCGCGCACTGACGCCCTTGGTCGAATGGTCCGGACAGGTGCTCGGACCGAACTGACTGTCCGACAGAAAAGTGTGACGTAGCCGTAGGAGAGTTCACCTCGAGTTCATCGAAACTCGAGACGCCTGGGGCTAGCGTGATGTGTGTAACCGAAAGTTTCGGCCCCGCTTCGAGTCGCAGCGCCGCAGTTCGAAGCCATTTTCTCTCGATCGACATCGTGAACAACCCGTGTCAGTGGAGACCATCATGGCTATGTTTCTCGCTCTCGTCCTGATCATCTCGGTCCTCGGAATCGTCGGCACCTACCTCGCGTTCAGTGCGGTCTACTTCGTCGAGATGCGCAAACTCGACAAGTAAGGGGTGCGAATTGGCCTGATTCGACTATTTCTGGGCCGATCGCGACGACCCTCCCTGCGTACGCTGTTAGGGCATCCTTATCCGCTCGCAACAGTGGATGATTCATTTCTTCTGGAGGTTCGACACGCATGCCCGCTCAATCCACGCTCTTGCTTCCCGAGGGCTACTCCGACAACCGCCTCGTTTCGGACCTCACACGTCGGCAGTTCGGCTTCGGTGCCGGGATCGCCGGACTGGGCGCGTTCCTGGCGGCCTGCGGTGACAGCGGGAGCAGTTCGGGTGAAACCGAAATGCGTTCTGTGACGACACCTCTCGGTACCTACGACATTCCCGCCAATCCGAAGAGGGTTGTCGCGATCGACTCGCGGCTCGATCTGGAACCTGCTGTAGCTCTGGAACTTCCGCTCGTCGGCTACACGTACGCCCAGGCGACACCGTGGGTGCCTATCGATTCGTCGGTGCCGTTCCTGTCGGAGATCCCCAACCGCGAACAGATCTTGGCGCTCGAGCCCGACCTGATCGTGTGCCTCAACTACGAGAGCGAGTGGTGGCCGGTCGCCGAGATGTCCACCATCGCACCGGTTCTGACGACCGAGTTCACCGACGACTGGCGTACAAACCTCTCGCGGCTGTCGGGCTGGCTCGGTCGAACGGCCACACTCGATCGACTGACGCTCGACTACGACAATCTGATTTCCGACATCCGCAGTCGTCATGCCGAGAAGATTGCGTCCAAAACCGTTGCCAGTGTCTCGTTCATGCCAGACACGAACACGCTGTACGTCACGAGCATCCGTACGTCCGAGAAGGGCGACAAGCCCAGCGACATGACGCTCGGCGACATCGGTGGCAAAACTGCCACCTCGGAGGGCCTCGATCCCGAGGGCGGCGTCAGCCTCGAAGGCCTCGATGTGCTGGCCGGCGTCGACGGCTTCATGATCACCGAAAACGAGGACAGTGCCGCGTACCAGGCATTGGTGGCGAGCAAGCTGTGGCAGCGACTCCCGGCAGTGCAGGCTGGCAACGTCACCAGTCTGGGTGGCTCCACGTTCTACGGTTCGATCTACACGATTTCGTACGTGGCACAGGGTTGGGATGCCCTGTACAACAAGATCAGCTGAAGCCTCTGCCGACCGGACCGATGAGTTTCGGTAACGCGGGCGGTCTAATCAGGTAGGCATTGACCAAACCTGAGGAGATCGACGTGCAAACAGAGCAATCCCCAGCGGTAGTGCAATCCCGCGACGGTACGACCATCGCATACGAACGCTCCGGTGCCGGACCAGCAGTGGTTCTGGTTGCCGGAGCGTTCTGCGATCGAGGATGGTTCGATTCTCTCGCTGCTGCGTTGGCGGCGGACTTCACGGTGTACTCGTACGACAGGCGCGGACGCGGGGACAGCGGTGACAGTCGCGCGTTCTCGATCGACGCCGAGGTGGAGGACTTGCGGGCGGTCGTCGCTGCCACCGGTGAAATGCCGCTGGTCTACGGATTGTCGTCGGGTGCTGCGCTGGCTTTGGAAGCCGCAGCGCAGGCCGTGCCGATGCGTAAGCTCGCCGTCTACGAGGCGCCGTACATGGATGACGACCAGCGTGACGAGACTGCCCAAAGTGACCTGGAGCGGTTGATCGCGGCCGGCGACAGGGAAGGTGCTGTGACGCGTTTTCTGGATCTGACCGGTGCATCCCCCGGGATGGTCGACGAGATCAAGCGGAGTGCCGATTGGCCCGACATGTGCGCCATCGCGCACACCTTGCCTTACGACGTCGCCGTGTGTGATCACGGCTGTCAGTCGCTCGACTGGCTTGCCTCCATTACCGTCCCTACATTTGTCATGTACGGCGGTGACAGTGGTCAATGGGCACCTGCCTCGGCGACGAGAATCGCTGCAAAAGTCTCGGGGACAAAGACTTTGGAGATCCCCGGTCAGGGGCACGGCGTTGCCGACGACGCTATTGTCCCGGCTCTGCGTGAGTTCTTTTCCGGCTAATCGCAGTGCGGCGAAAACGATCGTCAACCTAGGGTTGACGTTTTCGATTGCGTCAACCTATGGTTGACGCATGAGCAAGCCAGTGGAAATGACCAACAAGGTTCGACTCGACGACCTCATCGACGCGATCAAGAAGGTGCACACCGACGCGCTCGACCAACTTTCCGACGCCGTGATCGCAGCTGATCATCTCGGTGAAGTTGCAGATCACCTGATCGGCCACTTCGTCGACCAGGCGCGCAGGTCGGGAGCGTCGTGGACGGAGATCGGTGCGAGCATGGGTGTGTCGAAGCAGGCTGCGCAGAAGCGTTTTGTTCCCAAGGTGCCGAGTGATCAGAAGCCGATGGATCCGAACGAAGGGTTCAACCGGTTCACTCCCCGGGCGAAGAACGTCGTCATGGCCTCGCAGAACGAAGCCCGCGCCGCCGGTAACGCAGAGATCCAGCCGGAGCACCTGCTCCTGGGGCTTGTCGAGGAGCCTGCCGGGTTGGCTGCGAAGGCGATAGTGGCGCAGGGGGTGGAGCTCGGGTCCGTCCGAGCTGCAGTGGCCGGTGTACTCCCGGCTCCGACTTCCGAACTGCCAGAACTTATTCCGTACGACGCTCGCGCGCGCAAGGTGCTGGAACTGACGTTCCGTGAGGCTCTTCGCCTGGGCCACAACTACATCGGAACCGAGCACATCCTGCTCGCGCTGCTCGAACTCGAAGACGGATCAGGTGTTCTGGCTGATCTCGGATTCTCGAAGTCGGTTGCGGAGTCGAATATCGTGGGAGCGTTGGCCGTCATTCAGGATCAGTGATTCAGGGGTGAATCTGATGCAGAAGAGGGCCGCACCCTTGCGGGTGCGGCCCTCTTCTTGTGTCACTGATTAGACAGCGCGCACATTGGTGGCCTGAGGACCCTTCTGGCCCTGGCCAACCTCGAACTCCACACGCTGGTTCTCGTCGAGCGACTTGTAGCCGTTGCCCGAGATTTCAGAGTAATGAACGAACACGTCCGGTGTTCCGTCGTCGGGAGCGATGAAACCAAAGCCCTTTTCGCCGTTGAACCACTTCACGATGCCCTGTGCCATACCGATACTCCCTACAAACTCGATCCGGGCCCTCACATCGAAGTCCCGATCTCGATGTGTCTATCCTCCCACGCCGCGCAAGTCGAACGGTGGGCGACGTGCAAAAGACGGTAATTCGGACGCTTTCGAGGAGGGAATGGCAACTGATCTTCGACTGATTTTCGACGCTGGAGCGACCCGATCGCCGAAGGCAGGGACTGGTGGCTCGCCCAACTGCCTGCGGTGATAGATCAGCGGGAATGTACTTGTCCGCTCGAGAACGGTCCATATTTATCGCTCCGATCTCTCGGAATCGCAAACGTAGGAACCCTATGGAAGATGAGGGTGGGCTAACCTCTCATTCGCTGTGCCCTCGGCGCGCGCAGCAGTCGCCGAGAAGGAGAGTGCATACATGTACGGAACGATTTGTGAATCCACGACGTCTGAACTGGTGGACCAGCTCAGTCGCCGTGGGTTCTTCGGCGTCGGCGCAGTGGCAGCGGCCGCCATCCTTGCGGGTTGTTCGACTACGTCAGATGCTTCTGATGCCGGCGAACAACGCGAGGTGATCAATGCGCTCGGCACCACCACGATCTCGGGGAAGCCGGAAAGGATCGTTGTTGCCAGCGACTTCACGGATCTCGAATTCCTGCTCTCTCTCGGCGTTCACCCAGTCGCCTACGGCAATACGGGTGCGTGGGACCGCGGTGCACTGCCTTGGCAGAGCACCGCTGGAATAGCCGATCTCGAAAGCTTCGACACCACAGGCGAAATCAACCCGGAAATCATCGCGCGCTACTCACCGGATCTCATCATCGGAATGAAGACCTATCTCGAACCGGCAGCCGAGAGGCTCAGCCAGATCGCGCCTGTCATCGCGCTGGACTGGACCACCTCGTGGCGTGACGGCGTCGCCACGGTCGGGCAGGCCGCTTTTGTCGACGAGGCCGCTGCTGCAGCGATCGCCCGGACCGACGCCCTGATCTCCGACACTGCCGCTTCGCTGAATGGCTTGGGTGGCAAGACGATCATGATCGGCTCGATGTACGGCGATCAGTTGTATGTGCAGGGGGATGCCAGTGCGCCCGGGGTTCTGCTGCGCGAACTCGGACTCAACTATCGCGGATACAACGCCGAGCAGATGACTGCGCTGTCGATGGAGCAGGCGGAGGTACTAGCACCCGCAGACATTTTGCTCAGCCTCGCTTCTGATCAGGAAGCGACGACGAGGTTGGAGAACTTCGCAGTTTTCCAGAACCTCCCCGCGGTGAAGGCGCGAGCCTATGCGCCGGTCGAACTTCTGCTCTCGAATGCCTTTGTCGACAATTTCGGTCCACTGAGCGCGCCGTACGCCTTGCCGCAGCTCGCCGAGGTCTTGACCGGGCTTGCGGCGGGCCAGGGAAAACAACTCCCCTGACCTCGCTTCCGAGCGTACGGACCCTGCGTCGGCCTAGCATCGAAACATGGTGGACATAGATCTGACTGGCCGCGCCGCAGTTGTCGGCGGATCACAACCGCTGCGAGCGATACTCGAAACCCCCACTACCCCCGGCCCGTGGCCGGGGGTAGTGATGATTCACGAGGCCTTCGGGCTCGAGGAGGTGATGCAGCGGCAAGCCAAGCGGCTGGCCTCTGCGGGATTCCTGACGCTCGCTGTCGACCTCTACAGCGCGGGCGGGGCGAAGCGGTGCCTCGTGCCCACCATGACGTCGATGCTTCGAGGACACGGCAAGGCGTTCACCGACATCGAAGTCGCTCGCAGTTGGCTGTTGGAATCCCCGGACTGCACCGGAAAGATCGGTGTCATCGGATTCTGCATGGGCGGCGGCTTCGCGATGGTCAGCGCCGGAGATTTCGACGCTGCCTCGGTCAACTACGGTCAGCTTCCACGCAAACTCGATGAGGCCGTGGTGGATGCGTGCCCGATCGTCGGGAGTTTCGGAGGCAAGGACTTCTCGCTCCGCGGTGCGGCAGCGAAACTGGAGACGGCGCTCAGCAATGCCGGTATCGAGAACGACGTCAAGGAGTACCCCACCGCCGGCCACGCGTTCCTCAACGACGCGGAGGCCGGACCCAAGGTGCTTCGTCCGTTGGAGCGCATCCTCGGAATCGGTCCCGATCCTGTTGCAGCGCAGGATGCCTGGAAGCGAATCGACTCGTTCTTCGGGCGCCACCTGGCATGATCAGCGACTGGTTCTCTCACCGCCGTTGACTGCCAATACCTGACCGGTGATCTGCCGGGCGCCCGGTGAGGCCAAGAAGTGGACGGCTGATGCGATGTCGTCCGGTGTTCCGGCGCGCTTGGTGCTGGTGGACTCGATCAGCATCGCGCGACGCTCGTCCGTCAGAAAGTCTCGGAAGAACTCGGTGTCAGCGATGTAGCCGGGGGAGACGATGTTCGCGGTGATGCCTTCGGGCCCCAGCTCGGCGGCCAGATCGATATTCCACGTCGCAACTGCGGCTTTGGCAGCGCCGTACGCGCCCGCGCCCTTGTCGGCGGCAATCGATCCGATGGTGATGACGGCACCGCCGCTGGGGATTCGATCGCGAACTGCGGCTGTGGTCAGCACTGCCGAGATGAGATTGGAGTCCAGATTCGCACGCCACCCGGCGGCCAGGGATTCCAGATCTGACGGTGCTTCGCGATCGAAGTCCGTGTTGCCACCGGCGCAGTGCACCACGACGTCGATGGTTCCCGGAAGCGAATCCTGCAGCCGCTTCAGGTCTTTCGGGTCGGAGTTGTCACACGTCAAGGCGTGAACATCGGAACCCAACTCCTCCGCGGTCTTTTCGAGTGGTTCCGTGCGTCGGCCGGTGACAAAAACTGTGTCTCCGTCTCGGGCGAACGCCGCTGCAACTGCGCGCCCGATCCCTGTTCCGCCGCCGGTTACCAGAACTGTGCGTGTCATGCCTACCTCCGTGAGCTACGTTTAGACCTATACGAAGAACGTATCATTTAGAGCTAAATGAGGTGTGCAGTGGTGGGCGATTACAACCCGGACGACGCGGTGGACGCGGTTGCGTTGGCCTGGCTTCGCGAAAGGCCGGGCACGCCCGTAGAGGGTATCGGCATTGTGACCAGGCTGTGGATGTGCGCCAAGCTGCTCGGTGAGGATCGCCGACGGGTACTCGCCTCGGCCGGTGCGGACACAGCCACGCTGGACCTACTCAGTGTCCTGCGGCGATCCGGCGAGCCGTATCAGTTGACGACTCGCCAGATCACCGAGCAGACCGGAGTCACGGCCGGTGCGATCTCGCAGCGACTCGCGCGCGCGGAGAACGCGGGTCTGGTGGAGAGGTCCTCCGCCGCGCAAGGGTCACGACTAGTGCTCGTGACCCTCACTGCCGCCGGTCACGAACTGGTGGAGCAATTGGTGGACCGAGTCCTCGGCCGTGAAGCCGAACTGACGTCGATTCTCACCGAGCAGCAGCAGGCCGAACTCACTGAACTGCTGCGTGTCTTTCTCGACGGTCTACGCGGCGAACTCGGTGACCCTGGCGTCGCGCACGTCGGGGCTTGATCAGGACAGACGCTCGAACACTGCAGCCAGGCCCTGCCCGCCGCCGATGCACATCGTCTCGAGGCCGTAACGCGCTTCGCGACGGTCCATCTCGCGCAACAGGGTGGCCAGGATTCGTCCACCCGTGGCACCGACCGGATGGCCGAGGGAGATGCCGGAGCCGTTGGGGTTGACGCGTGGGTCGTCGGCTTCGAGCTTCCAACTCTGCAGGACTGCAAGTGCTTGTGCCGCAAAGGCTTCGTTGAGTTCGATGACATCCATGTCCGCCAGGGTCAATCCGAGGCGGCCGAGTGCCTTCTCCGACGCCGGGACGGGACCGATGCCCATGGTGCGCGGGGGAACTCCGGCAACGCTCCAACTTGCCAGGCGTACGAGGGGTCGCAGTCCGAGTGCGCGGGCTTTGTCTGCGGTGGTGACGATCGCCAGCGCTGCGCCGTCGTTCTGGCCGCTGGCATTACCTGCCGTCACGGTGGAGTCCGGGTCGATCTTTGCGCGCATGGGACGAAGGCGTGCAAGCGATTCCATCGAAGTGTCGGCCCGCGGATGCTCGTCGGTGTCGACGAGCAGGGCCTCACCCTTGCGCTGCGGAACGGATACCGGAACGATTTCCTCGGCGAAGACGCCGTTCTTCTGTGCGGCAACGGCACGCTGATGCGACTGCACAGCGAGTGCGTCCTGATCTTCGCGACTGATGGAGAACTCGGCGCGCAGGTTCTCTGCCGTTTCGATCATTCCGCCGGGAACCGGGAAGTCGCGTCCGCCGGCTGTCACGCGGGCGCGCGCGAGACGATCGCTGAGCGCAACACCTTCACCCTTGACGCCCCAACGCATTCCGGTTGCGTAGAACTCTGCCTGGCTCATCGACTCGGCACCACCCGCAAGGACCAGATCACTGCCACCGGACTGAACCTGCATGACGGCCTGGATGATTGCCTGCAATCCCGACCCGCACCGGCGATCCACCTGCATGCCGGGAACATCGACGCCCAGACCGGCGTTGAGCGCCGCGATGCGTCCGATCGCCGGAGCTTCACCGTTCGGCGAAGCCTGGCCGAGAATGACGTCGTCGATCTCCGCGCCGGAAATGCCGGTACGTGTGACGAGTTCGGCGATCAACGTCGAGGCGAGATCTTCCGGGGCTACGTCACGGAAGACACCGCCGAAGCGGCCGACAGGGGTGCGGAGCGGTTCACAGATGACAACGTCAGGCATTGGTTCTTCCTTGGGTATGCCCGGTCAGCGAGTGGCTGCCGAGTGATTGTTGGACGACTGAGTACGTCCGAGATCGACGGAGATGGCGTCCGCGGTGGCGACTGCGGCCGGAACCAGTTCACCGCGAACAGCTTCGGCGCTGTAGCGGGCGGCTTGGGTGGAGATGTTGACAGCCGCGACCACATCACCGGTTGCGTCCCGGATGGGTGCGGCGAGCGAGCGCAGACCCTCTTCGAGTTCCTGATCGACAATCGCGAATCCGTCGGCGCGAATCTTCTCGAGTTCGGCACGCAGACCGTCGGCGGTGGAGATGGTCTTGCCGGTCAGTCGGGTGAAGGACACTCGGGCGAGGTAGGCGTCCAGTGCGTCGTCCGGCAAGCCGGCGAGCAGAACTCGACCCATGGATGTGGCGTACGCGGGAAAGCGCGTGCCGATGGTGATGGAAACCGTCATGATGCGGCTGACCGGAACACGGGCCACGTACACGACGTCGTCACCGTCGAGGATCGACACGGACGTGGATTCACGGACCTTGGCGGACAAGGCTTCCAGATGCGGCCCGGCGATCTCGGGAAGGGACAGACTGGAGAGGTAGCTGTAGCCGAGTTCGAGGACTCGCGGCGTCAACCAGAACACTGAACCGTCAGTACGTACGTATTCGAGTTCGACGAGTGTGAGCAGGAAGCGGCGAGCAGTCGCACGCGTGAGATCGGTGTGCCTGGCAACTTCGCTGAGGGTCCGACGCGGGTGCTCACCGTCGAAAGCCTTGATGACGGACAGCCCACGGGCCAGCGACTGCACGTAGTCCGGTGACGGTCCCGGCGCTTGCTCGCTGCTGTTCTCACTCATGTTGTCTCGTTCTCCTCAGGTTCGGCCGAGAGGTCCGCGAGTGCTTGCTTTCCCAGCGCAAAAGCCAAGTTGCTGTTCGGCACACCCGCATAAACCGCGGTATGGAGAAATACTTCCACGAGTTCGTCGGGATCGATCCCGGCACGCAGCGCAGCGCGAATGTGCATGTCGAGTTCGTGTTCGTTGCCGACGGCAGTGAGGATCGCGAGAGTGAGGAGCCTGCGGGTGTGGTGATCGAGGCCGGGGCGTGACCAGATGTCACCCCACGCCGTGCGAGTGATGAAGTCCTGGAACGGGGCCGTGAACTCGGTGGCACCGGCGATGGAACGATCGACGTGGGCGTCGCCGAGCACCTGACGTCGTACGATCATACCTGCCGATACCGCGGCGCTACGTTGGGCGAGCGCAGATGTGTGCGAGGCAATATGCGTTGCAAGCAGTTTGGTGACGCGCCCGGCCTGTTCGACGTTGGCGAGGTGTGCGCCGGGATCGACCACGTGCAGTACCGCATCGGCGATACCGTCGGCGATCGCGCTCAACGTCGCCGGAGGTGTCGACGGATCCTGCTCGCCCGCGACGAGGAGCGTCGGAGCGACGATGCGGGCCAGGTCGGCGCGGCCGTCCCACATCGAAAGCGCCTCGCAGCAGGCGGCATAACCCTCGTCGGGTGTGGCTTCGACCATCGCGACGTGGCGGGCGACAAGCTCCGGATCGTTTTCGGCCAGTCCCGGCGTGAACCAGCGTCCGACGACGGCGGCCGCGATGGACGCGATGCCGTCCGCACGGACAGCCTGCGCACGATCGATCCACGGCTGAGCCGGGGCGAACTGCGAGGACGTGCACATCAACGTCAACGTCTCGACGCGAGTGGGGTGGTGCGCGGCGATCCACTGGCTGACAGCGCCGCCGAGGGAGAGCCCAACGAGATGTACGGACTCGAGTTCGAGCGAATCGAGGAGAGCGATGACATCGCCGGCAAGATCGGCAATGGAGTAGGGGCCCGCAGGCACCGGTGACTTGCCGTGGCCGCGATGGTCGACGGCGATGACGCGGTAGCGATTCGACAGCGCGTGAATCTGCGGCTGCCACATGGACAGATCGGATCCGAGTGAACCCAGGAGAACCACTGCCGGGGCATCGGGATTGCCGGTCTGTTGAAAGTTGAGCGCGACGCTCATCGAGATCCTCCTGTGGGGCGTTCGGCGAGGGCGCGGTCGACCAGATCGGTGGCGTGGCCCAGATAGTGTGCGGGGTCGAGTAGTTCGGCGATCTCGGTTTCGCTCAGGTGCTCTGCGATGGCGGGATCACGATCCAACCTGGTTCCGGAAGTGGCTGCCGCGGTGACGATGTCGCGTGCTCGATCAGTGTGTGCGGACAGGGCCTTGGTGACACGCTCGGCGAGAATCAGGCCACCGGTGATGTCTAGATTACGAGCCATCGACTCGGTGTGTACTTGCAGGCCGGTGAGGCTCACGGAAAGCTGGTGCGCTGCTCCGCCTGCCAGACGCAGGAGATCGGTGACGGTTTCCCACTCGGCGTGCCAGGGGCCTGCGGCGCGAGCGAATTCGTGATCCATGTTCGACAGGGCTGTGGCCACCAGGGCGGGAGTACGTCGCGCTGCCGCGCGGGCGGTGATCGCGGCAACCGGATTCTGCTTGTGGGGCATGGCCGATGATCCGCCCGGAGCGCTCTCGGCGACCTCGGACAGCTCGGTGGACGCCATGACGGTGATGTCGGTGGCGGGCTTGGAAACGGTGCCGGCGACGATACCGAGTGTGGTCGCGAGTTCTGCGATGGTCACGCGGTCGGTGTGCCAGGGAGTGACCTGCCTGGCCAGACCGAGTTCGTCGGCCAGCGCGTCCGCGATCCTGAGCCCGTCGGGATACAACGCAGCGAGTGTTCCTGCGGCTCCGCCGAATTGAACCGGCAACGTGGACAGCACGATTTCGAGACGAATCGCTGCGGCGTCGAGTGCGGTGAACCAACTCGATGCCAGTAGCCCGAAGGTGGTCGGAAGTGCTTGTTGTCCCAGGGTTCTCGCGACCATCGGAGTAGAGCGATGGATGCGGGCGAGGTGGGCGGCGGAATCGGCGGCGCGGGTCAGGTCGGCCAGAACCACCGCGCCCGCACGTCGCGTCAACAGCATCAGCGCACAGTCCATGATGTCCTGACTGGTGGCGCCCGGGTGCACCACGGAGGCAGGCACACCTTCCTGTCCCACCCTTTCGCGCAGCATCTTCACCAGCGGAATGACGGGATTTCCGCCGGCGGCCGACGCGCGGCCGAGCGCCACGATGTCCAGGCCGCCCGGTTGTGAGAGTTCAGCTGCGGCGGTCGCCACCGCGGCGCAATGTTCCCCGTCGGCCAACCCGACAGTGGCCATCGCACAACTCAGTGCGGCCTCCACGTCGAGCAACGCGGTGACCCACGCCTGGTCGGACAGGTGCTCCGATACTCGGGTGGCCCCGAACACCGGGTCGAACAGTGCGCCGCGAGTGGGCATGTGTACTCCTCTTACAACTCGAAGAAGGGCGTCTCGACGCCGTTCGCGTCCTCGTCCTGAACATAGACCGTCCAGGAGTACCCACCGTCGACCTTGGTTGCAACCAACTTCGCGCGTTCGGTTTCGCTCAGTGAGGACAGCACCGGATCTGTCGCATGTGCGTCGGTGTCCTCGGGGAAGTACAAGCGGGTGACCAGGCGGTCGAGCATGCCGCGAGCGAAGACCGACACGTTGACGTGCGGCGCCTCGTCCGCATCCGTTTCAGTGGGCTGCGCTCCGGGCTTGACGGTGTGGACCAGTGCGGTGCCGGTGGAATCTGCTGCGCTGCGGGCGAATCCGCGAAAACCCGCCGGAGTGAGGTCCACTGCGCCGCGGGGATCGTCCGGATGGTTGAAGCGCCCGAGCGTATCGGCCTGCCATGTTTCGATCATCGCGTCGGCGACGGGTGTACGGGCGCCGTCGATCACCGTGATGGCCAGCGTGATTCGTCCGGGGGTGTCGGTCGGGGCAGCGTCGGGGCCGTCCGTCCAGGGGAGGCCGATGTGCCAGTACGGTCCGACGGTCTGAGAGGGCGTGACCCCGAAGGGGGCGGTGGTGAAGTCGCCGGGGACGACCGGATAAGTGGGTGCGGGCTTCGCGGTGCGATCAGTCATCGTGGTCTTCCTCGTTCTCGAATACGGAGGCATTACGGCCGCGCAGGACGATGTCGAAGCGGAACCCGAGAGCCCAGTTGGGGACTGTGGCGTCGTAGTCGAAGACGCTGACCATGCGGTGACGGGCTTCTTCGGGCACTGAGTTGTAGATCGGGTCCTGGAAGAACATCGGATCTTCGGGGAAGTACATCTGCGTCACGAGGCGCTGCGTGAATGCCGTGCCGAACAGCGAGAAATGGATGTGGGCCGGTCGCCAGGCGTTGTCGTGGTTCATCCACGGGTAGGCGCCCGGCTTGATCGTGGTGAAGCTGTAGTGGCCGTTCGCGTCGGTCACGCAGCGACCGAGCCCGTTGAAGAACGGGTCCAGCGGCGCGGGCCAGTTGTCGCCGGTGTGGCGGTAGCGTCCACCGGCGTTGGCCTGCCACACCTCGAGCAGTGTGTGGGGGACCGGCTTTCCGTCGCCGTCGAGTACACGGCCGTGAACGACGATGCGCTGTCCCTGTGCTTCGCCGCCGTTGGCAATGGTCAGGTCGTTTTCGCCGGCGCCGACGCGATCTTCGCCGAATACCGGCCCGGTGAGCTCCGTGAGGCGCTGGGGGAGCAGCTTCAGCGGTTGCTTCGGGTGGCGAAGAGAAGTGGTCTTGTAGTCCGCGAAATCGGCCGGGGCGTTGACGCCAGTCGGCCGCTGGTACCTCGGCGGTAGATGCAGCATAGGGAACCTCGTCGTTCGGTTACGTGAAGTTGTTCGCAATGTGTACATGTGTTGCGCTCTGCGAACAGAATAGTTCGTAGATGTGACCCAGGCAATGCCGGGGGCGAAAAATGTTCGTGATGCGCACGGGGGTTCACAATACGTACGCACCGCGCTACTGTGATCGACATGATGGACAAAGTCATTCCCACTGCTGCCGAGGCCGTCGCCGACGTGCCGGACGGCGTCACGATCGCTGTCGGAGGTTTCGGGCTCGTCGGAGTGCCGGAAATCCTCATCGATGCGCTCCTAGAGCAGGGCGCGACATCACTCGAAACAGTGAGTAACAACTGCGGCACCGACGGGTTCGGGCTCGGAGTGCTTCTGGAGAAGGGGCGTATCCGTCGTACTGTCAGCTCGTACGTCGGCTCCAACAAGGAGTTCGCGCGTCAGTACCTTTCCGGTGAGCTGGAAGTCGAACTCACGCCGCAGGGCACGCTCGCCGAGCGCATGCGCGCCGGGGGAGCGGGCATCCCCGCGTTCTTCACCCCGGCCGGCGTCGGCACCCAGGTCGCCGACGGTGGCCTGCCACTGCGTTACGACGGCAACGGCGGCATCGCAGTTGCCAGTCCGCCCAAGGAAACTCGTGACTTCGACGGCGTCACCTACGTGATGGAGCGCGGCATCGTCGCCGACTATGCACTGGTCCACGCCTGGAAAGGTGACCGGCACGGCAACCTCGTCTACCGCGCGAGTACCCAGAACTTCAATCCGGCTGCAGCAACGTCGGGGCGCATCACCATTGCGCAGGTCGAGCACCTCGTCGAGCCGGGTGAGCTCGACCCTGCCGAGATCCACACGCCGGGCATTCACGTTCAGCGTGTTGTCCACGTCGGCCCTGTGACGGTCGGCATCGAGAATCGGACGGTACGAGCATGACTTCTGTACTACCCACCAAACTCACCCGCGAAGAGATGGCGGCCCGCGTCGCGCGCGAACTCGAGGACGGGCAGTACGTGAACCTCGGCATCGGTATGCCGACGCTGGTTCCGAACTACCTCCCGACCGACATCACCGTTGTATTGCATTCGGAGAACGGCGTTCTGGGCGTGGGGCCGTACCCGACCGAGGACGAACTCGATCCCGAGCTGATCAATGCGGGCAAGGAGACCATCACCGTTCTCCCCGGTGCGTCGTTCTTCGACTCCTCAGCGTCGTTCGGCATGATCCGCGGCGGCCAGGTCGACGTTGCCGTGCTCGGTGCCATGCAGGTCAGTGCCACCGGAGACCTCGCGAACTGGATGATCCCCGGCCACATGGTCAAAGGCATGGGCGGCGCGATGGATCTGGTCCACGGCGCAAAGCGCGTCATCGTGATGATGGAGCACGTCTCGAAGAAGGGTGAGCACAAGATCGTCGAGGAGTGCTCGCTTCCGCTGACCGGTAAGGGCTGCGTCCAGCGAATCATCACCGACATGGCCGTGATCGACGTGACTGACGACGGTCTCCGCCTGGTGGAGACGGCGCCGGGCATCAGCGTCGACGACGTGGTTGCCGCTACCGGAGCGAAACTGATTCTTTGACAGTCTGTTTCATCTGATGGCTCAGCCGCCGGGTCGTGACTTCCATCCGACCCGGCGGCTGTTTTACGCCCCGACGTCGTTCAGCTCGCTCTCGACCGGAATCCAGAGCTCGAACCGCGCGACGGTGAAATCGTCGTTGTATTCGGTACGCATGATCTCGGGACCAGGTACGGAGCGAAAAGGGTTGGCCGGGAACCATTCCGTGTAGATATCTCGCCACAAGTACTGCACAGATTCGATTGCCGACCCGTCGGCGGTGAACACGGCCCACGTGTGTGCGTCGACCGTCAGCACATCGAAACCCGTGGGTGAAGGTTTGCCGGTGACCACTCCCAGGTAGTAATCCAGTTCTGTACCTTCGGTTCTGGGATGCGCCAAATTGTCGACGACACTGACGATTCCCGCCGGTTCCTGATCGGACAGCTCGCGCAAACCGCGCAGCGCAACCTTGTCCACGGAGCGGGTGAAATCTTCGATCGCAGAATTGGGACCTTCGTGAACCAGTGGAACCCGGGTCTTGAACCCGACTACCGTCAGGGCAGGTTTGTCCACAAGCATGTAGTCCATCGGTGTGGCTCCTTCCAACGTCACGTGAATGACAAGTTTCGGTTGTGATTTGAGAACGGCGGGAGCGCGTTTGACCGCGCCGGGGCTCACGCCGTGAAATGCGGTGAACGCTCGTGTGAAGGCTTCCGCGGACGAGTAGCCGTACTTCACGGCGGTCTCCAACACTCCTGATCTGCTGACGGACAACTCGGCACCGGCCAGGGTGAGTCGACGTCGACGGATGTATTCGGATACGGGAATGCCGGCCAGGGCCGAGAACATCCGCCGAAAGTGATACTCCGAGGTGGTTGCCAGCCTTGCCATCTCGGCTGTGTCGATCTCGCCGCTCAGATTGTTTTCGATGTAGTCGAGCGCGCGGTTCAGTCCGTCGATCATCGTGTCTTCCTGTTCACGGGTTTCACGCTACGCAGATCACTTGGGCCGTACCCGACTATCCGTGCCCGAAAAAGTAGGGCAGGAAATGCATCTGGACAACTCAGTTAATCATCATTATCTTGAATCGAACATCGATGGTTGACCAGGAGGCACAGTGAGCACCCGTTTTCCGCAGGCTGAATTGACCGAGGTGCCCGAGGACATCGCCGCCAGGATTCTCGAGATCCAGGAGAAGTCAGGGTTCGTGCCCAACGTCTTCCTGATGTTCGCTCGGCGGCCAGCCGAGTTCCGGGCATTCTTCGCATACCACGACGCGATCATGCTCAAGGAAGATTCCGCACTCACCAAGGGCGATCGAGAAATGATCGTCACCACGATCTCTGCGGCCAACAAATGTACGTACTGCGTTGTCGCGCACGGCGCGATTCTGCGTATCTACGAGAAGAAGCCGCTGGTTGCCGACCAGGTTGCGGTCAACTATCGCACCGCAGAGATCTCCGATCGTCAGCGCGCGATGCTCGACTTCGCCACCAAGGTGAACTCCGCCTCGCACGAAATCGCCGACGCCGACTTCGACGCCCTTCGTGTGCACGGCTTCGGCGACGAGGACGCGTGGGACATCGCCGCGATCACTGCATTCTTCGGGCTGAGCAATCGCATGGCGAGCTTCTCCGGCATGCTGCCCAATCCGGAGTTCTACCTGATGGGGCGCATTCCGCGGTCCTGATTCCTGCGTCCCGAACATAAGCTCTCAATTTTTCGGACCGACCGGTCGTAACGTCTGGAACTCAGCCGACGAAGTAAAGGCTGTCCACGCCGGAATTGCCGTCTTCGTAAAGAAGGCCGAAAGGTTGAGCGCTATGTCGGAGAAGTCCATCGCCCATTCTCGGAGGGTCCGCTCTGCGGCCGCCGGTGCCGTACTAGCTCTCGGATTGGCGGTGGGCGGCACAGGAATTGCATCGGCAGAGCCCGAAACCGTGTGTACCCCGAGTGCCGATCCGCTGGTGACCTGCGCCGAGGAAGAGGCAGCTGCCACCACCGACGCCGACGCGGCGACGAGCACCGAGACCACACCCGAGAAGGTTGAAGCCGGGGTCGCGGGCGCGGGCAGTGCCGAAACCGCAGGTACGGACGCCGCAGCACTGGCGGAAGCCGAAGCAAAAGCCCAAGCAGCAGCCGACGCGGCAGCGAAGGCCGCCGAAGCAGCCGCGACGGCAGGGGTCGACTCGTCCGCAGCGACAGACACTTCGGTGAAGGCGACCGAGGCAATGACTCAGGCGAGCGTCGAGGCAACCAAGGCGGCGGTCGAATCGACCCAGGCCAAGGCGGAGGCAGGGGCCGCGGAACAGTCTGCCAAGGAAGCCGAAGAGGCAGCCAAGGTTGCGGAGTCCGCAGCGGCCGATGCGAAAGAGGTAGCAAAAACAGCTCAGGCAGAAGCAGACGCCGCCGCAGCCAAGGCTGCCGAACTCGAGGAAGCTGCGAAGGCCGCCGGTTCGGGGACCAAGACCGAGGAGGCGGCACAGGCTCGCGCCGAGGCTAATGCTCTGCAGGCCAAAGCCGATGAGGCGAAGGCTGCCGCGGATGCAAACGCCAAGCTGGTTGCGGACAAGAACAAGGAAGCCGAGGAAGCCTTCAAGAACTGGGACATCGCGAAGGGACTCGCCGCAAAGGCTCAGGCGTTGGCCGCAGCTTGGAATGCCAAGCAGCTCGCGATCACCGTCAAGGAAACTCAGAAGGTGGCCACCGCCGCCGAAACTACGGCCAAGGCAGCCGAGTCCGCAGCCGCCACCGAGGTAGAAGCTGCTACCGCCGCCCGTAAGGCTGCTGATGAAGCGGCAGCTACCGCAGCTTCCGCACAGAAGGACGCCGCCGCTGCGCAGAAGGCCGCGGAGACGGCCCAGGCCGAGGCCGATGCTGCGGGCGAGGCTGCCACCGACAAGCGAGCAATCGCCGACGAAAAGGCTGCCGAAGCCGCCAAGAAGGCCGAAGCTGCCGAAGCAGCGAGTAAGAAGGCGCAGGATCTCTACCTGGCCGCCGAAGACGCGAAGGCCGCAGCCGACGCCGCAGCAGCAAAGGCCAAGGAAGCTCAGGCCGCCGCGGCCGCCGCGAAAGCCGAAGCGGATGCAGCGCAGAAGATCGTCGACGAGCTCAAGGCAAAGGGCGAGAAGGAGATCGACAACGGAACAGGCGTCGGCGGTGAAGTGATCATCGGTGAGCACACCGACGACGGCTCCGGGGTCACGAAGGTCGACGAGACCACCGCTGTAGTGAACAAGACCGGCGTCAAGCTGGTCGGCTACTACAACAACAAGGGCGCCTTCGACGTCGTCGACTACTACGTCACCGATGCCGACGGCGATCCGGCACTTGCAGGAAGCCTGCCCCCCGTCGAACTTGCTCTCGGTGACACTGCAAGCAGCACCAGCGGCAGCAGCAGTTCCAACCTGCCGGCTGTACTGATCGGCGTCGGAGTCGTGGGCGCTGCCGCCGCAGCAGCTACGACGGTGGTTGTTCGTCGCAAGCGTCATGACGGCCCGGGCAACACGTCTGCGTAGCGCCGGCCTCTCGGCGGTAGCGATCCTCACCCTCCTCGCATCCGGATGTTCGGGCGAGAATGCGGGATCGCTACCTGACCGCTCGCCGGTGCAGTCGCATATCGCGGCTGCACCGGCTTCGGTGACCGTCGATCCGGCAGAACCCGAGAGGATCGAGTTGAGGTCTGCGTCCGGGGTCACGTACCTGAGCAGTCCGTTGCACTCGGAGAAACTGATGCGCGGCGGCGAGAGTGGGCAGCAACTGAATCCCGTCGACGAACTGCCGGTGTGGTGGGGCGAGAGCGGAATGCCGGGAACGGAAACCACACAGACCGTTGTTGTCGTCGGGCACAACTACACCACTCGCGAAGCACCGTTCCGGGCGCTCCGGGTAGTGGAGCCGGGCGATCGAATTCTCCTGGCTACACCGAACGGCACACTCGAGTACGACGTCGAAACCGTCGGGCCGCTGCACAAAGGTTCGCTGCTGGGCACTCACGAGTTGCGCGAATCGGTTCCGGGACGGTTGATCCTCGCCAATTGTGATGTCGTCGAAGGAGAGTCGACCGACGACAATTACGTCGTCATCGCCCAGCTGGCAGCGCACTGAATCCGTGGCAGTGCAAGAATAGGTACATGGATTCCCTCGGACTTCTCTCGGAACTGGTAGCTCTCGACACGGTCTCGGGGGAGGCCGCTCCTCAACGGCGGGCGATGGATTCGATTGTCTCGTTGGTTCTCTCACGTGCGCCACAGGCGAAGGTGGAGTCAGACCTGACCGGCAATCATCCCTGGGCCTTGATCACCAACGAAGCTGCACCCTCGGCAGCCAGACTCCTGTTCGCCTGCCACGTGGACACGGTGCCAGTGGGCACTGTCTCCGACTGGGGGTTCGACCCGTACGCCGCACAGGTCGACGGCGAATTGTTCCTCGGCAGAGGGACATCGGATATGAAGGCCGGCCTTGTTGCCGCTACTGCCGCGGTTGTCGACGCTTTCGAACGTGGAGTCCCGGTCGCACTACTGCTGACGAGCGACGAGGAAATCGGATCGCTCGGGGCCGTTCGTTCGGCCGACGCCGTGGCGAATCTCGAGGTCGGGGCTGTCATCGTTCCCGAGGCGACCGGCAATCGCATCAACCTGGGGCACCGCGGTGCACTGTGGCTCGAAGTGTCCGTCAAAGGAAAAGCCGCGCACGGGAGTACGCCGCAGCGAGGAACAAACGCTGTCCTCAAACTGCTTGACGTCGTCGATCGAGCTCGGCGTGAGCTTCCGCTGTCGTCCGACGCGTTTCTGGGCGCCGAAACCTGGAACCTCGGTTTGGTCGGCGGCGGTTCGGCTCCGAACATCGTGCCGGACAATGCACGTGCGGTGATCGATCACCGCACGGTGGGAGACGGCGCAGACCTGCTTGCATGGTGGCGCGCCCAACCGGAAGTCGACTCGGTGGAGACGTCGATTCACCTGGGAGGTGTGCGTACCGACGCGTCGGATCCGTGGTTGGCTACCTTGCCGATCCCTGTTGCAACCGAACCGGTTTCGTACTTCACCGACGCTTCGGTGCTGGCAGCGGCCGCCCCCGGCGCTCCCGTCGTGATCTGGGGCCCTGGCACTCCCTCGTTGATGCATGCAGCCAACGAAAGCGTCAAGGTCTCGGAACTGGACGATGCCATTGCGGCTTACGGTGCGGTGGCTGCTGCTTGGCCGACGGTGGACTGACGGACAATCAGTTCAGGAGCAAGCGCAATGTGGGCTGTCGACTCGGAAGAGTTGTTCATCGCCTGATCCAGAAGTCGCACAGCTTCTTCCGCGATTCTCTCCTGCGGCTGTCCGACGGTGGTCAACGGCGGATTGCACAGTTCGGAGAAGGGGATGTTGTCGAAACCGGTGACCAGAACGTCGCCGGGGACGTCGATGCCCAATGCGTGGCAGGTCTGCAGCACACCGAGCGCGATCAGGTCGTCGGCGCAGACCAAGGCGTCGGGGCGAGTCTTGCCGGTCAGGATGGTGTTGGACGCCGTGCGTCCCCATTCGATCGAATACTCGCCGAGTTGTGTCCACTCGTCACGAGTTTCGATTCCCATTCGATCCGCATGGCGGAAGAATCCGGCCCGGCGAAGTTCGGTCGACGAATTGGTCAGCTCGGAACTGATGAAGGCAGCCGATCGCGCGCCGCGCTCGGACAGATGCTCCATCACGAGTGATTGAGCGGCGTCGTCGTCGACACCGACCCAGTCCGTCTGGGTATCCATTGCAAACCGGTCCAGTTGAACGACCGGAAGCGTTGCTGCGCTGGCTCGTACTGCTTCGGCACTCAATTCGCCGTGGCACGGGCTGATGATGATTCCGTCCACCTGCCGCGAGACGAGCGACTTGAGCCGCTGCGCTTCCACGTCGGGATCGGAACGAGAATCGCACAGGAACAGTTGTAGGCCGCGCTGAGCCAGGACGTGTTCGACATTGACCACCAGCGAAGTGAAGAAGGGATTCGCGATACTGGGAACCACCATGCCGACAGTGTCCGTCCGATTACGACGCAGTGAGCTGGCGATGATGTTTCCCGAGTATCCGAGAGAATCCGCGGCTCGTTTGATCGTCGCTGCAAGCTCGTCCGAGACAGGGCGGGATCCGGACAGTGCCCGCGACACGGTGGCAGTCGAGACCCCGGCCAGTTCCGCGACATCGCGAATGGTCGCCTTGCGCATGCGTCCCCCGTTTTCTGCTCGATTCGGGTCCGAGGTTATCGAACCGCACGGTCCAGTGTCCCGCATGTAACGCGATTGAGGCAATCGTTTACAAATTCGAATTGTGAAATCCTTGACACAACCCGGTGTTGATCGCATAACCTGCTAATTCATCAGGGCAATCGATTACATCGTGTGCAGATCTTGTGCATGGACATACAGCGCAAATCTTGCGCATGGAATGGGGTAGCTGAAGTGACCGCATCACCGCTCGGAGTCTTTCCGCCCAAGCCCTCGGCGTTGGCAGAGATGTTCACCGGCACGCCTTCTCTCATCGGGGCCATCCACCTCCCTGCTCTGCCGGGCAGCCCGCACTACACCGGGCAGCCGGTTTCGGAAATTGCTCGCTTCGCTGTGGAGGAAGCGCACGCGTACGTCGACAACGGTTTCGACGGTGTGATCGTCGAAAATCACTGGGACATACCGTTCCTCAAGCCCGGCGAACACGGATACGAAACCGCCGCCAGCATGGGAGTCATCACGGCAGCGGTGGTCGGCGAGTTCGGCAAGGCCGTCGGCGTCAGCATCCTGTCCAACGCCGGCGAGTGCGGAGTGGCCGCGGCGTGGGCGGCAGGCGCGAGTTTTGTGCGCGTCAATCAGTGGGCCAATGCCTACATTGCCAATGAGGGCTTCATCGAGGGTCAGGCGGCCAAGACGACGCGCTTTCGCCATCGCATCGGCGCCGACCCGGTCCGGATCTTCGCTGACGTGCACGTCAAGCATGGTGCGCATGCCATTGTTGCGGACCGCACCGTCGCGGAACAGACCGAAGACGCCGAGTTCTTCGACGCAGATGTCCTGATCGCGACCGGTTCGCGCACCGGTGACGCCGCTTCGGTCGACGAGGTTTCCGTGATCCGAGACAACACCGTTCTTCCCGTGATCATCGGATCCGGCATCACGGCTGCCAATGTCGCAGCGCTGATGAAGGAATGCGACGGCGCCATAGTTGCATCCTCGGTCAAGGACAATGGACGCTGGTGGGGACGGGTCGCAGGCGAGAAGGTCCGCGAAGTGTCCCGGGCCGCAGGAAAGTAACCATGATTGTCTTTTGTGGATACGCCAACAACGATGTGACGGTACATGTTCCACATGTGCCGGTGCTCGGAGAGCGCGTGCAGGCAACGGCCATCAGTCAGATCGACGGTGGAATGAATGCAAATGCTGCGGTATCCGCAGCCCGAATGGGCGCGCAGGTGATCTTTGCCGGTGCCGTGGGCCCGGACGCGCGATCCACCGAGTTTCTCGAAGCCCTCGAGGCTGACGGCGTCGACACCAGTTGGTCGCCGCGAGATGCGTTCCTGTCAACGGCAGTTGTACTCATCGCGCAGGACGGCGATCGCTCCATCATCAGTCAAGACGACCCGAACGATGCCGAACGAATCGGAGTTGTCATCACCCGATTGGCTGCTGCCGGTGGTGGACGGCTGTTCCTCGACGGATACCGTGCGGGCTTCCTGCCAGAGGGATTGCCGGGAAGCGTAAGTCTGGTAATCGATCTGGACGGTTGTGAAAACAAAGCCGCGGCACTGCGCGCATTCGCGCTCGCTGACCACGTCGTCGTAGGGCGTGCCCTGTGGGAAGGCGAGTTCGGGATCGGTTTCGATCAGTGGCAGGCACTGGCCGCCGAGCACAACACACACCTGCTGGTGACCGACGGCTCGCGAGGTTGGACACTGGCCACACCGGACGGCGAGGTGACGAGCGAACCGGCAGTAGCGGTCGACGTCGTCGATGCCGTCGGGGCCGGTGATTGCTTCGGCGGTACGTACATCGCTTTTGTCGACGCCGGGCGCTCACCGGTGGACGCTGCACGACTCGCGGGAGCCTCGGCTGCCTTGGCTTGCGCCACTGCCGGACCCCGCGGATGCCCCACCCGAGATGAATTGGACAGCTTCACAGCAACATTGACCCCTCACACCCTTTTGGAGACTCGATGATGAAACGTGCATTGCCTCTGGCGCTGGGAGCTGCAGTCGCGCTCACGCTCACCGCTTGTGACTCGGCTTCGTCGAGTGACTCGAAGGACGCATCGGGTGGCTCGTCCATCCCGCAGCCGACCCGAGTCGCCGAAAGCTGCGACGGGACGAACGGCAAGCTCAAGGTCGGTCTGGTGACCATCAACCTTCAGGCGCTGTACTTCAACCAGATCAACAATGCCGCCAAGAACGTCGCGGACAAGGCAGGTGTCGACCTGCAGATCATCAGTGGCAACGACGATTCCGTGGCGCAGGCCAACGCCTTCGACAATCTGATCGCCGCCGGAGTCGACGCGATCATCGTCGATGCAATCGACACGGACGGAATCAAGCCGTCGGTGGTCAAGGCCAAGAACGCGGGCATCCCCGTCGTCGCGGTCGACGCGACCATCGACGATCCGGCGCTGTCGACTCAGGTCGGTACGGCCAATGCCGAGGGCGGTGCCAAGATCGGAAACACCTTGGCCGACGTCGCGAACAACACCGGAACGGTCGGTATCGTCGGCGCGCTCAACAGCACTGTCCAGTTGGAGCGGCAGAAGGGCTTCACGGAGACCGTGACCGGCCGCGGAATGACCGTCGGCACCGTCGTGGACGGACGTAACATTCAGGAGAACGCACAGACCGCAGCGGAGAACCTGCTGACCGGCGGTGGCGACATGAAGTACGTCTACGCAACCGGTGAGCCGGCTTTGATCGGACTCGTTGCGGCGGTCAACAGTCAGAAGGCGCAGGATCGCATCGAAGCAGTCGGTTGGGATCTTTCGGATCAGGCGGTAGGCGGACTCAAAGCCGGTTGGCTTAAAGGCGTGGTCCAGCAGAACACCTTCGAATTCGGCCACGAGGCAATGAATTCGGCAATCGACCTGGCTTGTGGTCGCGGCGCTCCGGCGAACATCCCCGTCCCCACCCAGATCGTGACCCCGGAGAACGTAGCCGACTACATGTACTACTTGGAGAAGTAATCATGGCACCTCCACTGATCGAACTCTCGGGCATCACCAAGTCGTACGGACCGGTGAAGTCCCTTCAAGGAGTTGACCTTCGGCTGGCGAAGGGTGAAGTACTCGGAGTCGTCGGCGACAACGGCGCCGGCAAGTCCACCCTGATGAAGATCCTCGCGGGCGCCGTCCAGCACGACGGCGGCGAAATGCGCGTCAACGGTGAACCAGTGCGCTTCTCGACGCCGCTCGACGCGCAGCAGAAGAAGATCGGCATCGTCTACCAGGACCTGGCGCTGTGCGACACGCTCGACGTCGCGAGCAACCTGTTCCTCGGCAGAGAACCGCGAAAAGGTCCATTCCTCGACCGGCATGCCATGCACGAGAAGGCGGCTCACATTCTCGCCGACCTTCATGTCAAGGTGAAGTCGACCTACCAGGAGATCGGGCAACTGTCCGGCGGGCAGCGGCAAACCGTCGCGATCGCCCGCGCTGTTTCCTTTCGGCCAGACGTACTGATCCTCGACGAGCCCACCGCAGCGCTTGCCGTCGCCGAGGTCGAGTCGGTGCTCAAGCTGATCACGGACGTCGCAGCGGCCGGAGTGGGCGTCATTCTCGTGACACACCGCCTGCAGGACCTGTTCCGCGTATGTGACCGAATCACGGTCATGTACGAGGGACAGAGTGTCGACGATGTTCCGATCGGCGACCTGAACATCGAGTCCCTCGTCGGACTCATCACTCGAACTCCGGTGCCGCAACGGACATCGGCAGCAACACAGGGAGCCACGGCATGACCACTCTCGAGAAGACCCAGGCGCCGATCGAGCGCAAGCTCGCCGCGAAACCCTCCTTGTGGGACAGCGTCAACAAGCCCACCCTCGCGATGCTGGCGGTGACAGTTGCTGTCGCAGCCGTCTTCTCGGCGACCACGTCGTCGTTCCTGACATTTACGAACCTGTCGAACCTGGCAACCCAGATCGCTCCGGTTCTGATCATCGCGGTGGCGATGACTTTCGTGATCACGGCAGGTCAGATCGACCTGTCCGTCGGTGCGATCGTCGCGTTCGTCGCGGCGATGAGTGCCGAGCTTATCCAGGCCGGCGTCGATTCGTCCCTGGTCTTCGTCGCCGCCCCGGTGATGGGTGCGGCCTGGGGCCTGGTCAACGGATGGCTCGCTGCCTATCAGGGCATTCCGCCGTTCATCGTGACTCTGGCGACGATGTCCGTCATTCGCGGTATCGCGCTGTATCGGACCGAAGGATTCTCCGTTCCGGTTCCGGCCGACACTTACTTCGCGAAGCTCGGAACTGCTGAGTTCCTCGGGTTCTCCGCCAGCGCCTGGATTGCTCTCGTCGTCGTGGTCATCGGAGCAATTGCGCTCAACCGCATGCGCTTCGGGCGCTACGTCACCGGTATCGGATCCAACGTCGAATCCGTGCGACGGTCCGGCGTCAACACGCGTCGTGTGCTCATGATGACGCTCGTCTTCACCGGCTTGGCTGCCGGTATCGCGGGACTGCTGATCGCGGCTCGACTGGGCTCGGGTTCGGCCAACTCCGCAACGGGATTCGAGCTCACGGTGATCACCGCGGTGGTTCTCGGTGGCACCAACCTCTTCGGCGGTCGCGGCACCGTGATCGGTACCGTCATCGGCGCTGTCCTGACCGGAATCATCGCCAACGGACTGACCCTGCTCGGTGTGAGCCCGTTCCTGACGCCGATCATCACCGGTGTCGTTCTGCTACTGGCCATCTGGATCAACATGCGGGGACACACCCTGAGCGCGCTGTGGCGACACCTGCAGTCCGCACCCTCGGGGCCTGCACGTTCATGAGCAAGGTTCGTACTGTCACGGGAACTGTGGACAGTTCGGAACTCGGACTGGTTCTCCCACACGAACATCTGCACAACGACGTCACCGGTGCGTACACCGAGGCCCCGGATCCGGTTGTGGCACAGCGGCTGGCCGGTCCGGTGCGCGCCGAGGATGCCTGGCTTCTTCACGACAATCCGTATTACAGTCTCGACAATTGTCGAGTCGACGACGCAGCGGCCGTGGTGGAAGACCTTGTGGACTTCGCCCGCCTCGGTGGTCGGACGATCGTTGATCTGACACCGCCGGGACTGGGCCGGGCACCGGAGAAGTTGGCGGAGTTCTCGCGAAAGTCAGACGTGCGAGTGATCATGGGTTCAGGGTGGTACCTCGAGACGACCCATCCGGTCGAGGTCCACGAACTCGGTGTCGACGATCTGGCAGGTTCGCTCGTCGAGGAGTTCGATCCGGCAAAGGAATTGGCACCTGGCGTGATCGGGGAGATCGGAGTCTCCCCGCTCTTCACTCAGAACGAGGCGAAAGCGTTGAGGGCGGCATGCATCGCCCAGCGCGAGGTGGACGTGCCCCTGTTCGTCCACCTTCCGGGATGGCAGCGCGTCGGACATCACGTCGTCGACATCGTGGTCGACGAGATGGGCGTCGATCCGCAAGCAGTGGTCCTGTGCCACATGGACCCGTCCGGACACGACGCCGACTACCAACGATCGCTCGCCGACCGCGGTGTCTTTCTCGAGTTCGACATGATCGGGATGCCTTTCGATTTCCCAGGCGAGGGTCTTTCGCCGCATCCGGCGGAAACAGCCACTGCGGTAGCCGGATTGGTCACCTCCGGCCACGCATCACAGCTCCTGCTCAGTCACGACCTCTTCCTCAAATCAATGCTCAGAAAGCACGGCGGAAACGGATTCTCCTACGTACCACTCGCCTTCGCCGCCCGGTTGGTGCGCGCAGGCGTAGATCCCCAGCAAGTGTCCGCACTGATGCGAGACAACCCGAGGTCGCTCTTCGAGCAGGCCGCGAAAGGAAACAGAAGCAGTCATGGGTAAACGAGTACTGATCGCCGGCGAGAGCTGGATGACGACGTCGACGCACGTCAAGGGCGTCGACGAGTTCAGTGTCCATTCCTACGTCGAGGGAGTCGGTCCGCTTCGGGATGCGCTCACCTCACGTGGCCACGACGTGACACACATGCCCGCACACCTGGTGCCCACGCAGTTCCCCGGTACCGCAGAAGCGTTGTCCCAGTTCGACGTCGTCGTTCTCTCCGACATCGGAGCGAACTCGCTGCAGTTGGCTCCCGGTGTCTTCGACCAGTTCCGCGCCGGGGAGGATCGCCTTGTCGCGCTTCGTGACTGGGTGAACGCCGGCGGCTCACTGATGATGATCGGTGGCTACCTCTCGTTCTCCGGGTTCCAGGCGCGAGCAGCTTTCCGCCAGACCGCGATCGCCGAGGTACTACCCGTGACGATGCTGGCCGAAGACGATCGCGTCGAGACACCGGCCGGGATCGTTCCCACCGTCGTCGATGCTGCTCACCCGGCTCTCGGTGGTGCCGGCGATTCCTGGCCGGCGCTCCTGGGATACAACCGCGTCGTCGCGAAGGACGGTGCCGTGGTTCCCGCCACCATCAACGGCGATCCGCTTGTCGCTGCCGGTGAATACGGCGCCGGACGGTCGATCGTCTTCACCTCGGACTGCTCGCCGCACTGGGCTCCGCCGGAGTTCTGTGAGCAGTGGCCTGGATACACCGACCTGTTCGACGGCTTGATCAGTTGGGTCGCCGGCGAATGAGTCGCTCCTCAGACCTGCTCGCGCGGCAGCAGAGTAATCTCGCTGCCGCGCGGGCGGTTCCATTCATCGAGGACACCATCGGCGGGACGTTGAGTGATGAGGGATTCCGCCGGTACCTCGTGATCGAAGAGGCATTCGTACTGACGGCCGTCAAGGTGTTGGGGTTGGTGGTCGCCGAATCCCCGACGCTCGACGACGCGCTCGACCACGTGACGTCGATGTCGAACCTGGTGGGCGAACAGCGCGAGTATTTCGCGCAGTTGCGTTCCCGCTTCCCGTACGCGGGGGACGCAGCGGCTCTGGTCGAGGAGTCGTCTGTGCTGTCGACGCATGCCTTGACCCTCGCTGGCGAAGAGGGCAGGGCGGCGGCCCTGGTGGGCATGTACGCCGCGGAAACCCTGTATCTGTCGTGGTGCCGGGAGGCGGCGGCAGTGAACGTACAGCGCGAACCAGCGTTGCAGGACTGGGTAGACATGCATGTCGCTCCGCCGTTCGTGTCTCAGGTGGCGGTGCTGGCGTGCGAGGTGGACGCCATGCCCGAGTCCGTCACCGACGAGGACCTGGATCGGTGGTTCTCCGGCATGCTGGCCGCGGAGATCGATTTTCACAACGTGGCGGTGTGAGCTACTGCTGTGCGCCTTTATTAACCCCCGGCGGTTAATAAAGGCGCACAGCAAAAGGCCCGTAGGTCGCTTTCGCAACCTACGGGCCTCTTCTTTGTAGCGGGGACAGGATTTGAACCTGCGACCTCTGGGTTATGAGCCCAGCGAGCTACCGAGCTGCTCCACCCCGCGTCGGTGTGAAACCAACAGTACACGACTTCTGGAGGTGCAATTACCACCCCCTGTCACCGGCTGGAGTGAGCGCTTTCCGAGTAGTAACCGCGGATGTGTCCGACTATGCGCTGACGTGCGAGTTCGCCGTCACCCGCGTTGACCGCATCGACCAATCCTCGGTGTTCGTGACGCAGTCGCATGCAGGTGCTCGGCCAGCTGTCGATCTGCACGCCCGCGAGAACGTAGGCCTCGATGGACTCTCGTAGGCCGGTCATCATGGCTGCGATCACCTGATTGCCCGCCGCGTCGGCGAGCGCTACGTGGAATTGCGCGTCGAGTAGTAGGAATTCCTCGGCCGACAGATCTACGTCATCCATCGAGTCGAGCAGTTCGACGGCCGTGCTGAGGTCGGGCGTCGGGGTCCGCGATGCCAGGGACTGCATCACCTCGGATTCGAGAACGAGTCGTGTCTTCACCACATCCGAGACCGGAAATCCTTGTGCTGCAACCTGCATCCGCATCAGCATGGTCATGCCGCCGGTCGGTTTGGCCACGATCATCGCGCCGGACGTCGGGCCGGAGCCAGTCTGCGCCTTGAGGAGGCCGAGTGCTTCCATGACCCGCAACGCTTCTCGGACCGATGACCGTCCGACGCCCAACTCTGCTGCCAGAATTCTCTCTCCCGGCAGGCGCTGGCCAGGAGACACCTCGCCTGAAACGAGCCGACGTTCGAGGTGGCTCAGTACTTGTTCCCACGCTCGCGGGCTCGGCTCGGTCGGCATGAGGCAAGAGCATAACCGGGTGGACGCCGTTAACGGGGTGGCCTGTCCGGGGATGTATTACTGTGGTCAGACCACACCGACAGATTGCGGGGAACCACATGCGAGTAGCGCTGTTCGCCACCTGCATCGGGGACACGATGTTTCCCGACGCCGTCAAGGCCACCGCCCTCCTGCTCACCCGTCTCGGGCACGACGTCGTGTTTCCGTCCGGGCAGACCTGCTGTGGGCAGATGCACGTCAACACCGGCTACCAGCCGGGCGCGCTGCCACTGGTCGCGAACTACGCCGATACGTTCGGTGATGCGTCGATCGACGCCGTTGTCGCACCATCGGGATCGTGCGTCGGTTCGATCCGTCATCAACACGAGATCGTTGCCGAGCGCTACGGCACCGCGTCGCTGTGTGGGCAGGTGCAGACAGTGAAGGCAAAGACGTACGAGCTTTCGGAATTCCTCGTGGACGTTCTCGGTGTCACCGATGTGGGCGCGTACTTCCCGCACCGGGTCACCTATCACCCGACCTGTCACTCACTGCGCATGTTGAGAGTGGGAGACAAACCACTTCAGTTGCTGCGCAACGTCCGCGACATCGATCTGGTCGAACTCCCGGAAGCAGATTCCTGCTGCGGCTTCGGCGGCACGTTTGCCATCAAGAACGCCGAGACGTCGACGGCCATGTTGGCTGACAAGATTCGCCATGTGGCCGACACCGGCGCAGAGTTCTGCAGCGCCGGAGATTCGTCCTGTCTCATGCACATCGGCGGTGGGATGTCACGACTGCAGATGGGCGCCAAGACCATTCACCTCGCGGAGATTCTGGCATCGGTGGAAAGCCGGGTGCACGCATGAGCGCTGTGACGCTGGGTCTGCCCAGCTTTCCGCCGAGGTCACCCGAAGGTGCAGGGTTCCTGCGAGGTACTGAGAAGTTCCCTGTCGCAGCACATCACGAGCTGGCCAACGCGCAACTGCGACGCAATATCGGCAAGGCAACGCATACCATCCGTGCCAAGCGCATCAACGTAACTGGAGAGCTCCCCGATTGGGAGGAGCTGCGGGATGCGGGTTCGGCGATCAAGGCCGACGTCATGGCGCGGTTGCCGGAACTGCTCGAACAGTTCGAAGCTGCAGTAGTCGCTCGCGGTGGGCAGGTGCATTGGGCAGCGGATGCCAACGAGGCCAACGCCATTGTGACCGAGCTTGTCAAAGCCACCGGCTCCGACGAGGTCATCAAGGTCAAGTCGATGGCAACGCAGGAGATCGGTCTCAACGAGCATCTCGAAACCCAGGGAATTATCGCCTACGAGACCGATCTCGCGGAATTGATCGTCCAGCTCGGCCACGACAAACCGTCGCACATCCTGGTTCCTGCGATCCATCGCAACAGGTCAGAGATTCGCGAGATTTTCCTGCGTGAGATGCCAGATGTCGATCCGAACCTCGGGGAGAACCCGGCCGAACTTGCCGAAGCTGCACGAAAGTTCTTACGCCACAAGTTCATGACGACGCC
Source organism: Rhodococcus sp. ARP2 (assembly GCF_001029585.1). NCBI lineage: Bacteria > Bacillati > Actinomycetota > Actinomycetes > Mycobacteriales > Nocardiaceae > Rhodococcus > Rhodococcus sp. ARP2. The sequence goes on along the minus strand of NZ_LEKE01000023.1, from coordinate 90,682 downwards.
CGTCGCCGTATCCGGCGCCAATTTCGGCATCGCGGACACGGGCACTCTGACCGTCGTGGAGTCGGAGGGCAACGGGCGAATGTGCCTGACGCTGCCGAAAACACTGATCACCGTCATGGGCATCGAGAAGATTCTGCCGACCTATCAGGATCTGGAGGTCTTCCTTCAACTGTTGCCGCGGTCGTCGACAGGGGAGCGAATGAACCCGTACACCTCCCTGTGGACCGGCGTCACGCCTGACGACGGTCCACAGGAATTTCACCTGGTCCTCCTCGACAACGGCCGGACCGCCGCGCTTGCCGACAAGATCGGGAGGGAAGCCCTGAGCTGCATACGGTGCTCGGCGTGCCTGAACGTGTGCCCTGTCTACGAGCGCACCGGTGGCCACGCCTACGGATCCACCTATCCGGGACCGATCGGCGCGGTACTGACTCCGCAGCTCGCGGGCATGCATGGCAAAGACGATCCGAATTCGACTCTTCCTTTTGCCTCGAGTCTGTGCGGTGCGTGCTTCGACGCCTGCCCGGTCAAGATCGACATACCCTCGCTGCTCGTCGAATTGCGTCACCAGAAGGTCGAGCAATCCGGTGTCACGGCAGAGTCTTTGGCGATGAAAGCCGCATCTCTGGCGATGTCGACCGAGGGCCGGTGGACGCTGGCTCAGAAAGCTGCCGGGCTCGGACGCGTCGTGGCCGGCAAGAAGGGGAAGATCTCCACATTGCCACCTCCATTGAACGGTTGGACAGCTGCCAGAGACATTCCCGCTCCACCCAAGCAGACCTTCCGATCCTGGTGGGACTCCGACGAAGGCCGCGCGGCATTGGACGAGGCTCGTCGTGACGGGAAGGCAGACAGATGAATTCACGTGAACTGGTGCTCGGACGCGTCGTGGCCGGCAAGAAGGGGAAGATCTCCACATTGCCACCTCCATTGAACGGTTGGACAGCTGCCAGAGACATTCCCGCTCCACCCAAGCAGACCTTCCGATCCTGGTGGGACTCCGACGAAGGCCGCGCGGCATTGGACGAGGCTCGTCGTGACGGGAAGGCAGACAGATGAATTCACGTGAACTGGTGCTCGGACGTATTCGTGATGCCATCACCTTGGCGCCCGCCTGCGAAGGCGAGATACCGCGAAACTACCGGACTGGCAGAACCATGCCAGACGGGGAGCTCATCGATTTGTTCGTCGACCGCCTCGAGGACTACAAGGCGCACGTCCACCAGTGCGCGGCGATGGAAATCGCCGAGACCGTCACCGGAATACTAAGGGTGCACGGTCTACACACACTGGGAATCCCCGCCGGCCTCGACCGATCATGGGTAGCCGGATTCGACGGAACGCTGGTGGTGGACAGCCCGGACGTACCGGCTCCTGAACTCGAGAACCTCGACGCCGTTGTCACCGGCTCGAAGGTAGCGTGCGCCGAGACCGGCACCATCTTCCTCGACGCCGGTCCGGAGCAGGGACGTCGTGCGTTGACTCTGGTACCGGACACACACATCTGCGTCGTGTATCGCAGCAGTGTGGAAGTGGGAGTGCCGGAGGCGATTGCGCGGCTGACGCCGCAGCGTCCCACCACCATGATCAGCGGCCCGTCGGCAACCTCCGACATCGAACTCGAACGCGTCGAAGGTGTACACGGTCCGCGAAATCTGCACGTCGTGATCGTGGATGGCTGATTCCCGCCGAGCGGGAACTCAGGGGCAGCGGGCCACATCAGCGTCTAACGTCCCGGCCATGACACAACTCTTGGCAGGCAAGGTCGTCTTCATCACCGGTGCAGCGCGGGGTCAGGGACGCAATCACGCGATCCGACTCGCGCAGGAAGGTGCCGACGTCATCGCTGTCGACGTGTGCGCGTCGGTGTCTGAAGACGTGGGTTACGCGGCCGCAACTGAAGCCGACCTCGAAGAAACGGCCCGTCTCGTGCGAGCAGAGGGGCGCGAGATCGTCACCGCGGTAGCGGATGTGCGTGACCTCGAGGCGCTGCGGGCGGCGGTGGCGTCGGGCGTCGACAAGTTCGGTCGCCTCGACGTCGTGATCGCCAATGCGGGCATCGCTACGTGGAATCGTTTCTGGGAGATGCCGGAAGAACAGTGGTCGACGCTGGTGGACATCAATCTCAATGGTGTGTGGCGCACGATGGCGGCTGCGGTTCCCTCGATGATCGAGGCGGGCAACGGTGGTTCCATCGTGATCGTCAGCAGTGCTGCCGGCGTCGCCGAAGCGCCTGGTTGTGCGCACTACTCGGCGGCCAAGCACGGTCTCGTGGGTTTGGCTCGCACTGCGGCAACGGAATTGGGTAGCTTCGACATTCGAGTCAACAGCATCCACCCTGGCGCGGTGGAGACTGAGATGGGTAACGATCCCAACGTGGGTAAGGTGCTCACTACTCATCCGGAGTACATGAACTCGTACAAGTGGCCGCTCACGTCCGTCCCACGCACCACCGTCGAGGACATCTCCAACGCCGTGGTCTACCTTGCGACGGACCTCTCCCGCGCGGTCACCGGGACGAAGATCGTCATCGACATGGGTCAGACGATGGCGTAGTCGCGCTCAGAGCAGATTGAACTGCGCCACCTCGATGGTGTTCTCGACCGCCTCCGAGAGCGTGCGAATACGTTCGTCGGCGCCTGGCGCGGTCAAAATCGCCAGGCGATCGGCGTCACCCATCGGAATGCTCCTGGCGAGGGCATACAGCCGAGAACCCAGCGGATCCAAGGGATCCGGTGGGACGGGCATTCGCGGAGTCTGTTCGCCGGCCCGAAGTGCGAGCTTTCCCAGCATTCCGTACATGAACTCGATGCGCTCGAGGAGAGAGTCGTATTCGTAAGCGGTGACAGGTGTTCCGTTGTTCTCGTCAGGCCACAATTCGACCTCGGCGAGTGGGTAAGGATCGTCCGGTAGCCAGCGATTGACGCGGATGCGGTCTTCGGTCCGGCAATACAACTGATACCGTCCGGCGCCCATTGCGACATGAGACTCGATCCGAGCCAGAGTGCCGATGTCGTGGCGTGATTCGCCGCCACCGACCTCGTGGCCACGAGCGATGAGCACTACTCCGAACAGTGGGCCGTCGGCAGCTTCGAGAACGTTCTCTACCAGTGCGCGGTACCGAGGCTCGAAGATGTTCAGTGGCAACACCTCACCCGGAAGCAATGCAGAGCCGAGCGGAAACATGGGGAAGATGGGCATCAGGGGATTCTCAACCTCGGAATCGGAGGGGCGGGGAAATCGCCGGGGCGATCGATTTCAGCGAGCAGGTGCTCGGACCACATCAGCAGGCCGGGGATGTCGAGGCCGTGCGGACTTTCCACTTCGTAGTGCCTGATGCGGTCGTGACCCTGGCCGAGGAGTGAGACGGCACCGGTGTTGTTGCCCCGAAGTAGATGGGTGAGCCCGACGGCCAATTGAGCCAGTCCCTGCCACAGGTCACGCTCCTCGGCGGGAGCGTCCTTCCACGTTCCTTCGAAAATTTCGTGCGCGTGAAAAGGCATCCCGTGGTCGAGAAGACGCTGAGCCTCGGTGATCGACTCGTCCGGCGGGAGGCGCACATCGTCGGGAATGCGCGGGACGCCGCCCGCTGCGTCACGTGGCAGTGGACGGCCGAGTCCGTCGCGGGGCCGCGAATTGAGGGGCTTTCCAGCGGCGTCCCGGTCGCGTTCGGTCATACACTCAGCCTAACGGCAGCATCTCGGACGAACCCGCCGAAAGTTTTTTCGAGTCGCCTGTCGATTCCGGGGAGAACCGTTCGTCGTCATGTTGTAAGGCAAGAAGGCCGGAAGAGAAACAACAGACCAAGGAGTCAGTCATGAAGTACATGTTGCTCATCTACACCGCACCCGGCGGAGACACCGAACCCCAGTGCACGTTCGAGGACTGGCAGCAATATGACAAGGAAATGAAGGATGCCGGTATCTGGGTGTCCGGCGATGCCCTCGCCGACCTGACGACTACGACGACGGTTCGGGTCTCGCAGTCCGGGGAAAAGACCGTCACCGACGGACCCTTCGCTGAAACCCGTGAGATCCTCGGCGGCTACGACGTCATCGACGTTCCTGATCTGGATGCGGCGCTGGCCTGGGCCGCGCGGTGCCCCGGCGCGCGCGACGGTGGAAGCGTTGAGGTGCGTCCGCTGGCCGGGTTCGGGGACTGATTCGCCGTGGACGAGCAGGCCGAGAACTCCATCGAGTCAGTGTTCCGGGAGGAACGTGGACGACTCTTGGCCTCGCTCGTCCGCCGTTTCGGTGACCTGGATCTGGCCGAGGAAGTTACCTCCGAAGCCGTCGAGGCCGCGTTGGTGCACTGGCCGGTGGACGGAGTGCCGGCCAAACCCGGCGCCTGGCTGCTGACCACGGCGCGTCGCAAAGCCGTCGACAGGCTTCGTCGTGATCAGGCCTATGCGGCGCGATTGGCGGTGATGCAGGTGGACGCCGATCGTGCCGACCCGGCGCCGCCCACGGTCGACGGAGAACTTCCCGACGAGCGGTTGCAGCTGTTCTTCACCTGCTCGCACCCTGCGCTGGCCGAGGACGACCGAATCGCACTCACCTTGCGTTGCCTCGGCGGGTTGACGACGCCCGAGGTTGCTCGGGCCTTCCTCGTGCCTTCGGCGACCATGGCGCAGCGGATCGTGCGTGCGAAGAAGAAGATACGTCAGGCTCGGATTCCCTTCCGAACTCCCAGCGCCGAAGAACTCCCGGACCGTCTGCCCGGTGTTCTGCAGGTGATCTATTCGGTGTTCACCGAAGGGTATGCCGCCAGTTCGGGTCCGGATCTGCAACGCGTCGACTTAGCGGTAGAGGCGATCAGGCTGGCGAGGATCTTGCGCGCTTTGCTTCCCGATGAGCGCGAGATCGCCGGGTTGCTGGCGTTGATGCTCCTCGTCCACGCGCGTCGAGATGCCCGTACTGACGCCGGTGGCGGGATCGTCCTCCTCGAGGACCAGGATCGAGGGTGCTGGGACCAGCCGATGATCGAGGAAGGCAGCGACCTCGTCGTGGTCGCGTTGACCGGGGGAGCGCCGGGGCCGTACGGGGTGCAGGCTGCCATCGCCGCATTGCATGACGAGGCGGCGGATGTGGAGAGCACCGACTGGCCGCAGATCTGCGCGCTCTACGGAGTGCTCCTCACGTTGACGCCTTCGCCTGTCGTCGCAGTCAACAGGGCAGTGGCGCTGGCGATGCGCGACGGCGAGGAGGTTGGGCTGGCAGCGTTGGAAGAACTGGCAGCGGAGCCCAAACTTGCCGACTACCACCCGTATCACCTCGCGCGCGCCGAACTGCTCGCGCGGTTGGGGCGCACCGACGCGGCAATGTCTGCATACCGACGTGCGCTGAATCTGGTTGGTACGGAACCGGAGCGGGCCTACTTGGAGCGTCGGCTCGGTGAGATATCTGACTGATCGGTGGTTATTGCGGGACGTCGAGATCGAAGTACAGGGTCTCGGACCAGTAACCGAGGCCGAGGTCGCGTAGCGGTTCCTCGACGCTCTCCTGAGTCGGCGTGAACAGCCGCTCCCAGAAGCGCGGCTTGGCGGGTGCGAGCGTGGCCAGCGCCGCCTCCATCTCGGCGTCGATGTCCGCCAGACCGGTCATCAGGGCCGTACCCTGTTCGGCGAACGGTTCGTCGTCCATGTCGAAGATCTCGCCACACTCGAGGACGAAGTAGTGGTCGGGCTCGGTGTGGCTGCGCAGGAAACGCAGCGCATCGCCGGCCATCGTGCCGAGTTCGGGGTGATCGATTCTGCCGAGGAAGTCTTCGAGCCGGGCGATACCAGGACCACAGGCCGCGGTGACCGCGATCAGGTCTGGGGTGTCGTCCCAGATGACCGACTGGTGGGCGAAGGGATTCACGGACACAAGGATCCTCGGGACCAGCGGAATCGCGTACGACCACTCGGAGATACCGGTGAGACCTCGGGCGCGAGCGGCAGCCGGATTCTCATGCGGAGCAACAGGGGTCGAGTAGAGATAGGTGCGGTTGGCCACTGGCCGAGTCCTTTCTGCGGTCGGTGTCACCTGATTCAGGCGGCGCCCACCATCCTCAATGCCAGGTCTCCGTACAGTTTTCCAATGTCTTCCGGATTCGTGTAATTGCCGGCCGGGAACCAGCGGCACACGTCGACGCACAGGGACATCAAGGCGAGGGTGACGCCTTCGGCATCGGGGATCGTGAAGTCGCCCGACTGGACGCCGGCGTCGACAACCTCCCGGACCACCCGCGTCGTGCTGCGGCGAAGCGCGACGACGGTTCGGTAGTGCTCTGGTGTGAGTGCAGTGAGTTCGTATTGGACGACGCGAGCGAGTGAGTGGTGCCCGGCCTGCCAACTGGCGAAGGTGCTGACCAGTTCCTGGAGGCGAACGGACGGCTCTTCACCCGGTCTGTCGGCGCCCTCGACCACCTTCAACGCTTCGGTGTGCCCTTCGAAGCTGATCGCGAAAAGCAGCTCTTCTTTCGAGCGATAGTGCGGGTACATGGCGGCGGGACTCATGTCGAGTCGTGCGGCGATGTCACGCGTGGTGGTGCCGCCGTAGCCCGCGGAGGCAAAAGCGTCCACGGCTGCCGCGCGGATACGGGCCGCAGCTTTGGAGGGGCTGATCACCACGTCAGGTGAATCGCTCACGGTTTCCTCCAGGTGTGACGGATTTCGATGTTGACAATATCCCGCTCTCGATTCACTATAAGCAGATGCTTAGATTCTAAGCGAATGCTTAGGAACATCGTTACGTGTGGCATTGCCACGCCGAAAGGAAGCAACTCGTCATGCGTCGCACTCTGTACGGACCCGATCACGAGGCATTTCGCGAATCTGCCCGCGAATTCGTCAACCGGAACATCCTTCCGGTCGCAGAGAAGCTGATCGACCAGCGCTTCATCGATCGTGAAATCTGGCTCGAAGCGGGACGCAACGGCTTCCTCGGACTCGAGGTTCCAGAGGCGTACGGCGGAAGCGAAGCCGGCGACTACCGCTTCAACGCTGTTCTGGCCGAAGAACTCTCGCGTGCCAGTGCCGCTGTTGCCTCGAGCTTCGGTATCCACGCCGACGTCGTTGCTCCGTACCTCGTTCAGCTCACCACCGAAGAGCAGAAGCAGCGTTGGCTGCCCAAGTTCTGCACCGGTGAGATGCTGACGGCCATCGGCATGACCGAGCCTTCCGGCGGATCCGACCTCGCCTCGCTCAAGACCACTGCGGTCAAGGACGGCGACGACTGGATCATCAACGGCTCCAAGACCTTCATCACCAACGGCTACAACGCCGATCTCGTGATCGTGGCGGCGCGGACCAGTCCCGAGAAGAAGTCCAAGGGCATCACGCTCTTTGCCGTCGAAACCGGCATGGAAGGTTTCGAGCGCGGACGCAAGCTCGACAAGGTCGGCCAGCACGAGTCCGATACCGCCGAACTGTTCTTCGAGAACGTTCGCGTGCCGTCCACCAACATCATCGGTGAGATCGACCGCGGCTTTATCCACATGATGGAAATGCTGCCGCAGGAGCGCGTCGGCGCTGCGGTGTCCAACATCGCGCACGCCGCTCCGATCCTCGAAGAGACGCTGCAATATGCCAAGGACCGCAAGGCTTTCGGTCAGCCGATCGGCTCGCTGCAGTGGAACAAATTCCTTCTTGCGGATCTCGTCACCCGCATCGAGGTCACCCAGGCCTATGTCGACAACTGCGTCGCAGCACACGCTGCCGGCGAGCTGACCGCCATCGACGCCGCCAAGGCGAAGTGGTGGACCGCGCAGGTGCAGAACGAGGTCCTCGATCACTGTGTTCAGTTGCACGGCGGCTACGGCTTCATGACCGAGTACCGCGCCGCTCGCGCGTGGATGGACGCCCGCGTCACCAAGATCTGGGCCGGATCCAACGAGATCATGAAGGAACTCATCGGCCGCGATCTCGGCCTGTAATTTCGCAACTGCAGTCCATATGTCACTGCAGTCGATACGTCACTGCAGTCCATACGTCACTTCCCGAACCCGACGACACAGGAGCATCACCGCGCATGTCTGTTCTCGACAAGTTCTCTCTGACCGATCGAGTGGTCATTGTGACCGGTGCGTCGTCGGGCCTCGGGGTGGCGTTTGCGAAAGCCGCAGCAGAGGCCGGCGCGGACGTCGTCCTCGCTGCTCGCCGCGTCGACAAGCTCGAAGACACGGCCAAGCTCGTGCGTGACGCAGGCCGCGAAGCGTTGTGCGTGGCCACCGACATCGTCGATCCGGCTCAGGCTCAGAACATGGTCGACGCCGCGATGGAGAAGTTCGGCCGCGTGGACGTACTGGTCAACAACGCCGGCGTCGGAACCGCTGTTCCGGCAACCCGTGAGACCCCGGACCAGTTCCGCGCCGTCATCGACATCAACCTCAATGGGTCCTACTGGGCAGCGCAGGCCTGCGGCCGCGTCATGCTCCCGGGCAGCTCCATCGTCAATATCTCGAGCATTCTCGGATTGACGACCGCCGGACTCCCACAGGCCGCCTATGCGGCGAGCAAGGCAGGCGTCGTCGGATTGACCCGTGACCTCGCACAGCAGTGGGGAACGCGCAAGGGCATTCGCGTCAACGCGATCGCGCCAGGCTTCTTCAAGTCGGAAATGACCGACCAATACAACGACGGCTACTTGGACGCGATGGCTCCGCGCCTGATCCTCGGCCGCATGGGCGATCCGGAAGAGCTCGCGGCCACCATGGTGTGGCTCGCGTCCGAGGCCGGCGGATACGTCACCGGTCAGACCATCGCCGTCGACGGAGGAATCACCATCACCTGACGCCGATGCCGAGATGTCGCCGGCTTTGCCGTATAAGTAGCTGGTGACCTCTCGCGCCGAGCCTCAGGAGAACTGGGAAGACCGTCCGCCACCATCCATGGCTGCGACGGAGCTTCTGCGTGACCTGCCGGTGACTGCCCGCGGCGTCCGGACCAGGGCTTCTCTGGTCGCAGCGGCTCGAACGGTGTTCGAGCGCGCAGGGTATCTCGATGCCCGTCTGACGGACATCACCAAGGAAGCGAACTGCTCCACCGGCACGTTCTACACCTACTTCGACAACAAAGAGCAGATCTTCGCCGCAGTTCTCGACGTTGCGCAGGAAGACATGCTGCACCCCGGCATGGGACGGGTCCGCGACGTCGACAATCCGTATGCGGTCCTCGAATCGAGCAACCGTGCCTACCTGACTGCTTTTCGCCGCAACGCCAAACTGATGGGTCTGCTCGAGCAGGTATCGCACATCGATCCGGCCTTCGCGAAACTGCGTCGGGACCGAGCCGAGACCTTCATTTCTCGTAATGCCCGAGCCATCGAACGCTTGCAAGCAGCTGGCAAGGCAGACGGCTCGTTGGATCCGCTGTTGGCTTCCCGAGCACTGTCGGCGATGGTGAGCCGTCTTGCCTACAGTTCGTTCGTCTCCGAGGAACCTGGCGCCGACGGCAACCCCGTCCCGTTCGAGGACGTCGTCAAGACGGCTACTCAGGTGTGGGCCAACGCGCTGGGCCTCGAAGGCGACCGCGGGTAGTTTCAGCCTTCGCCGCGGGCCGCGAACTGCTGCTCGAGGCTGTGGCGCAACGTCTCCTCGCTGTTCCTGACAGCGTTTTCGACGAACGGCCCGATCAAGCGGCCGAGAGCTTTGCCGGCAATGCCGCCGGGGAGTTTGTAGGCGAAGTCGACGGAAAGCGCGGTCTTGGAATCGTCGATCGCGGCGAACTCCCACGTGGACGAGTTGGATACACCGCCGAGCGAAGACAGCTTGATGATCCGATTCTTCTCCCACTCGGTGACCTCGAGCTTGGAGCGCAACGTGCTTGGCCCGATCTGCATGGCCGCGTCGAACGTGGCGCCGAGCCCCTGATCGAACTCTCCGAACGGTGTGAACTCGGAAACACCGAACATCCACGTCGGGACGTTGCGGTAGTCGTCGATGTAGTCGAAGGCGACATCAACCGGCACGGCAGCAACCGCGGAGTGGCGAACATGGATCATGACTGGTCCCTGTCTTTCGGTGAACATCGACTGTAACCAATGGCACCGACGCGTTCGGCGGCGGCGCAACGGCGATCTACGGTATCGGTATGACGAACGAGCTTCCGGTACGCGGGTCCTGGCGCGATTACGAAGACCTGGGACTGCCGAAACCGCTCGCTGCGGCGCTGGAGGCGTTCGTCGAGCAGGGCTATCACGGGACTTCGATCCGTGACGTCGCGTCGCGGTCCGGGCTGTCGGTGCCGGGGCTCTACCATCACTACCCGTCCAAGCAGGCTCTGTTGATCGGTCTGGCGACCGTGGTGATGACGGAGTTGTTGGAGCGAAGCCGCGCCGCCGAACTCGACGCCGGGGACGATCCCTCTGATCGCTTCGACGCGGTGATCGAATCTCTGTTGCGGTTCCACATGTTTCGACGCGAGCAGTCGTTCGTCGCTTCCTCCGAGATCCGCAGCATGGAGCCCGACAGTCGGGCTGGTTACATCGCGCAGCGCGACGAACAGCAGAAGCAGGTGGACCGGATCGTCCTCGACGGCGTTGCTTCGGGCGTGTTCGATGCCGACCATCCCGAGGATGCCAGCCGAGCTGTCGTGACGATGTGCGTCGCCGTCGCGGTGTGGTACCGACCGGACGGTGAGTTGTCTCCGGACGAGTTGGTGGAGAGGTATCTGGAGATAGCGCGTCGGATGGTGGGGGCGTAGGAGCGATCACCCGGAATGCTTCAGCATTTCGAGGGCCGCATCCCGGCCGACGTCGAAGGGGTCGGTGCCGATACCGATACCGTCTGCGACGAGGGCGCCTTCGTGAAGCAGCATGATTGCCTCGACGAGACGTTCGTCGGCTTCCCCGTCCGTCGCCAGAATGCGCCGAAAGACGTCCAACATTTCCTGCTTCTGTTCGGCGATGACAGCGAACACCGGATGTGACCGATCGCTGAACTCGGCGTGAGCGTTGACCATGCTGCAACCCTTGCCTCCGCTCGCCTTGGACCAGGAGGCGGAAGCGTCGAATGCCGCACTCAACTGCTCGGCGCGGCTGTGCCCGGCTGATGCGAGCTTCTTGTCGCGAAAGGCTCGCCACCGCCGATCTCGATCCTTCAGATATTCCACGACGAGGCCGTCTTTCGAGCCGAACCGCTCGTACAGAGTCTTCTTCGTGACCCCGGCGTCCAGTGCGACGGTATCCACGCCTACGGCGTGAATTCCCTTTTCGTAGAACAGCTTCGACGCCGACTCCAGGATGCGACGTGCTTTCGGAGTCAATTCGGGTACGGATTCGTCTGCCATGGACAAAAGTATACCGATCTGTATAGTCGAGCTCATGAGTAAACAGATCGGTATACCTCGGATCGTGACCTCGAGATCTGCCGTGACGGCTACCTTGTCGGTCCTGTTCGTCGCGTGCTGGAGTTCGGGATTCATCGGAGCCAAACTCGGCGCCGGCAGTGCCGAGGTCTCCACGCTGCTGATGTGGCGTTTTCTCCCGCTTGCGGCGGTACTGGTCCCGATTGTCTGGCTGTCCGCCCGGCGCCGGAAAACGACACCGACACCGCGGGCTCTCGGCAGGCAGGTGGTGATCGGAATACTCTCCCAGAGCGGCTATCTGTTGTCCGCTTACTGGGCAGTCGATCTCGGCGTGAACACCGGAACCACAGCGCTGATCGACGGTATTCAGCCGCTGGTGGCAGCCGCGCTACTCGGTCCGGTCCTCGGCGTCGCGGTCCCGCGGATGCAGTGGATCGGATTGGCGATCGGACTGGCCGGCGTCGCGATGGTCACGGCAGCCGACGCCGGGGCGGGTACATCGGCCCCGTGGTGGGCGTACGCGATTCCGTTCCTGGGAATGCTCAGCCTCGTTGCATCCACCTTCGTCCAGCAACGCGCTCCCGCGTCCACGCCGCCACTGCAGGCTTTAGCCATCCACTGCTCAACCAGCGCAATAGTTTTCACAACTCTGGCGATCGTCTCGGGTGCTGCCGTACCGCCGAGTGTCAGCACATTCTGGATCGCATTGCTCTGGTTGATCGTGTTGTCCACCTTCGGCGGATACGGGCTGTACTGGTTGTTGCTCCGCCGCATCGGCATCACGTCCGTCAACACCTTGATGTTCTTGATCGCCCCCGTCACCGCGGTCTGGGGCGCACTGATGTTCGGAGAATCCTTCACTCCGTTCACCGCTCTCGGCTTGGCGGTGGGCATCGTCGCCGTCGTCGTGGTCACCCGGGTGGACAATCGACCGAAGAAGCATGACGAGAGCACGGATTCCTGCCCGGCAAGAGCTCCGATCACGTCGCGCTGACGAAGCCCGATCGCGATGTGAACCGCTCGCGGAGCGTGGTGATTTGTTCTGCGGTGAGCTTGAGTCCGTTGATTGCGTAGTCCTCGACTGTGCCGAAGCGCGTGCGCATTTCGTCGAGCGCGGCGTCGAAGTAGCTGTCACGGACTCCGAGGAGCGGCCGGAGCAGTTCTCCGTCAACGCCTTTGCTTGCGGCGAAGTCGAGGATCGGTTCCGTCATGGGCGCCAGATCGGTGTTCGTCTCCAGGTAGTCGGCGCGTACATCGGCTTCGTCGGCGCCGAGGAGGAGCAAGAAAGAGGTCGCGGCCCACCCGGTGCGATCTTTGCCGGTGGTGCAGTGGAAAAGTGCTGCACCGGTTCTTGTTTCGTCGATGAGGTCGAGATAGAACGCGCGGTAGGCGTCGAGGGCGGACGGCAGGCTGACGAAGTTGCGGTTCGCTTCCTCCATCTGTGCGATCCCACGTCCATCGCTGATGGTCTCGGCGTACGCGACCGGGTCCGTCATGAGTAGTCCGGTGGCCGCGGCGTTTTGGGCATTGTCGGCGAGAACGTCGAGCCAGACCGTCCGCGTCGAGTCAGGGAGATTGTCGAGTGCGCCGTCGCGCTCGGCAGCGGTCCTCAGGTCGTAGACCGTCCGGACGTCCAAGTCGGCGACCGCGGCGACGTCGTCGCCGTCGAGTTTCGCAAGCGTCGCCGAACGGTAGAGCGCGCCGGCGCGGACGGTGCCATCAGCAACGGGAATGCCACCGAGATCCCGGAAGTTCGGAGCGGTCTTCAGGAGAACGCGACGATCGAGCGGGTGAGTTGGCATGGCTGACTCCTTGTGGGTTCCGTTTCCGAACTGATCATTCATGCCTTCTGCACACTGCGCACGAGCTTTTCGGCATTGCGTCTCTTGATCCACTTGTCGATGACGAGAGCCATGAAGATCCACCCTCCCAACGCCGTGATCACCCACACGATGATCGGGGCGAGGATCCAGGACCCGACGCCGCTGATCTCAATACCGTCGGGGACCAGGGTCGCAACCCAGAGCGCGAGCAGCGTGGCGACCAAGCCGACACCGCCCGCGAGCGGAGCCGCGTAGTGCAGTGCCACGCTGAGCACGAATGGGCCGAGAATCATGTGGGCGAGGGTGAATACACCGATAGCGGCCAAGAAACCGTTCACGCTCAGGCTGACCCCGGGAAGAGCGAAATGCACGACGATCAGCGCGATCGCGCCGAGTACACATTGCGAAATGAGCTGAAATAACAGACGCATGGCTTGTACCTCCGTGATCAGGTCGAGTCACCCGAGAGTGGTGTGTGCGTGGGGAACGCTTTGCTGGAGGGCCTCGGGACGAGGCGCCGTCCAGGTGCCGTCGAGCACGTCGGGGCGGGGGCGGTACAGGCGCAGTACGTAGTTCCAGCCCGGCATGATGGGCAGTGCGTTCGCGACGCCGTCGAGATTGACGCCGAACCGGATGGTGGTGCTGCCGTCGGAGTCGGGGGTGGCTGTGAGGCTGTTGATGCTGTTGACGCCCAAGGCGTTCTCTTCGAAGTATCCGGCTGCGTTGTACAGCGAGACCGACCAGAACGCTTCCACGGGAACAACGTTCAGGCGGAGACGGTATTCCCCGACCGGGAGACGTTCGTCGAAGTTGACGTAGGTGGCCTCGTACTCGGGAAGGCCACCCCAGCCGGATGCGGTACCGAGCAGGTGCCTGATCGGGTCGACTTCCGCCGCGGTGCCGAATGAATGGTCGTAGGTGGTGATGCCACGAGCGAGTGCGAGGAGCGCGTCGCGGGTCTCGGTCTGCGACTGTTCGTCGTAGTCGGGCAACGGGAACTCGCCCGTTCCGCCGCCGTCGATGGTGAGGGCGTCTTGCAACCGGTTCACCTCGGCGACGTCTTCGGGGCTGTTCGGATCGACGAGGATGCGCACGATCAGTGCGGCGTAGTCGGTCCCGACCAATTCGCGTGTGAGCAGGTGCTCTCCCGGATCGCGCAGGATGACGGGACCGAAATGATCTTGACTGACCACCCAGACGGAGATGTAGCGCTTGCCGGTATCGGGCACCGTGATCGTGACGTTTTCGCGCACGTCGATGATCGCGCTGCTGTACAGGGTGTCGCGGTTCTGGCGGATGATCGGCTGGTTGTCGAGTGACCCGAGCTCGCGAGTGTGGTTCCACGTGCCCAGGCCGACGCCCGCGGCCAGGCGAGCGAACATGAGATCGGATTCTGCCCGATTGAAGTTCAGGACGTTGACGGCGATCGTGGACATAGCGGATTCCAATCGGTGTCGGGGTACGGAAGCTGGCGCGGTAATCCATGGCCCGTCGGGGTGAATCAGCCCAGCAGTCGTGCTTTCGCGGCTTGGAACTCGGCGTCGCTCAGTAGGCCTTGTGATTTGAGATCGCCGAGTTTCTGCAACTCGGCGACGAGATCGACCGGGGGTGCGGGTGTGGGGAGTACGGCCTGCTGCTGGGCGAATTCGTACTGCGCCTGCTCGTAGTCGGCCTGAGCTCTCCTTTGCCGGCGGGTGGCCATACCGTCGCTGACGGCGGTCGCGGTACCGGTCACGACCGCGGTGCGGGCGGCGAGGCCCAGCAGTCCAGGGCGTCCTCGTCTCGGGATGTACGGCATGTCAGACCTCCAATTTCGGGATGATCGTGTCCATGAGGGCATTGACGACGGGTGCGGGTATCCGCTCGTAACCCAGCAACACCGCGCCGGACTCGGCGGTCCGGGCGGCGAGTTCGCGCTGATAGACCAGCTCGAGCGCGACCAGCAGCGCTGAAGCGCCGGCGGGAATCGCCTCCGCGAGTTCGGTGATGTCTTCATGCCCGAGCAGACCGGACGCGCCGAGCATTTCGACGTTGATCTCGAAGCCGTTCGGCAATTCCTCGACCTCGACGAGGGTGAGTTCACCGTCGTCGGACTTGGAGATGACGATCAGATCGAGGAGTCGTACCAGGCCGGTATCCGTGATGTCGGTGAGCGCGGAGAACGCGGCGGGGTCGAGGCTCTGCCCCGGCAGACCGAGAAGGTAGAAGTCGACGGGGCCGAAACGCGCGGCACTCACGAGAGCACCTTCAGCTTGAGTGCGGCGAACTCTTCCTCGCTGATCGATCCGGCTTCGAGGAGTGCTGCAGCTGCGGCGATTTCCTCGCTGGGACTCTTTCCTGCGACTTCGCGGATATACGATTCGGCCGCGCTCTCGGCCTCGCGTGCGGCCTTGTTGCTGCGTTCCGTCATCCCATCGCCGCGGGCGACGAGATAGACGAGCGCGGTGAGGATGGGTAGGAAGAGCAGGAAAAATATCCAAACAGCTTTCAACCAGCCGCTCAGCTTGTGGTCGCGGAACAGGTCGGCGACGATCGCGAACAGCGCGAAAAGATATCCGACGAAGACGGTCGCCCACAGCATCCAGCCGAGGCTTTCCCAGAAACTCATGTGTCTTGTCCGTTCGTGTCAGGCCTGCGCATCGGCATTCCGCCGACTCGCGCTTTCAGTTGATTCCGGCAATTCTCACCGGTTTCCGCATGCTTCGATCGCTGTCTCATCCGAAGCGGATGAGACGGGATTTCCACGGCCGTCGAACGTCTCGAGTATCTTCGACACATGATCGAAGCCGTGCGTGACGCACTTGCCTCCGGTGAGGCGGAGCAGGCTCGACGCGTCCTGCGGAAGAACTGGCTCCGTCTGATTCTCGAATCTCATACCAGGGAACTCGAGCAACTCTGCCTTGCGCATCCCGATCCGCACGATCCACACATCCTGCTGATACGGGCGTGCTGCCGCGACCTCAGCGGCGATCCGTACGGCGCGGAGTTTCTACGCGGGCAGGGTCTACGGGTCGCGTCCGACGATTTTGTCGTCTGTTTCACCGACCTACTGCTCGCTCCGGACACCTCGACCAAGGCCGTCATCGCCGATCGCGCGCGTCACGCCCTCGCCCAGTGCGAGCCCGAGGACGATTACCCGTCCGCACTTTTCCTCCTCGGGTGGACCGAGATCAGGCTTCGTCGTGATCTACCTCGCGCCATCGCGCTACTTCGCTCCGCCGGCGATGAAGCGCGGTTGCAGTCGCGTGCGGAGACGTTGCGTCTCGCGCAATCCAATTTGGCTTTTGCACTCACCCACGCGGGAGTGTTCACCGAAGCCGAACAGATCCTCGACGGCCTTCCTGCCCGAGAGGTTGCATCCGACTGGGAACGCTTCGAAGGTGGACTCCCACAGTCGAATCGAGGGTGCATCGCCTATTGGCGTGGCGACTTCGAGGAAGCGATCGCTCAGTTCGACTCGATAATCGTGGAGGGCAGTCCCGGAACCAACTTCGAGGCGCTCGCCCGTCTGTACCTGGTGATGAGCCTGATCGCTCTGAACCGGAAAGACCGGTACCACAACGCCGCTCGGCTGCTGCGAGGCGTGAGCACTGCGGACAAGCACGGCATTCCTTGGGATACGCTGCGGCGCGTCACCACGGCCTGGCTCGCCCACGCTCAGGGGCAGGACGAGCAAGCGCGCCGCATCGCGAAGCCCACGCTGACCAGAACAGGTGCTGCGGTCGCTCACGCGCTGCTCGCCGAGCTCTATCGAGTCTTGGGGGATCCGGAACCGTCGGCGCAGGCGCTTCGGTTGGCAAGCTCGGCCGCGCTGCCGCGATATGCGCTGGTGAGCACACTTGTCACCTCTGCAGCGCTGAGCTCCGTCGCAGGGCGTGGGCCGCAGGCGCACGAGCAGCTGGATCGTGCGCTGGCTGAGGCAATCCCGGAGCAGATCCTCGCCCCCTTTCTCAGCGGCGATCCGGTAATTGTCGATCTCTTGAACGCGCACGCAATACAGGGGTCGAGACACCAGGACCTCCTGCGCACGATTCTGGAAAAACGGAGCCGGCTCTCTGCCCAGCTCGCCGGAGTCCTGACCGAACGCGAGAACGAGATTCTCACTTTTCTGCGCACCACGATGACTGCAGACGAGATCGCTGCGCACCTCGGCATCGCCTATCCCACTGTGAAGACTCACATTCGCTCGATTTACCGCAAATTAGGTGTGGCCAAGCGGCGTGCCGCTGTTCAAGCAGCCGACAACCTAGACCGCGGGATCGGGGGCGATTCCGCGACGGAGGCTGCGAACCGTCAGATCCAAGGCTTGTAGTCGAGTCCCGGAACCGCGGTTCACGTAGTCCATCGACGTGTAAAGCAGTGACCACAGTAGGTTCTGCACCCAGTCCGAACCCATGTCGGGGTCGATGGACCCGTCGGAGTGTCCGCGTTCGATGGCGTCGGTGACTCCGTCGTCGTTCGACGCGGACTCGGCAAACGAATCTTCTTGATAGACGCCGGGAGTGAAGAACAGGACCGTCAAAAGGTCGGCCAGTTCGAAGTATTCGTGGCAGAGGCGAACCAGTGCCTCGGCTCCGGTGCCCTCACCGAGTCGCGCCGCTGCTGCGGCCTCACCGACGGCGCGAGTGGCCTCGGCCGCGACTGCGTCGACCAGGTCGGATCGTTCGGGAAAGTAGCGGTGCAAAGTGGTCCGGCCGACCTTCGCGGCCGAAGCGATCTCGCTGAGGGTCGCAGCAGGCTTGGATGCGAACACCGAAACGGCAGCATCGAGGATGGCCTTCCGTGTGCGCTCGCGGGTCGCGCTTTGTTCTGGTGCGCTGTGGATCGTTGTCACGAATTCGAAGCGTAGCCGTGTCCGGTTTCGGTATCCAGTGTTTCCGAATCGGAATTTCTCTTGCCCTTTATGGAACATTCGTGTTCCATAAATTCATGCTTGAATCCGACGCTCCTCAGCCCGCACCGAAATGGAGCAATCTCCGCGTCCTCTCGGAGTTCGCTCGACCGCATCTGCCGTCGCTCCTCCTCGGATTGGTACTGGCGCTGTGCGGCTCGGCGGCGACGCTGGCAACGCCGATGGTCACCAAGTGGGTTCTCGACACCCTCGATACCGGTGCGTCGCTGAAGGGACCGATCCTCACGCTCGTCGTCCTTCTGATCGTCGGTGCTGTGCTCGGTTGTGCTCAGTGGATCGTTCTCGGAACCGCCGCCGAGAAGGTTGTCTTCGACGCCAGGTCTTCGCTGGTGAGGCGATTCCTGGCGGCGACCGTACCTTCGCTGCAATCGCGATCCGTGGGTGAATTGGTCACCCGGGTCACGTCGGACACCTTGCTGCTGCGGGAGGCGGCGTCGTCGGCCGCGGTGAATATTCTGAACGCAGCCGCGTTGACCATCGGAACGATTGTTCTGATGGGCGTTCTGGATCTGCCGTTGTTGGGGGTCACCATGGTGGCAATCGTGTTCGCCTCCATACTCTTTGCCGTTCTGATGCCTCGGATTTCCGCAGCCGAAGCGCGAACCCAGGAATCGCTCGGTCAGCTTGGCGGCGTACTCGAGGGTGGCTTGCGTGCGATCCGGACGGTCAAGGTTTCCCTCGCCGAGGATCGCGTCGGCGCTCTGGTGACGAACAATGCGTCCGATGCGAAAAAGCATGCGATCACGGCGGTTCGAGTGTCGGCAACCGCGTGGACTGTCGCGTGGACCGCCATTCAAGGATCGATCATTGCCATCCTGGGCTTCGGTGCGTGGCGAGTCGCCGACGGCGAAATGGCAGTCTCGACGCTCATCGCGTTTCTGCTCTACGCCTTCACCCTGATGGGGCCGGTGTCGGAGCTGGCGCAGAACGTGACTTCCGTTCAGTCGGGAATCGCGGCAGCTATCCGGATTCGCGAGATGCAGTCGTTGCCCACCGAGCAGTACGACGAGGTCGTGGACGTGGTCGCGAAAACAAGCGCTGCCGCGCCGCTGATCGAGTTGCGCGACGTCACCGTGAGTTATCACGGATCGAACCAGCCGGCGTTGCGCGATGTCTCGCTGGTCATTCCGACGCGTGGGCACATGGCCATCGTCGGCCCGTCGGGTGCCGGAAAGACGACCTTGCTCTCGACTGTGCTGCGATTTGTCGAACCGCGATCGGGTGAGGTTCTCCTGCATGGAGTCGGTTACGACGCGCTCGATCACCGCGCTGTGCGCGAGAGTCTCGCGTACGTGGAGCAAGAGACGCCGGTGGTGCCCGGAACGATTCGGGAGAACGTCGTCTTCAGCCATCCCGACGCGACGGACGAAGAAGTCCAGGCCGTTCTGCGCTTGCTCCGACTCGACGACGCGATCGAGGCCCTGCCGAACGGACTCGACACCGCTCTGACGGCCACCTCGCTGTCGGGCGGCCAACGTCAGCGGATCGCGATGGCACGCGCAGTTCT
This sequence comes from Rhodococcus sp. ARP2, assembly GCF_001029585.1. Lineage (NCBI taxonomy): Bacteria > Bacillati > Actinomycetota > Actinomycetes > Mycobacteriales > Nocardiaceae > Rhodococcus > Rhodococcus sp. ARP2. Next base: position 71,153 of record NZ_LEKE01000023.1, on the reverse strand, counting down.
GCGACCGAGTGCTTTGCTTCTGCTCGACGAAGCCACTGCCCAGGTCGACACACTCACCGAAGCCGCGATTGTCGACGCGATCAACGAACGTGCACGTACCGGGGCCGTGGTGACCATCGCTCACCGGCTCTCAACGGTGCGTGACGCCGACTGGATCGTGGTCATGGAAGACGGTCGGATCCGCAACATCGGCAACCATGACGAGCTCATGGACAAGGACGATCTGTACCGCGACATGGTGGTTGCCGGCCGGCTCGATCAGGGCGAGGCGATGCTCGAAGATTGTTGACCCGGCGCATCGGCATGTGCGAGAGTGCTGTTACCGAGCGATCGCTCGGTCGGGATGTTCTTTCGGAGGTGGCTGGTGGCAATCGATCTGACGTACGCGCCCGAGGTGGTGGCGCTGATCGAGAAGACGCGCGACTTCACGCGCAACGTAGTGCTCCCCATCGAAGACGAACACGCCGGTGACATCGCCGTCGCGGGTGGCGATGCCATCCGCATCGAGATGCAGGCGGCAGCAAAAGAAGCCGGTGTCTTCGCACCGCATGCACCGATCGAGTACGGCGGCCACGGACTCAACATGAGTGATCGCGCGCCTGTCTTCGAGGAAGCCGGCTACTCGCTCTTCGGGCCGACGGCGCTCAACATCGCTGCGCCGGACGAGGGCAACGTTCACATGCTGGCCCACGTCGCGAACGAAGCACAGAAGCAGCAGTTCCTCGCGCCGCTCGCAAGCGGGGACATGCGGTCGGCATTCGCCATGACCGAACCCGCGCCCGGAGCGGGATCCGATCCCTCGGCTTTGAACACCCGCGCCGAGAAAGTCCCCGGTGGCTGGAAGATCAACGGTAAGAAATGGTTCATCACCGGCGCCGACGGCGCCGGATTCTTCATCATCATGGCGCGCACCTCCGGCGAGCCCGGGCAGCGCGGCGGAGCGACCATGTTCCTGACGCCGACGGACACAGCGGGTCTCATCGTGGGTCGACACATCGACACTCTCGACAAGTCCATGATCGGCGGGCACTGCGAGGTCACGTTCGAGGATCTCTTCGTTCCCGACGAGGCCGTTCTCGGTGAGGTCGATCAGGGATTCGCCTACGCGCAGGTTCGTCTCGGTCCCGCCCGCATGACGCACGTGATGCGCTGGCTCGGTGCAGCACGCCGCGGCCACGACGTCGCCGTGGCCAGGGTTGCCGAACGAGAAGGCTTCGGCTCGAAACTCGGTGATCTCGGAATGATCCAGAAGATGGTCGCCGACAACGAGATCGACATCGCAGCCAGTCGCGCACTTCTGGTGCAGGCCTGCTTCGAACTCGATCAGGGCGGGCACGCGAGCAACGCGACGTCCATCGCCAAGACCTACGCGGCCGAGGCGATCTTCCGGATCGTCGACCGCTCCATTCAGATGTGTGGCGGAATGGGCGTGTCCGGCGATCTGCCGCTGGCACGGTTGTCCCGCGAAGTGCGTCCCTTCCGCGTTTACGACGGTCCGTCCGAGGTTCATCGCTGGGCAATTGCGAAACGTGTTGTCGGCGCTGCGAAGCGCGCTGCTCGGGAGGAGGCGAAGTGACGGACTTCCCAGGACTCGATCTCGCGGCGCTCCACAAGTATCTGCAAGCCGCAGGCGTCGAGGTGAGCGGTGAGTTGCGAGCCGAACTGATTTCAGGCGGCAAATCCAATCTCACCTACGGAATCTTCGACGACAACTCGAAGTGGATTCTGCGTCGTCCACCCACGGCCGGCCTCACGCCGTCGGCGCACGACGTTGCGCGCGAGTTCCGAATCACCTCGGCGTTGCAGAACACCGCCGTGCCGGTCGCCCCGACCGTCGTGCTGTGCGAGGACGCCTCGGTGATGGGTGCGTCGTTCACGGTGGTCGAGTTCGTCACCGGTCAAGTGATCCGGACCAAAACCGAGTTGGAAGCTGTTCCGGCAGAGCTGGTCACGCAGTGCACCGACGAGTTGGTGCGTGTTCTCGCTGCCCTGCACGACGTCGACTACAACGCAGTGGGTCTCGGCGAACTCGGCCGACCCGACGGTTACGTAGCCCGTCAGGTGAAGTTGTGGGCCGGTCAATGGTCACGCGTCAAGACCGAGGACTCGGCCGATGTGGACAGGTTGGCGTCGAGCCTCGCGGAATTGATTCCGGCTGAATCGGCTTCGTCGATCGTGCACGGCGACTACCGGATCGACAACACGATTCTCGCGGCGAACGACGTCACCAAGGTTGCCGCAGTGGTGGACTGGGAACTGTCGACGCTGGGTGATCCGCTGGCGGACATCGCGATGATGTGCGTCTATCGGCATCCCGCGCTGGATCTGGTTCTGGGTGAGCCTGCTGCGTGGACGAGCCCGTCGCTACCGTCCGTTGTCGATCTGGCGCAACGGTATTCGTCCGTTTCGGGTCGTGAATTGGCGCATTGGAACTTCTACATGGCGCTCGGGTTCTTCAAACTCGCCGTCGTGGCGCAGGGCATCGATCACCGATTCCGAGCAGGAGCCACCGTCGGCGGGGGATTCGACAAGGCTGGATCTTCTGTGCCGGAACTGATCTCGGCCGGACTCAACGCACTGCAAGGGAAATTCGAATGACTCGATCAGCACTGGTCACCGGCGCCTCCAAGGGAATCGGGCTCGGCATCGCAACACGCTTGGCTTCGCAAGGGTACGGGCTGACCATCACGGCGCGTGATGCCGAACGGCTCGCCGTTGTCGCCGAAGAACTTACGCGCGCCGGATCGCCGGACGTCGTCGTCTCGGCCGGCGACATGGCGGACGAGAACTTCGCCGCAGCACTCGTAGCCACGCACGGCGAGCGATTCGGCTCCATGCGAGCCCTCGTCCTCAACGCCGGAGTGGGAACCAGTGGGCGAGTGGCGGATTACCCGATGCGCCGTTTCGACAAGACCGTCGCCGTCAATCTCCGGACACCGTTCGCACTATTGCAAGCGTCGCTGCCGCTCCTGCGTACAGCGGCGGACGCGGACCTCGCCGGCGGAGCAAAGGTGATCGCTCTCGCCTCGATGGCCGGTGTGTATGCCGAGAGCGGCCTGGCCGTCTACGGAGCCACCAAAGCTGCGCTGATTTCGATGGTCGAGGCACTCAACGCCGAGGAATCCGGAAACGGCGTCAGTGCGACGGCCATCGCTCCCGGTTACGTCGATACCGACATGTCGGCGTGGACGCGCGATCGGATCACACCGGACACCATGATCAAGGTCGACGACATCGTGGAGTTGGTGGACGGTCTGCTCAAGCTCTCGTCTCGAGCGGTAGTTCCGAAGGTCGTCATGACGCGTGCTGGGACCAACGGCTACTCCGCCTGAAATTTCAATCCAGCTTGGCTTCGCCCCGCTTGCGAAAGAAGTGAAAGCCAGGCACTCCGACGATTGCCTGCCGCAGGTCCTTGACCACTCCGAGGAGTTCGTGGATCTCGGGTGAGACGGAGTCGAGAGTTCCGAGGATGGGCAGCACCGCGGCCACCCGGTCGGTGAGCTCCGGTAGTTGGTCGATCAGCTTGATCGCGGCGCTGACCTCTGCCTCGGAAAGGTCGTCGGCGAACCTGGCGGCCAGCGGCGCGAGCTGTAGGGCGATGGGCTCGTAGATCTCGAGGAGTTGTCCCGCAATGTCCGAGGTCTGCTCGACGGCCTCGACCAGCGTCTCAGCTCGAACGGTCACGGCGGCGGCTCCGATGACGACGCGGTCGGCGTTGTCGGCGATCTGGTTGATGCGTGCCACCAACCTCTCGACCGAGAAGAGGAGCGCCTCGAGTCGAGCGGGCAGGGTGACCGCAAAAGCGACCGTGGACAGGGACCAGTGCACCACGTCGCCGACGGAGCGGACGACGGTGGAGCTGCCGGGCAAAACTAGAGCCATCCCTCGATACTGCCTGATGTGACGTCAAAGTACAGGTAAATCTCACATTCACGAGGCCAGCGGCGTCTTCGAGGTGTCGGTGCCGGCGCGGACAATCAATTCACCCGCTGCCTGCTGCACCGCGCAACCTGGAAGGATCGAGACATGACGGCTATCCGTACGCACACCGTGATCGACTCGCCGATCGGGGCGTTGACGCTGGTAGCAGCAGGTGACGACCTCTGCGGGCTGTACATGTCGGAGCATCGCCACAAGCCGGACGAGTCCACGTTCGGTGATCGTTCCGCGGCGGTCTTCAGTGAAGTCGAATCGCAGCTCACCGAGTACTTCGAGGGTGATCGCACGGAGTTCTCCGTGCCGCTGGCGCCCGTGGGTACCGAGTTCCAGAAGCGGGTGTGGGATACCTTGCGAACGATCCCGTACGGCGAAACCTGGACATACATGGAGCTCGCGCAAACTTTGGGTAACCCGCTTGCGATCCGTGCCGCCGCCGCGGCAAACGGCAAGAATCCGATCAGCATCATCGTTCCCTGTCATCGTGTGGTCGGTAGCGACGGAAGTCTGACCGGTTTCGCCGGCGGCCTCGAACGCAAGCGGTTCCTGCTCGACCGCGAGCACGGCGGCGAATCGGATGTCCTCTTCTGATGCGCTCGGCTCACAATTCGGTGATCGGGAACGTCTACCGATCGTGAGACTCAAACCGTTCGAAGACGTCGTGACCGAATACGGTGCAGTGGTCCTCCGTGTCTGCCGCGCGGTGGTCGGTCCCGTCGACGCCGAGGACGCGTGGTCCGAGACGTTCATCGCAGCGATGCGGGCATATCCGGATCTGAATCCGGACGCGAACATCGAAGCCTGGCTGGTGACCATCGCGCACCGCAAGGCAATCGACATCACCCGAGTGCGCGCCCGCGTGGCCGTGCCGACAGACGAGGTTCCGGAGTTGCCGACGCGAATCGGCGTACCCGGAACGTGGGATCACGAACTCTGGGACGCACTCGAACAGTTACCGCTCAAACAACGTGCGGCAGTCGCCTATCACTTTCTGGGTGGGCTGCCGTACGCAGAGATCGCGGACATCCTCGGCAACACCCCGGCGGCCGCCAGACGCGCGGGTGCCGACGGTATCGCCACACTACGAAGAACCTACTTGTCCGCTACCGCTGCGGAAGGGAGTCACTCATGAGTAACGATGTGTTCGAGGCGCTTCCAGCCGTTGACGCTGACGCCATGATCCGCCTACGGGCGCGCCTGGCTGCTCAGGCGTCCGAAGCTGAATTGATCGACGTGGCATATCGAACCGTCGATTCGCCGGTCGGAAAGCTACTGCTGGCGGCGACCGATGCCGGCCTGGTGCGGGTTGCCTTTGCCGTCGAAGGGCACGACCTCGTTCTGGAACGTTTGGCGGACACCGTCAGCCCCCGTGTGCTTCATTACCCGCGCAGGCTGGACACTGTCGCTCGCGAGTTGGACGAGTACTTTGCCGGTGCGCGTCGAGAATTCGATCTGCGCTTGGACTTCCAACTCGCGAAGGGGTTCCGACGCGAAGTGTTGCGTCATCTCCCCGAGATCGAATACGGCCACACTGCAAGCTATTCGGTGGTCGCAGCAGCGTCGGGAAGCCCGCGTGCGGTGCGTGCCGTCGGGACCGCATGCGCAAAGAATCCGCTGCCGTTGGTGGTCCCGTGTCACCGGGTGGTGCGCAGCGACGGCAGCCTCGGGCAGTACGCCGGCGGCCCCGAACTGAAAGCGATTCTGCTGGATCTGGAAGCCGGCCGGTGAGCGCAGTGACGCTGCGCTTTCAGGCGCCCTATGCAGTCGAACCGCTCACCGGTGCCTTGCGGGCTCACTGCGTCGCAGGCCTCGAGCGTCACGACGACGGTGTTCACACCAGAGTCATACCGTTGCCTTCCGGCCCGGCAGTTATGTCGGTGTCGTGGACAGACGGCGGCGTCGTCGTGGATTCCGATGTGCCAGCGGGGGATTCCGCAGTGCTGGAGGTGATCGTGCGTCGTTGGCTCGACCTCGACGCCGATCACACTGCTGTCGAAGCAGCGTTCGGTAGCGACGAGTTGTTGGCCCCACTCGTTGCCGCCCGTCCGGGATTGCGGGTGCTCGGTTCGGTGGACGGGTTCGAGACCGCAGTGCTCACCGTTCTGGGACAACAGGTTTCGCTCGGCGCGGCGAGGACGTTCGGTGGTCGTTTTGTCAGCGCATTCGGAGCGCCGGTGGAAGGGGAGTTTCTTGCCTTCCCGGATCCGGACGCGGTTGCAGCGCAATCGCCGGAGGACATACAGAAAGCCGTCGGATTGACCACAGTGCGTGCAAGAACAGTGCACACGTTGGCAACTGCGGCAGCGAACGGTCTCGATCTCTCCTGGGATGCGGATCCTGTCCAATTTCGGCGAGAGCTGTTGGCGCTATCGGGAATCGGGCCGTGGACCGCTGACTATCTCACTGTTCGAATTCTCGGTGATCGCGACGCCTTCGTACCCGACGATCTGGTGTTGAAGCGAGCGTTGGGGGTCTCGTCGGGCAAAGAAGCCGCAGCGTTGTCCGAGCGCTGGCGACCCTGGCGAGCGTACGCACTCTTTCATCTGTGGACAAAGGAAGCGTTTCTGTAGTCGGTCAGTCTTTCGCGCGGGCCAGTTCGGACGGCCACCATATACGTTTCCCGACGTCGTGAGAGAGCGCAGGCACCAGGACACTGCGCACGATGATCGTATCGAGCAGCACACCGAAGGCCACGGCAAATCCGATCTCGGCGAGGAAGACCAGCGGCAGGATGCCCAGTACGGCAAATGTTGCGGCCAAGACGATTCCGGCTGAGGTGATCACACCCCCGGTCACCGCAAGACCGCGCAGGACACCTGCACGGGTACCGAATTCTCCGGTCTCCTCCCGGACTCTGGTCATCAGGAAGATGTTGTAGTCGATACCCAGAGCGACCAGGAACACGAAGGCGAACAGTGGGAACGATTGATCCGCCCCGGCGAACCCGAATACGTGTGTGAAGAAGAATCCGCTCACACCGAGGGTCGCCGCGAAGGAAAGTACCACGGTGACAATGAGAATCACCGGGATCAGCAGAGCGCGGAGCAAAGCGGCCAAGACCAGGAAGATCACCACCAACACGATCGGGATGATCAGGTTTCTGTCGCGGACCGAGGCCGCCTGGACATCAAGGGTGGTGGCCGTGCTGCCGCCGACGAGTGCGTCGGCGCCGGGCACGTCGTGGACGGCAGTCCGCAGTCGCTTGACAGTTTCGAGTGCCTGCGGCGAATCGTAAGAGTCGGCGAGGGTTGCATTGATCATGGTTCGGCCGTCGATCGGTGCAACGGTGAAAGCCGCAGGGGCGCAACCCGCAGCGGCGGCTTGTGCGACGGCAGCGGGGTTGGTCTTGATCAGCTCGCTGACCTTTGCGACGTCCACCTGGGTGCAGACGGCGCCGGGATCCTGCGAGATACCTTCGACGCCGCTGGCTGCTTTGATGACGGCGTCGGCCTGGTCGGCGTTTGCGGTGATCACGGCCGGTGCGCCGGCTCCGGGATCGAACTTCGAGTCGTAGAGTTCCTGTCCGACAACAGCGTCCGGACGATTGGTGAAGCTTTCGGTGGATGTCAGGCCATCGGTTTTGAGACTGCCGATCCCGGCCGCGAACAGGATGATCAACAAGACTGTGGCGCCGATCCACAGTGGGCGGTCCTTGCTGCCGACGGCCTCGGCGATCTTGCCCCACATCCCGTGCGTCGTAAGGTCTGCGGCGTGATCGACCTTGGGCTTGCGCGGCCAGAAGACCCACCGTCCGGTGGCGGCCAGAGCGACCGGCATGAACGTCATCATCACCAGATAGGTGCAGGCGATCCCGATGGCGGCGACGGGTCCGAGGCTCTTGTTGGAGTTGAGTTGAGAGAACGTCAGGCAGAGCAGACCGAGAATGACGGTGACAGCCGAAGCGGTGATGGCCGGCGCAGACTCGCGCCAGGCCTTGATCATCGCGTCGAAGCGGTTGGGATACGTGTGTAGTTCTTCGCGATAGCGAGAGATCAAGAGTAGGGCGTAGTCGGTACCGGCACCGATCACCAACACGAAAAGGATGCCTTGAGATTGTCCGGTCAGAGTGAGTAATTCGGCTTTCGCGAGGAAATAGATCACCATCGACGACAAGCCGATGGCGAGGAGCGCGGAGAACAGCGGGAAGAACCACAACACCGGCGATCGGTACACGACAAGCAGGATGAGGATCACGACCAGGAGTGCCGCGCCAAGGAGCGCTCCGTCCAGACCGGCAAAGGCGTCGATGAACGCAACGAGTAGCCCACCTGGCCCGGCTGGGAGTACCTCGACATCACCAGCTGCTTGTTTTGCTGCGTCGATGACGTTCTGCTCGGTGGTCGCCAGGACATCGCCTGCCACGGATGTGTCTCCGTCCTTGGCGACGAGTGGCACGAAGATCGACGCAGTTGTGCCGTCGGCGGAGTACTGAGTGGGTTGCATTCCGTCGGCGTCTACTCCGGAGATGCCGGCAATAGCGCCGTACGCCGAGTTGATTGCAGATTTGTCCGCCTCGGTGAGGGCCGAATCTCGATGGAACAGAACAAAACCAGGGATCGTCTCGACCGCGAGGAAGTTCGCGGATTGATTGCTGACGATCGTCGATTCTGCGGAACTCGGCAGGTACGAGGCGTTGTCGTTCTTCTGAACCTCGGCGAGTTTGCCTTGGAACGAACCGCCGAATCCGCCTGCGACGAAGGCAAAGATTGCAAGCGCGATCACGGTGAAGATCGGCAGTCGACGGCGTTTGACCGTTCCGCGCTCGTTCCGTTCTGCATCAGTTGTATCCAGCTTGGTCATGGTTCTCCTCGAACGCAGTCGACCAGCACCAACAAAGCAACGTTTTCCAGTAGAACACGCAATACGGGCGCGGTGGAACCACTTGGAGTGGAATTGACGACGCTACGAAGTGCCTTTGCCGTAAGTCTCGCGGGCTGCGACGTCCATGGGAAAACGAACGACTGTGTCGCCGAACAACAATCGAGTTGCCGAAGCCGCGGCGGCCAGCACGTGGGCGGCACCTGACTCGGGGTTTCGGGTATGCACGACCACTTCGTCGTGCTGGAAGAAGACCAACTCGCCGTCCGGATCTTCGGCGAGGCGGCGCCTGAGGTCGGCGAGCAGGCACAACGCCCACTCGGACGCAGTGGCCTGAACGACGAAGTTTCGCGTGAAACGACCGCGGGCATGAGCGTCGCCGTGGGAGTAGAAGTCGGGAGACGGTGGGGGACAGGCCCGGCCGAGCAGTGACTTCACCACCTCGCCGCGCTCACCTGCCTTGGCAGCTTGCTCGACGTACTCGACGGCGACCGGGAATCGCTTCCGCAACAAGATGAGCAGTGCTTTGGCTTCACCCGCCGTCGCCCCGTACAGGACTCCGAGGATTGCGACCTTGGCTTTTGCGCGATCCCCGCCGAAGGCTTCTGCACCGACAAGTGCGTACAGATCGTCGTCGCCGGCGGCAGCCATCATGCGGCGGTCGCCGGACATGGCGGCCAGAATTCGGGGTTCGAGCTGACCGGCGTCGGCGACGACGAACACGTGGCCCGGATCTGCGACGACGCTCGAGCGCATTGTCTTCGGAATCTGGAGGGCCCCGCCGCCTCGACTCGCCCACCTGCCGGACACGACACCACCAGGAACGTAGATCGGACGGAATCGATCTCCCCGCACCCAACTGTCCATCCACTGCCACCCGTTGGTGCTGTACAGCTTGGCGAGTTCGCGATGACGAAGGAGTAGCGGCACAGCCGGATGATCGATCTCCTGCAGAAACCACTTGCGCGTCGACGGAAGTTCGATGCCCTGACGCCCGAACGCCTCGGTGATCTCCACCGAAGACGAAGGATTGACGGTGCGCCCGAAGACCTCGCTGATCTGTGCGGCAAGTTCCTGCATACGAGCGGGGAGGTCGTATCCCGTCGGCCGCGGCCCCAGCCGTTCTTCGAGGAGTTCGCGATGCTTCTGCGTCGAGAACGGAAGGCCCGTGTGCGTCATCTCGGCGGCGCTGAGAGCGCCGGCCGATTCTGCTGCGATCAACAAGTCCAGTCGAGCGTCCGCGCCGATGGTTGCGCGCTGCTCGGCGAATTCGGTGACGACGGCGAGGGGATCGAGAACGGGTGCAGTGTCGAAGAGTCCGAGTCGATCGTCGTCGAACTCCTCGGCAGGCGGTGACGGTTTGCCGACGCGCATTCCGAGTATCGCGCGGGTCAGGGAGATGTCGTGGCACCGCTGAACCCGTACGCCTGCCCGCAATAGCGGTGGGTACACGGTCGCCGTACTCGGCCACACCCACCGAGGGTGCTCGGCTTCCTCGATGGTGCGCACCGCTGCGATCAGGTCGGGGTATTCGACGGGATCGGCGAGCGGCGTTCCACCGGGATCGGTCCGTAGGACAGTTGCCGTCACAGCTCCCGTGGACGTCGTACTACCGGGGACCAGGACAACTCGCACGACATCAGTGTGACGGCAGGGTCCGACACGCCATCGCTCGGCGCTGCTCAGGCCCCGACGAACCGGATGTGCTGACCCGGGCGGGCTTGGCCGAGTCGGTCGATATCTGCGTCCGCGACCACTCCGACCACCGGATACCCGCCGGTGATCGGGTGATCGGCGAGGAACACGACAGGTTGGCCGCTGGGTGGGACCTGGATCGATCCGAGCGCTACGCCTTCGGTGGGGAGTTCGGCGTCATTCGTTTGTTGCAGCAGTTCGTCGGTGCCGACACGATCGAGTCGCGCCCCGATTCGGTCCGAGTCGGTCGAGACCGCCCACTGCCCCCGCAGGAGCGATTCGGGGTTGGTGAATCGATCTGCGCGCGGCCCGAATACGACTCGAATGTCGAGAGTCTCGTTTGTCATCGGTGGAACCGGTGCAAGGTCGACGAGCGAGAACGCGGTCGGCGAAGGCCCGATCGGGAGAACAACCTTGGGCTCGAGAGGCGCCGGACCTATCCCGGACATGGTGTCGGTGCTGCGCGATCCCAGGATCTCGGGAACCACAATGCCGCCTCGAACGGTCAGATACGTCCGCAGGCCACTCGGTGCGTAGTCGAGGCGGACGGCCTGACCGACGTCGAGAGCGATCACGCTCGAATGCCCGACCGGAATGCCGTCGCGGTAGGCCTGTGCGGGCGCCCCGGTGAACGCGATCGTTGCCTGTTGCTGCGCTCGAATGCTCAGTCCGCCCAGAAGGACCTCGACGCCTGCCGCGCCCTCGTCGTTGCCGACGAGCCGGTTGCCGAGTTTGAGCGATCGCCTGTCCGCAGCACCGGAAACCCCGACGCCCGAGCGAAGGTGTCCGGTCCGTCCGAGGTCCTGGATCAAACTCAGCGGCCCGGTGTCGAGTATCTCCAGACCGTTCATCGGTCGTCCTCGTTGACGAAGCGCACGCGGCACCCGGGCTGAACGGCGGCCGGTGGTGTGGCGTTCAGATCCCACATCACGGCGTCGGTGCTCCCGATGATCTGCCAGCCACCCGGCGATGCCCGCGGGTAGATCGCGCTGTATCCAGCGGCCAGGGCGACGGAACCGGCTGGCACTGCGGTTCGCGACTGAGTTCGACGTGGAACGTCGAGCCGAGTGTCGCCTGAAGTCAGGTAGGCGAAGCCGGGTGCGAATCCGATGAAGGCGCAACGCCACATCGCCCCGGTATGGGCCGCAACCACCTCGGAACGGCTCATTCCGAGTGACTGTGCGACGTCGTCGAGGTCGGGCCCGTCGTACCTGACGGCGATGGTGAGTGCATCCGTCTCGGAATGCTCGTCTGTGGTCGCGGCAGAATTGGTTTGCTCGAGATCGTTCAAGCACTTCCGGACGTACGTGAGATCTGCCGCCTGGGTGCACGTGACCAGGACCGTGCGAGCTGCGGGGAGGAAGTCTTCGACCCCGACCGGGGTGTTACGCGTCAGTGCTTCGGTGAACGCGAGAACGTCAGCTTCGGAATCGAGGTCTACGAGAAATGCGCGTTCTCCCGCGGGAAGTATGCGAGTCACAGGGAGGGCTCCCGATCGATTCGAGTCCGCTCCACGTCCGCTCGCATCGCCACGATGAAACTCGCGATGGTAGCTCGCTCGGCCGCGGTGTAATTCCCGACGGTGCTCGCAGCCCGTGAAATGAGGGGGCCGAAGAAGCTCTCGCCCAGAGTGACCGCCGATGGTGTGACCTGCAAGAGCACCCGTCGACGGTCCGCTGAATCTCGCTCCCGAGCTACGTGCCTCGCTTTGACCATCCGGTCGACCAGTGCAGTCACCGACGCCGAGTTGATCCCGAGCTGTGAGCCCAACCAACCAGGCGTCGCCGGTGTGTCCGAGCGCTCGGCATCGAGAAGGCAGATCAGTGCGCGGACGTCGGTGGAGTGCATTTTGTATTTGTTCGCAAAGCCGGAAACCGCCACGTTCAAGTCGACGGTCAGTGCGCGAAGCGAGTGGACGATCGCCATCGCTTCGTCTTCTGCATCGCCGACGCTCATGGATGCCTCCAGCCCTGGTGTGTTGTCTCTCGATTGTCTACTATCTCGATAGTCGAGAGAAAATGGGGGTGGGGAATGGACTTCAATCGCGCATACGACGCCGTACTGACCAAATGGCCGCAAAAACCGCTGGGTGTGGATCTCTCAGGCCGGTTCGGCCGAACGCATGTGAACGTCTGTGGACCTGAAGACTCGCGGCCGTTGATCCTTCTGCCCGGGGGAGGTGCCACTTCGACGGTGTGGTTCGACAACGTTGCGGCGCTGTCGAAATCCCGGCGTGTTTTTGCCGTCGACACCCTGGGCGATGCCGGACTCAGCATTCCCAATGGTGATCCGATGAAGTCCGTCGACGATCTGATCGAGTGGATGGACTCGATAGTCGATTGCACCGGCGCCGACACCGTCGATGTGATCGGACATTCCTACGGCGCAATGATTGCGTTGGCCTTTGCGCTGCATCGACCGGATCGTGTCGGGAAACTTGTTCTGCTCGATCCTAATTCGAGTTTCGCCGGCATGAAGGCGGGCTACCTTCTGCGTGCGCTTCCGCTGTTGCTGTCCCCGTCGCGAGCACGCCGACGACGACTGTTGGAGTGGGAGACAGGTGAGTCGAGTATCGACTCCGACTGGCTGTCTCTTGTGGAAGTGGGCACTTCGGATCTACCGCGACCCGATCTCGTAGTGCCTCAACGTCCTTCGAAAGAGGACTTGAGCGCACTGGATGTCGAGTTGCTGGTGGTCCTCGCACAGGACGGACGGGTGCATGATGCGGAAACGGTGTCGAAGTCGGTGCGGGAGAGGATTCCCGCAGCACGTGTCGAGGTGCTGAAAGATGCTTCACATCACAGTATTCCGATGGTTCCCGCCGATGAACTCAACCGGGTGCTCGTCGACTTCTTGGAGGGCTAGCGGATCAGGGTGCGACGACACACCCCGGACCGATCGGGGTGGCCGGATTGACATCGACCGTTGTGACCGGCCCGCCCGCGGACGTCTGGTAGGCCATCAGAGAATGTTCGCCGGGTGCGGTCGGAGTCCACAGCGTGACGGCGTGGCCGAGTACAACCGGCAAGGTGAAATAGGGATTGACGGTGTCCCAGATCAATTCCTGCGGGAACATGGTCGACGCCCGGTTCAGGTCGACAATCGAGACGTTCGACTCGTCCAACGCTGCTGTCCTGGCAACCACCAGATACGTGCAGCCCGCCCCGTACGGTGTTGTCGGCCCGCTACTGAGACCCGGAAGGACCGTGACGTCTACTACGTCCGCGGAAGCTGACGTCGCGGAACAGATGGCGGCGCTCGCGCTGATGGCGGCGGCGATCACGGTAGTGCGAGCGATTCGTGAAAGTGTCATACCAGCAGGTCGGTTTTATCTGGATGGGTGTTACAGGCAGACTGATCGGATGCGTGCACTTCATCTTCTTCTGGCCGGCTTCGGTTTCCTGCTGGGGTTCCTGATTATTGTTGTCTCCGGCCTGATCGAGTTGGCGTCCGTCGCCTCCCGAACCGATTTCGCCTTTGTCGGTGACTCCGCCGTGTCGGTTGGTGTTTCCAACGAGGCGATCTACACCGCGATCGCTGCTCCACTGGTGGGTGCGCTGTTGGGCTGGCTGTCAGCTGTCATCGCGACGAGGTTCGGGTGGAGCCTCACTCGTGGGAGTGTCACTCCGGCAAGCGAGTGACCAGGGCATTGCTCTTGCTGGTCCGTGGGATATGACGAAAGGCCCCGACCTCAACAGAGATCAGGGCCTTCCTTTGTATTGCGCTACTTTTGCACCGAGCTACTTCTTGGAGACGCGGAGCAGCTTCTTGTTCACGAACTCGTCCATTCCCCACGGACCGAGCTCGCGGCCGACTCCGGAGCGCTTGACTCCGCCGAAGGGCAGACCGGGCAACGTCGTTCCGTGCTCGTTGACAAACGCCATTCCCACGTCGAGATCGGCAGCGACCGACCGGGCGGAATCGAGATCGCTGCTCCAGACGGACCCGCTCAGACCGTAGACCGACGAATTGGCAAGTTCCACAGCCTCGCTGGCCGACTTGACCTTGTAGACGACGCCGGCAGGTCCGAACAGTTCTTCGCTGTAAGCCCGCATGTCCGGGGTCACGTCTGCGAGCAACGTCGGCTGAACGTAGGCGCCCGGGCCGTCGATCTTCCTTCCGCCGGTGAGCAGCGTCGCTCCCTTGGACACAGCGTCGTCGATCTGCTCGATCAGAGTGTCTGCCGCGCTCTGTGAGGACAGCGGGCCCAGGACGGTGGTTTCGTCCAACGGGTCACCGGCAGAAACGGATTCGAAGGACGTCGCCAATTTGCGGGTGAAGTCGTCGTAGAAATCTTCGGTGACGATGAAACGCTTGGCCGCATTGCAGGCCTGGCCGGCATTGGACAGACGCGCCTTGGTTGCGGACTTGACGGTGGCATCCATGTCGTCGGAATCGAGGACGATGAACACGTCCGATCCGCCGAGTTCGAGGACGACCTTCTTGAGATTGCGTCCCGCAGTTTCGGCGACGCTGGTGCCGGCGCGTTCGCTGCCAGTCAGTGACACACCTTGAACTCGGGGATCGGCGATCATGTCCGCGATCTGCTCGTTGGTCGCGAAGACGTTGACGTAGGCGTCGTCCGGCAATCCGGCTTGTCGCAAAATCTCTTCCATCAGCAGAGCCGACTGCGGACAGTTGGACGCGTGCTTGAGAATGATCGTGTTGCCCAGCATGAGATTCGGTGCCGCGAAGCGGGCGACCTGGTAGTACGGGAAGTTCCACGGCATGACGCCGACCAGGGCGCCGATCGGTCGCCGGTACACAACCGACTCCTCGGCCCCGGGAACGTCGAGCCGTTCTTCCTCGAGCAACGCCGGACCGTGGTCTGCGTACCACTGATAGATCGCGGCCGAGAGTTGTACTTCGCCCTTGGCCTCACGGACCGGCTTACCCATCTCCAACGAGATCATTCGGGCCAGTTCGTCCGCCCGCTCTGTGTACAGTTCGGCGGTCTTGCTCAGGACTGCCGCACGTTGCTGTGGCGCACTGTTGCGCCAGGTCAAGTAGCCGCGATGCGTGTTCGCAAGTGCGGCTTCAACTCCGGCGTCATCCAAAGTATCGAATTCCCTGACGGTTTCACCTGTCGCGGGATTGACTGTTTTGTAATTAGCCATAGTTGTACAACGTGCGGAAGGGGGTCGAAGATTCCCGAAACGCGCAATCACATTGAATCGGCCCAACAGGTTTCGATCAAATCCCGGCTGGGTACCATCTCACGCCACCTTGGGGCGATGGGTGCGTTCGTAGCCCTTGCGGTCGTAGAAACGGGTGGTCACGATGCCGAGTACGACGCCGATCAGTAGACCCACCAACGTCATCCAGACGGCATGCAGCAGCCCTGCCTCACCGCGTGCGCCGAAGAACAGGATCGATCGCGTACCCATGTAGATCTGGTGCATCGGCTCGAATTGCGCCAGCCAGGCATACAACCTGGGGCTGGCTTCGAGGGGGATGGTGCCACCGGACGAGGGCAGCGCGAGAATGACGAACACGAACAGGTTGATCAACATGCCCAACGAGCCGAATGCGGCCATCACCGACATCGCCGTGATGCCGACTGCAGTGATGACCAGCGCGCCGTACTCCCACAATGCAAGCCCGTGAGTGACCGGCATTCCGAGGGCGCGACTGATCCACTGGAACAACGCGGAGACTATGCCGGACAACACGATCATGAACGCCCATTTGACGAGCAGCGTCCGAAACCTGTTGATACCCACAACGTCGTTCTGAACGAAGAGCGGACCGAATTCGGTAGGCGCATATCCGAGCATGCCGTCCACCAAGGAATTGACCACGGTTGCTCCGGTGAATCCCGCAAGGACCAACAGCAGCGCGAAATAGAATGCAACCAAACCGAATCCGGTGCCGTCGGGAAGCGGATCGTGGGCCACTGTGAGTACGTTCACCGGATTTTCGAGCAGCAGGCGGCTCGCTCCTGAGATCTGGGTTCCGGTGCCTCCCGCTTCCAACTGCTGGGTGACCAGGGTGGTGAGTTGCTCGCCCATGTTCTTGTTGACCGAGGCGAGGGCTGTAGTTCCGATCGACTGGACCAGAGATGCGGATACGGAACCGGCGCGCGGATTGGTGTAGATCGTGATGATCGGTTGCTCTACGTCACCGGCGACGACGCTGGCCTCCGCCAGGATGATCGTCCTCTTCGTGAAATCACTGGGAATCACGATCGCGCCGTACAGCGTGCCGGAGTTCAACCGAGATTGGGCTTCGGCGATACCGATCTGCTGCAGGTCGATCTTCTGGTGGTCGATTCCGTTTTCGAGGCCGGCGACGATGTCGTTTCCGAAATTCTTGCGGTCGGCGGGGTTGCCGCCGGGGAGGGTGTCGCCTTCGTCCTGGTTGACCAGGGCGATCGGGAACTGGTCCAGGTGTTTCTGGGGGTCGAGTATTCCGCCCATGTACAGCGCTGCCAGCGCCGACATCAAGAGGGTGACCACTATCAACGGCGTCAACCAGAATCGTGGTGTGTGGATGACGGTGCGGGCAGACGGCTCCGGGTTCTTGCTCATCGTCAGTCGACCGGCTTTCTTTCGCGCGGAGTTCCTCGGGCTGAGCGTAAACGCAAAGGTGCGCCGGGGCAGTCTTTCGATCTGCCCACGGCGCTGGAGACCTGCCCGGCCGGCGGCGGGTCAGCTTGCCGGCAGTCTCATCCGAAAAGGCTGAGAACGGATCGGTAGGGTATGGCCCGCGGCAACCCTGCCGAGACGATTTCGGAGAAACCGTTGACCAACGTGCTGATAGTTGTCCTGATACTCGTAGTGATCGCTGCCGTCGCGTTTGTGGTCCTGCGTGGACGCCAGGGCAAGCCGAATGCTCGCGTGGACCCGCTCGCCGACTATCCCGAGGTGTACGACCCCCACAAGATCGGGGTCGGCGACATCATCACGTACGCGGGTATCGACCACGTTGTTCGAGGGACCATCACGCTCGACGAAGAGGGATACATCTGGCGTGAGCACCTTCTCGACGGGTCGACCGGTCGTCGTTGGCTGACAGTGGAGGACGACGAGGGCGAACTCGAGATGACTCTCTGGATGCGTCGAGAAGGAACCAACCTGGTCCCGAACGGCGACGTCATTCTCGACGACAAGGTTCACCGCAAGATCGAAAGTGGAACGGCGAAGTTCACGGCCGAGGGTACGACGGGTACGGCCCCCTCCGGCTCGATGGAATACGCGGACTACGCGACCGCCGACAAGACCGGGCTGATCGCATTCGAGAAGTGGGCGCGCGGACAGTCGTGGGAGGTTTCCACGGGACGTGCGGTCACCCGCAGCGAACTCACCGTCATCCACTCGGGCCCACCGGAATGAGTCTGTATCGACTCGATGTGGAACCGACCGACGTGAATGCCTCGGCACTGGGGTTGGTGCTGGGAGCTCCCTCGCCGCCGACCCTCGCCGAGTTGGTGATCGAAACCTCCGATGCGACGTTGACACTCGGAGTGCTCGGGGCATCTCACGTGGTGACGGCCCGGGCGTCGGGAAAGGAACTGACCGAGCAGGTTTCGTGCGATGCTCTTGCCGCCGGCGGTGAACCCTTGCCGGCAGTGGAGTCCACGGGAAACTACCGGTTCGAGTCTTCGTCGCTGATCCTGGACCGAGTCGAATTCGATTCGGAAGCTGCATCGTTGAGAGAGTCCGCCGGCCAGGACGGTTGGATCTGCGGATCCTTTCCCGGCGACGACACAGCGTTGACCGCGTTGTGTGGCGTGCGAGACCGCCAGGGGTGGAGTTGGCAGAGTTGGCATTTGTACCCGGGGGAGGGGACAGGAGTGATCGTGAAGACGCGCAGTAGGTGGCGCCCGTGAGGGGGCGGACGTGGTTTGCTCCGGTGATGGTGGCAGCCGCAATTATGTTGTCGGCGTGCGGTGGTGGAGCCAAAGACTTCATCGCGGACAACTATTCCAAGACGTCCCAGGATGGCGACGTCGTGTTGTACTCGTCGAAAGATCCAGTGGGCACGACCGTCTCACGGATTGTCGACGCGGACGAACCAGCGGCGCGAAGTGCTGACGGCGGCAACGAATACCTGCGCTACGACGATGACATCGTCACTGTCAGTTCGGCTTCGGGCGGTGGCAGCACCATCAAGGTAGAGGACATCGACGGCACGTATCGCAGCGGCGGATACGCGTACCTGGGACCGGGCTTCAACCCGGGATCCCCGGCGGGTGGAAGTAGTGGCAGCGGCGGCTCGGGTAGTGCCAAATGACGGTAGTGCTCAATGAGAAGGAGAACGGCGTGACGAACATCTTTGCATCCACTTCCGTCGAGATCGGAACGGTGGATCCGGCATTGCTCGTCGGGGGCGTTCTCGGCACCCTCGCCTACTTCGTCGTCGGCGTAGCGGTTCTGGCGACGGGATTCCTGGTCCTCGACCTTATGACACCCGGAAATCTCCGCCACCAGGTTTACGTCGACAAGAACCCGAACGCTGCGATTCTGTTGGCTTCCAACCATCTTGCGCTGGCGATCATCGTGGTGACGGCAATCCTGACCAGTTCGGACGGCTTTGCCCAGGGACTCGCCGACTCCGCGGTGTACGGACTGTTCGCGATCGTGTTGCAAGCGATCGCGCTGCGTTTGATGAACGCATTCCTTCCCGGCAAGTTGGTTGCACTGGTGCAGGATCCGAAGATGTGCGGCGCCGCGTGGGCGGTGGGTGTGAGCTTGTTGTCCATCGGTTTGGTGAACGCCGCAGCGCTCACCTGATGGTTGCCGCTGATCGCGATGTGAAAGTTGCCGAGCGTTCGACGATGCTCGGCTCACGCGCACGCGTGCTTCTCCTTGCGGCTGTTGCCGCGTGCGCGGCGTGCGGCCTGATCTACGAGCTGGCCCTGTTGACGCTCAGCGTGAGTCTGACCGGCGGCGGCATCACCCAGACGTCGTTGATCGTCGCGGGATTTGTTGCGGCGCTGGGTATCGGAGCGCTGGCCGCCAAACCGCTGTTGGGGCATGCGGCCATCTCGTTTGTGACCGTCGAAATCCTGCTCGGGCTGATCGGCGGATTCAGTGCCGTCACGCTGTACGTGACCTTCACGTTCTTCGGTTCCAGCGCAGCAGTTCTGGTGGCTGCGACCGCGCTGATCGGTATCCTCGTGGGTGCCGAAGTGCCTCTGCTGATGACGCTGTTGCAGTCCGGTCGCAGCGACAACGACGCACAGAGCACCGGAAAGGTATTGGCCAACCTCAATGCAGCCGACTATCTCGGCGCGCTGATCGGCGGCCTCCTGTGGCCGTTCGTATTGTTGCCGTGGGCGGGCATGATTCGCGGTGCCGCACTCACCGGCATGATCAATCTCGTGGCTGCGGCAGTTGTCGCGCTGATACTTCTTCGGTGGCAGCTCAGCCTGCGTGCACGATTGATCGCCGTCGTCGCAATGCTGTTGGCGGCGAGCTTGATCGGGTGGCTGCTGATCGCGGCCTCGGACATCGAGACCACGTCGAGGCAGCGGCTCTACACCGATCCCGTGGTGGCCGCCGAGCGATCGGTGTACCAGGAAATCGTCGTCACCGAGCGGGGAAACGACGTGCGACTGTTCCTCGACGGAGACCTGCAGTTCTCCAGTGTCGACGAGCATCGGTATACCGAGTCGCTGGTGTATCCGGCCCTGGTGAACGACCCGCGGCGCGTGCTGATTCTGGGCGGCGGTGACGGCCTCGCTGCACGGGAAGTGCTGCGAATGAACAGCGTCGAGCAGATCGTTCAGGTGGAACTCGACCCGGCAGTCATCGAGTTGGCCAACACGCGTCTTCGTGATCTGAACGCGGGAGCACTCGAGGATCCACGGGTGGACGTCGTACTCGACGACGCGTTTCGGTGGTTGCGCGAGCGTCCGGATCCAGGCTTCGATGCGGTCATCGTCGACCTCCCGGATCCGGACACCCCCGCACTTGGCCGCTTGTATTCGATGGAGTTCTACGGACTTGCCGCTGCCGCGATGAATCCGGGCGGGCTGATGGTCGTCCAGTCCGGCAGTCCGTACTCGACACCCGATGCGTACTGGAGAACGGTGTCGACGGTATCGGCTGTCGGACTGAGCGTCTCGCCCTATCACGTTTTCGTGCCGAGCTTCGGTGACTGGGGATACGTGCTCGCGCAAAGAGGTTCCACGCCGCCCGAGCTTCGTTTGCCCGCTGATGTGCCGAACCTGCGGTTCCTCGACGAGCCCACCCTGGCGTCGGCCTCGGTGTTTCCTCGCGATCGCCCGAGGCGGGAGTTGGAGCCGTCAACACTCGACCGGCCGCGCATCGTCGACGATATGCGCAAGGGCTATGAACGCTGAACTCCCGACCGAGTAGCTTGAATCGAGACTCTCGGCCACGACGGAGGTACGGATGACTGTTCGGATCGAGGAGCACGCACCGGGAGTCCGGTTGCTCACGATGGATCGCCAGGAGAGGCGCAACGCGCTCGACCCCAAGACTTACCGCGAACTGACGAACGCGATCCGGGAGTCTGACGACGATGACGCAGTGCGGGTTTCGGTGCTGACGGGCGCCGGTGGTGTCTTCACCAGCGGCAACGACATCGGAAGTTTCCAGGACACTGCCGGGAGAGACGGCGGCGAGGCCAAAGACCTGCTGATCGCACTCGTCACCGCACGCAAACCGATTGTCGCAGCGGTCGAGGGGTTTGCAGTCGGAATCGGCACCACGATGTTGTTGCACTGCGACTTGGCATTCGCGGGGCGAGGTACACGATTCCGATTGCCGTTCGTTCCGCTCGGGCTCTCGCCCGAGGGCGGATCGAGTTACCTGTTGCCGCAGATCGCGGGGCTCAAGCGGGCAACGGAACTACTGATGCTCGGAGAAATGTTCGGGGCGGAGGAAGCTGCCGAAGCCGGCCTGATCAATCGCGTTGTGGAGGCCGAGACCGCGCTCGACGTGGCATTGGAGCGCGCGGTGCGCATTGCAGACTCCCCGGCTGAATCGGTGACGCTGACGAAGATGCTCCTCCGCCGCCCACATCTCGATGCCCTGCTGGAAACCATCGACGTGGAGTCGGATCATTTCGCGAGACGGCGGCGATCCGACGAAGCGCAAGAAGCCTTCGCAGCTTTCATGAAGAAGAGGTGACCGAAATGAATGGTGCACAATCGCTTATCCAGAGCTTGGTCGACTCGGGTGTCGAGGTGTGCTTCGGCAATCCCGGAACGTCCGAGATGCATTTTGTTGCCGCACTCGATTCCGTTCCCCAGATGCGTGCGGTACTCGGCTTGTTCGAGGGCGCCGTCACCGGTGCCGCGGACGGGTACGCGCGTATCGCCGGAAAGCCTGCCGCGACGCTGCTTCATCTCGGCCCCGGAATGGCGAACGGACTGGCGAACCTTCACAACGCGCGCCGCGCCCACACCCCCATCGTGAACATCGTCGGGGACCACGCGACCTACCACCACGGTTTCGACGCTCCACTCGAATCGAATATCGACGCGCTGACCGAGTGGCTGGAGGGGTGGAGTCGACGTTCCGACTCCACCGCGACCGTCGGTAGCGATGCGGCCGACGCCGTTGCCGCCTCCATGGATCCGCCCGGGCGCATTGCCACACTTGTCCTCCCCGCCGACGTCTCGTGGGGCGAAGGTGGAGTTCTTGCGGGTCCTCGAGACAAACCGGGGCGGGCGGAAGTAACTGCAGCACAGATCGACTCGGTGGTAGGCGCGCTCAATGCCGAGGGGCGCGCCACGCTACTGCTGGGCGGCGCAGCGTGTTCCGAAGCCGGACTGCGCGCCGCTTCCCGAATTGCAGTCGCGACCGGTGCACAGATTCTGGTCGAGACCTTTCCGGCCAGGCTTCAACGCGGTGCGGGACTACCGTCATTCGAGCGCTTGGGATACTTCGCCGAGCACGCCACCGAACAACTTCGCGGAACAACTCAGCTGGTCCTGGCCGGCGCGGTTTCGCCGGTCTCGTTCTTTGCGTATCCCGGAAAACCGAGCGATCTGGTCCCGGACGGCGCCGCGGTGACAACGCTGGCGAATGTCAGCGACGATGTTGTCGGCGCGTTGGAAGCAGTGGCGGAACTCGTGGCACCCGGAGCGGAACCCGTTCTGCAGGAGGCAAATCGGCCGTCGCTGCCGAGCGGGCCTCTCGACGTGCGAAATTGGGCCGACGTGATCGGGGCCCTGCTGCCGGACGACGCCATCATCTCCGACGAGGCGGCCACTTCCGGTTGGGCGATCCCGATTGCCCTTGCCGGAGCGCCGCGCCACGACGTGCTCACGCTCACCGGAGGTGCCATCGGCCAGGGCATCCCGGTGGCGACAGGCGCCGCTGTGGCAGCGCCGGAGCGGCCGGTGATCAATCTCGAAGCCGACGGAAGCGCGATGTACACCATCACGGCGTTGTGGACGCAGGCGCGAGAACAGTTGAACGTCACGACGATTCTGCTCAACAATCGCGCATACGCCATCCTGCGTGGCGAACTGCAACGAGTCGGCGCAGAAGGTGGCGGCGTCGTCGCACAGTCGATGTTGGATCTGTCGTCTCCGAACATGGACTACGTCAAGATCTCCGAGGGGTTGGGAGTGCCCGCGTCGCGGGCGAACACAGCGGAGGAGTTGGCCGAACAGTTTGCCGCAGCGCTGGCGGAACCCGGCCCGCATCTCATCGAGGTCATGCTGCCTCCGCCGTCGTGATTTCGACCTCGAATCGATCGTCGATCGTGCATTCAACTGGAGGTTTTCGGTGCTA
The DNA here is from genome assembly GCF_001029585.1 of Rhodococcus sp. ARP2. Taxonomy (NCBI): domain Bacteria; kingdom Bacillati; phylum Actinomycetota; class Actinomycetes; order Mycobacteriales; family Nocardiaceae; genus Rhodococcus; species Rhodococcus sp. ARP2. The sequence continues at coordinate 47,988 of NZ_LEKE01000023.1, read as the reverse complement.
GCTGCGATCGGTCTGTCTCTTCCGATTGCCCTCGGCTTGCTTTTCGTCTCGATGCCCATGGCGGTGATCGTGCTCGTCATGATCACCGCTGGAGCACATCGAGGGGCGGTATCTTTTCTACTCGGGTGGGTCCTCGGAATCTCGGCAGTCGTTGCGGTGACGATCGTGATCGCGGACTATTCGTTTGCGGAGTCGGAGTCGTCGCAGACTTCGGTGTGGTCGAGCGTCGTACGAATCGTGTTGGGGCTCGTTCTGTTCGGATTGGCGTACAAGCAGTGGCGAGCGCGTCCGAGGGACGGAAGTGATCCGACAGTTCCGAAGTGGATGAAGAGCATCGACGGCTTGACTCCGCGGAAGGCGTTCGGGTTGGCGTTCTTGTCCGCGGCGGTCAATCCCAAAAATGCAGCGCTGGCGGTATCCGGTGCGGCCACTATCGCGGTCGCCACGAATGTTGTTGCCCAACAGATTGTTGCCGCGGTGATCTTCACGGTCATCGCGAGCGTCGGCATCGCGTCGCCGATCCTGGTCAAGGTGTTCTCCGGCAAGCGAGCCGACGAGATCCTCGCATCAGCGAAGTCATGGATGACCGCGAACAACGCAGTGATGATGACGGTCATCCTGGCAATCCTCGGTGCGACCGTGCTGGGCGAGGGGCTCAGTGGACTGCAATAAGTCGCCTACCATTGGCGGGTGACTGATTTCGACGACGAAACCGCTGGTTCCGACGCTGCTGGTTCCATTGCCTCCGCTGCTTTGGCTGTTCTGCGCGAGCAAGGCCCGCTGAGTCTCGAAGAGTGGGCGACCCATCTCGAGGAGTACGGAGCTGCGACCGAGTTGGCCGACGTGCTCGAGTATCTGTCCGAACCGATGCTCGGGTACCTGCCCAACGGAAAGTACGTCGCCCTCGACACGGTCCTCGAAGGGCTCGTGTTCACTCACCGGCTAAGCGAGCTCGAGATTGCGTCCGACATCCTCGACGCGAGCCCCGATCTGGAACCGATCTTGGCATTCGGCGACGGCGACGGCGACGGCGAGGACGGGGCGATCCGGGTGGCCCTGGCGGAAGAAGCGGCCGTGGAACGTGGAGCTGCTCCCTTCCGGAGTCGACGAGTTGTGGTTCTTCCAGCCGGAACCCTCGGCGAGTGCGCCGACGGTGATCTCATCGGCCTGGCAGTCGAAGACGGAAGACTTGCGTTTCGTCTGGTCGAGATCGAGGACGAACCCGATCTTGCTCCGGCGCTCGGCGAACTCTTCGAGGAGGACGGAGTCGAGGCCCTGGATTCGGTGTGCTGGCAACTCCTGCTCGAGGATCCGTCTCTCTTCACGGTTCCTGTTGCGCCGCTGGGTGAGATCTTCGAGGCGGCAGGTTACGAGCACGAGCGTGAACTACTGGCTCGGCGGGGATTCGACTTCGATGCCTACGACCTGCAGATTCGGACAGCTTTGGTCGCCAGTACCTACGACCTGACCCACGACGAGGCCGTCGCTGCTGTTGCATTTGTCGATCTGGCGGACCGCGGATACACCGATGCCGTCATCGCCGACTTCGACATCGTGGACTGGGCTCGCCGTCACGTCAGCGCCGCCCCGGACTTCTTTGTCTCACTGGCAGATCCGGGTGCTGCAGTGGCCGTGTTCGATCTCGGATTTCGGAATCAGGACCCGGTGACCGACGCAATCCTCGAAGCGCTTGCGTCCGAACTGGCCGAGCGAGGGCCACGGTCGGTCAGGGCGGCGGCTCATTGGCTCGCCGGTAAGGCCGTCGATCGGCTGGGGCGCGTCCTCGAAGCGGAGGCGCACTACGAGAAAGCGCTCCTTGCCGAATCCGGTTGGGGTCCGGCCTTGTTCGAGCTGGCTCAGTTCGCGTCGGACCGCGGCGACGCGACCCGGGCGCTGTCACTGCTCGGGCGGATCGACGGCGGAAGTGAAGAGAATCTCTACGCCGTACTGCAGGACTTCGTCCCAGTCGATCACCCGGAACTCGGGCGAAACGACAAGTGTTGGTGCGGTTCCGGCCGCAAGTACAAGGTCTGCCACCTCGGAAAGGCCGATGAATCGGTCAAGGCAGATGGTCGCTGGTTGTACAAGAAGGCGTGCCTGTTTGCGTTTGCCTCCGAATTCGTCGACGTCGTGACCGGGCTCGACGATCTCGAAAACGCGAATCTCTCCGAGGACGAACTGATCGCCGCCACGATCTTCGACGGCTCGGCACTGGACGTGGCTCTGTTCGAGGGTGGGATCTTTGCCGACTTCCTGGCCAGACGCAGCGAACTACTTCCCGAGGCGGAAGTAGTGACAGCCGCACAGTGGCTCGGGGTCCGGAGGTCGGTGTACGAGGTGATCGAAACTTCCGACACCGGCGTCGTGCTGCTCGATCGTGTGTCCGAGGAAACCGTCACCGTTGGTCACCCGGTCGAAGGAAAGCCCGGCGACCTGATCAGTGCCAGGCTCCTGACGGCCCCCACTGGTGCGCTTGCGGTGGGCGTTGTCGTCATGTCCTCGGAATCGCAGGCTGCGAGGGTACTCGAGGTTCTCGCTTCCGAGGAACTCGACGCCGAAGAACTGGTCCGCGAGTCGCGTGGAGGCGCCGATCACTCGACCGATGACCGGTGACGATGTATCGAGTCGACCCCGTTAAAGTTGGATAGGTGAACGAACCGATGGATGCCAATGACTTGATCGCCGAAGCCGCGATGGAGTTGTTGCGTGAGCACGGCCCGCAGACAGCGGCGGACTGGGGCACCCTGTTGGCCGATGCCGGCCACGGTACAGCCGACGACATGGCCGAATTCGTCGAGTACGTCGAGGACCCACTGCTCGGCTACTTGAGTGAGGAGCGGTACGCCGCACTCGACACGTTGTTCGAGCATCGAGTGCTGACCCATCGGCTCACCGAAGCCGAAATAAAGTCCGGCGTTCTCGACGCGAACCCTGATCTGATGATGCTGCGGGTGTTCCTCGATCGTGACGACGACGAGATTCATGGCATCAGCGTCGTGCACCGCGGGATCGACGACGACCTGTTGGCTGATCGTGGGATCGAAGATCCGGAGTTCCCGCACGACGAGGGTTTTCTCCTCGACACCGATACTCTCGCCGAATGTTCTGCGGGCGATTTGATCGGACTGTTCGTCGCTGACCGTGAGCTGACGCTCTGCACCATCCCCGAGGTACTGGATCCCGCACCCGGATTCGGCGAGAGCCTGGGGACGGTCCTCGCAGACATCGGTGCTGACACCCTCGATGCCATTGTCTGGCAATTGATGCTCGACGAGCCGTCGCTGTTCCGTCAGCCCACCGCACCGCTGGGCGAAATGCTCGAGGCGGCAGGTTACGTCCGCGACGGTGATTACGTTGCGGTCGACGGATTCGATTTCGAGGCATACCACCTGGCGAACCGAGCCCGCATGCTCGAGGTTCGGGAGAACCTGCACCCGGAAGAAGCCGCCTCGGTGATTGCCTTCGTCGATGTGGTCATGGCCGCGAAAGCCGAAGCCGTCGAGGATGTCTCGGACTGGGCGCGCAAGCAGATCAAGGAGGATCCGCAGACCTTCGCCGGCATCGCCGAGCCGCCCGCGGCTGCGGCAGCGTTGGAGCTGTTGTCCGAACTCGACGATCATGATTCCGTATTGCATTCTGTTGCAACTGCTCTCGCCGAGAAAGGGTCGCGTCGTGTCAAGCCGGCAGCGCATTGGCTGGCAGGCAAGGCTTCGGATCGTCTCGGCAAGATCCTTGTCGCTGAGGCGTCGTACGAAACGGCGCACGATCTCGATCCCGACTGGACTCCCGCGATCTTCGATCTGGCACTACTGGCGGCCGATCGCAGCGACGTGACCCGCGCGCTGGCACTTCTCGGCCGGATCGAGGGTGGCGAGTCCGAGGTTCTGCACGAGGTTCTTCAGCGCTATGCCCCGGCCGAGCACCCCGAACTCGGCCGAAATGACAAGTGCTGGTGCGGTTCCGGTCGCAAGTTCAAGGTCTGCCATCTGGGCAAGTCCGAGGTGACGTTCGATGATCGGGCCAACTGGCTCTACGTCAAGGCTCAGTTGTTCTCGCGCACACCGGAGTACTTCGACGCCGTGTTCGATCTTGCGCTCATCCGTGCCGAGCAGTTCAACAGCGAAGAAGCACTGACGTTGGCCGTCGAAGGCGGATTGGCCGTCGACGCTGCCTTGTTCGATGCGGGTATTTTCGCGGCATTTGTCGAGCGGCGCGGAGAACTGTTGCCTGCCGACGAACGCGAACTGGCCGATCAGTGGTTGTCGATTCCGCGCTCGGTGTACAAGGTCGCCTCGACGGAGCCGGGACAGTTGGTGACCCTCAGCGACGTCCGCAACGGGCATCTGGTGAAGGTCACGGACGAGTGGGGCTCAGTCAATCTCGAGCCGGGCACGCTCGTCTGTGCACGCGTTCTCCCCGCCGGCTCCACGATGCGCACCTTCGGTGGCATCGAACCGCTTGCAGCAGAGGACAAGAAGGAACTGATCCAACTGATCGAGTCGGTGGATACCGAACCGGGTCAGCTGGTGGAGTTCCTCAGCCGCGGCCTTGCCGGTGCGCCTTTCCGGTAGCGTGCACTACCAAAAAGGCGCACGGGGCCGGAGGCCTCAGGGCGTGACCTGAGCCAACATCATCTGCTCGAAACCCTCACCGTACGGCGGGAGCATTCCCCATTCACCGCGCGGGTCATGCTGCGCTGCTTCGAATACCGTTCGGGCGTGACTGAACTCGAGGAAACCCTCGCGGCCGTGGTAGTGCCCGATACCCGAAGCTCCGACGCCGCCGAAGGGTGCGTCGCTCAGGCCCGGGTGTGACATCGCGTCGTTGATGGTGACGCCGCCCGAGACGGTGCGTTCGAGTACGGATTCCTTCTCGTCCAGGTCGGTTCCGAAGTAATACAGCGCCAACGGTTTCGGCCGTGAATTGATGTCGGCGACGACGCTGTCGAGTTGGTCGTACGGCAGGATCACGACGGCCGGTCCGAAGATCTCCTCCTTCATGATCTGCGCGTCGGTCGGAGGGTCGACCACGATTCGCAGTGGGCGGCGGCGAGTGTCTGCGGAGAGTTCTTCGTCGGGAACGGTGATGATTCGTGCCCCACGCTCTTCCGCGTCCGCGATGTACCCCTCGATGCGTGCGAGGTGACGATCGCTGACTATCGAGACCATGTCTTTGTTGTCGGCGATCGTGGGGAACAGTCCGGTGAACTGATCGGTGAACGCGTCGATGAACGCTTCTGTGTTCTCGCGCGGGACGTAGATCAGGTCGGGAGAGACGCAGAGTTGGCCGGCATTGGTCGACTTCGCGATGGCCAAACGTGATGCAGCAGAGCTGATATCGGCACTGCGGCTCAAGACGCTCGGTGACTTGCCGCCGAGCTCGAGGGTGACCGGCACCAGGTTCTTCGCAGCATTGGCCATGACCAGCTTTCCGACGGTTGTGCTGCCGGTGAAGACGAGGTGGTCGAAAGGCAGCGACGTCAGCAGATCAGCGACCTCCGGTCCACCTGTCACCACCGCGACCTCCACGGGGTCGAGCGTTCGACGCGCCGCCTCGGCCAGGACCGCCGCAGTGTTCGGCACGATCTCCGACGGTTTGAGAACGGCGCGATTTCCCGCTCCGAGGGCGCAGGCGAGCGGGCTCAGGAGAGTGAAAAGGGGAGCATTCCAGGTTCCGATGATGCCGATCGAACCCTTCGGCTGGTACGACACGTACGCCGTGGCACCCAGCTGATCCTGCATCGCCCCGGTGGCTCTCGGTGAGCGAATCATCCACTCTTCGAGTGAATCACGAACGTGCTTGAGTGAAACCATGGATCCCAGAACGTCATTCATCACCGAGTAGGCCGGGATTCGGCCGCCGAAGTCTTCGTTGATCGCTTCGGTCAGATCCTTGTGGTTTGCCACCAGAAGATCGACGACGCGTTGGATGCGCTCGCGTCGTGTCTGCGCGGACGGAAGACCAGCGGCGCGAGTTGCTTCCTGCTGGGCCCGCAGAATCTCTTCGAGATCGGTGGTGACGGCGGCATCGGTGCTCATGGGCACTCCTCGTAGTGGCGAAGTATTGACCGGACCGTATCGACGCGGCGCGAACAGATGCCCCTTTCGTCTCGTTGACCGGGACGGATTCGATTGGTAGAGAGAACACATGTCGCAGACACAGGTAGAAGACACTGCAGTGAAGATTTCCGTCGAGGAGTCGGTGGGACTCGGATTCCTGACGCTCGATCGGCCGGCGCGGCGCAATCCGCTCTCGGCGGAGACCATGCGCGAGGTGACGGCTGCCCTTCTCGAATTGTCTGCAGACGAGCGCGTGCGGGTCGTGATCGTGCGCGCCGAAGGCCCGGTGTTCTCCGCCGGCCACGATCTGACGGAGATGATCGGGAGAACCTCGAAGACGAGCGGGCGATCTTCGACGGCTGTACCGAGATGATGGAGACCGTACAGCGGATTCCGCAGCCGGTGATTGCCGCAGTACAGGGCCCGGCTATCGCGGCGGGCTGCCAACTGGCCGCGTCGTGTGATCTGGTTGTTGCTGCGTCGAACGCTGTCTTCGGTACTCCCGGCGTCAAGATCGGACTGTTCTGCTCGACGCCCATGGTGGCCCTGAGCAGGGCAGTAGGGCGCAAGCGCTCGATGCAGATGTTGCTCACCGGGCAGACGATCGACGCCGACACCGCTGCGGACTGGGGTCTGGTGAACTTCGTCGTCGCGCCCGAAGACCTGGACCGAGAGGTGCGCGAACTGGCCGGCAAGATCACGACGGCCAGCCCCCTGACGGTGAAGATCGGTAAACAAGCGTTTTATCACCAGATCGATCTGCCGCAAGCCCAGGCGTACGAGGCGATGGCGGAAACGATGGCAACCAATGCCGTGACCTGCGACGCTCAAGAAGGTATGCAAGCTTTTGTGGACAAGCGAAAGCCTGAATGGCGCAATAAGTAACGATCGCTCTTCCGGTTTAGTTGGACGTCCTATAACCTGAGCGAATGAGCCTGGATCCACGCACCAACACCGTCGACGGAGTGCTTCGGCGCTCGGCAGCCAAGTACCCCGACCGCGTAGCCGTCGTCTTCGAAGATCGCACTCGCACCTACCGCGAACTCGACGACGCGGTGACGCGGGTCGCGGCCCACTTGCTCGGTCTGGGCCTCGAACACGGCGACCGCGTCGCGGCATACGGAACCAACTCCGACGCCTATGCAATCGGATTCCTTGCCTGTGCGCGAGCAGGTTTGGTGCATGTTCCGGTCAATTACGCACTCAAGGGGGAGGAACTCCGGTACCTCGTGGCGCAGTCAGGCGCCCGCGCGGTGTTGGTGGATCCGGCATTGGCGTCGACGCTCGACTCGGTTCGCTCCGACCTCGATCTCGACCACGTGATCGCACTGCGGGACGCGGAACTGTCGGTGGTCACGATCAGCGAGGCCGGCGAGGTGCCTGTTTTCGAACCGCGTGCGACGTCGACGGATCTGGCGCAACTGCTGTACACCTCGGGCACCACCTCGAAGCCCAAGGGCGCCATGATGTCTCATGGCGCACTGGTTCACGAGTACGTGTCCTCGGTGATCGCGCTCGGGCTCGACAAGAACGACAACCCGCTGATCTGCATGCCGATGTACCACTCCGCAGGGATGCACGTCTTCATGCTGCCGTACCTGTCCGTCGGTGCGACGGTCAGTCTGATGCAGGCGCCGGACATCCCGGAGATCCTGCGCCGCGTCGAAGCAGAAAAGATCGGGTCGCTGTTCCTGGCCCCGACCGTGTGGGTACCGTTGGCCAACCATTCGGACCTCGAGACCCGCGATCTGTCCTCGCTCAAGAAGGCGCAGTACGGCGCCTCGATCATGCCGGTCACGGTGCTCAATCGTCTGCGTGAGCGTTACCCGGACATCGGCTTCTACAACTGCTTCGGCCAGTCCGAAATCGGTCCGCTGGCAACAGTTCTCCAGCCCGGCGAGCATGCTGATCGTCCGTCTTCTTGCGGGCGAGCGGTGTTCTTCGTCGAAACCCGTGTCGTCGACGCCGACGGAAACGACGTTGCCGACGGTGAGTCCGGTGAGGTTCTCTACCGCTCACCGCAGCTGTGCAACGGCTACTGGGAAAATCCGGAAGCCACCGCCGAGGCCTTCCGTGACGGCTGGTTCCATTCGGGCGATCTTGTCGTGCGGGACGAAGAAGGGTTCATCACGGTCGTCGACCGAATCAAGGACGTCATCAACACCGGCGGCATCCTGGTGGCGTCCCGCGAGGTCGAAGATGCGGTCTACACACACCCGGCTGTGGCAGAAGTTGCCGTGATCGGTACGCCCGACGAGAAGTGGATCGAGGCCGTCACCGCGATTGTCGTGCTCAAGGACGGCAACGACGAGTTGACGCCTGAGGCGTTGATTGCCCACGTCAAGGAGCGAATTGCCCCGTTCAAGGTCCCCAAGCACGTGCGTTTCGTGGCCGAACTCCCGCGAAATCAGAGCGGAAAGCTGCTCAAGCGGGAACTGCGCACCGTCTGACACCTGCTATAGGTTCTGCCTTACCTTCGGTTCGTTTTCAGGTCTTTGACTCCGATTGCCTCACGGTATTGACTTCGGAGGACGGCATGGACTTCGGAAACAGCAAGGTGAGTGGTGGGAATGCAGGTCGATGCAGATGACTTCGCAGATATCTTGGCGACTGCGCGGGAGTTCATCCGTAAGGAAGTAGTTCCGCGTGAGCAGGAGATTGCCGACACCGACGCCATTCCTGAGGACATACGCAAGAAGGCCGCAGCCATCGGGCTGTTCGGCTACGCGATTCCTCAGGAATGGGGTGGGCTCGGACTCGATCTCACCCAAGACGTCGAACTGGCAATGGAATTCGGCTACACGTCCCTGGCGCTGCGTTCGATGTTCGGTACCAACAACGGAATTGCCGGGCAGGTGCTGGTCGGCTTCGGTACCGAGGAGCAGAAGGCTCAGTGGCTAGAGCGCATCGCCTCCGGCGACGTCGTGGCTTCCTTTGCTCTCACCGAACCCGGCGCGGGCTCAAACCCAGCCGGCCTTCGGACCAAGGCCGTTCTGGACGGATCCGAATGGGTGATCGACGGCAACAAGCGGTTCATCACCAATGCTCCACTGGCACAGCTGTTCGTGGTGTTCGCGCGCACTCGCCCGGCGGATTCCGATGGTCCGGGAATTGCAGTCTTCCTGGTTCCGGCTGACACGCCAGGAGTCACAGTTGGTCCCAAGGACAAGAAGATGGGTCAGGAAGGTGCTTGGACCTCCGAGGTCACCTTCGACAACGTCCGGGTTCCCGAGTCGGCCCTCGTCGGTGGCGACCAGGACACCGGATACCGCGCAGCGATGACGTCTCTCGCGCGCGGACGAGTCCATATCGCGGCGCTCTCGGTGGGAGCAGCACAGCGAGCGCTCGACGAATCTGTCGCGTTCTCCGTGGTCACGGAACAGGGCGGCACCGCTATCGGTGACTTCCAACTGGTTCAAGCGATGCTGGCTGACCAGCAGGCCGGTGTCATGGCCGGGCGTGCGATGGTGCGTGAGGTGGCTGCGCGGTACGTCAGCGGTGAGGATCGACGTCTCGGCCCCTCGGCGGCAAAGCTTTTCTGCACCGAGATGGTGGGCAAGGTCGCGGATCTCGCCGTGCAGATCCACGGTGGCAACGGGTACATGCGCGGTGTGCCGGTCGAACGCATCTACCGTGAAGTTCGCCTGTTGCGCCTGTACGAGGGAACCAGCGAGATCCAGCGACTGATTCTCGGCGGTGGGCTCGTGGCGCAAGCGAAAAAGCAAAACCAGCGCTGACACCTTTACCTGACGAGCTTTAACCTCACGAACGGAGTGGACATGGGATTGTTGGACGGCAAGGTTGCGGTAGTGACCGGCGGAGCGCAGGGCATCGGGCTCGAAATTGCGCGCACCTTCATCAAGGAAGGCGCGACCGTCGTTCTCGGCGACATCAACGAAACCGTCGGAACGGCTGCGGTCGCCGAACTCGGTGGAGAGTCGGTCGCCCGTTTCGCTTCCTGCGACGTGCGTGATTCCGGACAGGTCGAGGCCATGCTCGATCTGGCCGAAAGTGCTTTCGGCCCAGTCGATGTCATGGTCAACAACGCCGGCATGACGCGCGACGCCACGATGCGGAAGATGACCGAGCAGGACTTCGACGACGTGATCGCCGTTCACCTCAAGGGCGCCTGGAACGGAACACGCGCTGCCGCCGCCCGCATGCGCGAGCGTGAGACGGGCGCAATCGTGAACATCTCGTCGATCTCCGGCAAGGTGGGCATGCTCGGGCAGACCAACTACTCGGCCGCCAAGGCCGGCATCGTCGGTCTGACGAAGGCCGCGGCAAAGGAGGTCGCGTTCAAGAACGTTCGCGTCAACGCCGTTCAGCCCGGACTTGTCCGCACGGCGATGACCGAGGCGATGCCCGAACGGATCTGGAACGAGAAGCTTGCCGAGATCCCGATGGGGCGTGCGGCCGAGCCCTCGGAGGTTGCTTCGGTTGTACTGTTCCTCGCGAGCGACCTCTCGAGCTACATGACGGGCACGGTTCTCGAGATCACCGGCGGCCGCCACATCTGATCCGTCCTGTTCGAGTGCAAGAATTCAGAGTGTAAAACTTCTGGGTGTAAAACTTCTGGGGTGACTACTGACATGGGACAGCCGAACTCGGATCTTCCGCTCGACGGAATCACCGTGGTTGCACTCGAACAGGCGGTGGCGGCACCGCTCGCCACCAGGCATCTCGCGGACATGGGTGCGCGGGTGATCAAGATAGAACGGGTCGGCGAGGGCGATTTTGCGCGTCACTACGACCGGGCGGTTCACGGTCAGGCGTCACACTTCGTGTGGCTCAACCGTTCCAAGGAATCGATCGCTGTCGACGTGAAGTCGGAATCCGGCCGGCAGATCGTTCTCGATCTTGTCGCGCGAGCCGATGTGTTCCTACAGAATCTGGCACCCGACGCAGCTGCGCGACTGGGGTTCGGCGCGGAGGAACTGCGCGAGAAATTCCCACAGCTCATCGTGATCGACATGTCCGGATACGGCAGTGCCGGCCCACGGCGTGAGCGCAAGGCGTACGACATGCTGGTCCAAGCCGAGACCGGAATGATCTCCGTGACAGGCACACCGGAGACGGCCACCAAGACGGGTATCCCGGTCTCGGACATCGCCGCAGGAATGTACGCGCTGACTTCGATTCTGAGCGCCCTGTTCCGTAGAGAGCGAACGGGTAAGGGAGCGCTCGTCGAGGTCTCGATGTTCGATTCCACCGTCGAGTGGCTCGGGCATCCGATGTACATGAAAATGTATGCAGGAAAGCAGATTCCGCGGGTCGGGCTCGGCCATGCGGCGATCGTTCCCTACGATTCGTATCCCACGGCCGACGGCGAGATCCTGATCGGCGTCCAGAACGATCGTGGATGGCGTGCACTGATGGTGGACGTGTTCGAGCGAGAGGATCTGGTCGACCATCCGCGCTTTTCCACCAACATCGTGCGCGTCGAAAATCGCGGCGAGGTAGACGAATTGGTGGGTTCCCTGACTCGTCTGTATTCGACGGCAGATCTGGATCAACGCCTTGCCGCCGCCGGTGTCCCGGCCGCTGCACTCAACGACATGGCAGGTCTACTGGAACATCCGCAGTTGGAGAAGCGTGCCAGGTGGAGGTCCGTGGGCACCGAAAACGGACCGATCGATGCCGTGCTGCCTCCGATGACGTACTCGGACGTCGAAATGCGCATGGGTGACGTTCCGGCCCTCGGCCAGCAGACGGATTCTCTACTGGCCGAGTTGGGGCGTACGGGCGACCAGATCGCGGACCTTCGCCGCGACGGATCGATCGGTTAACGCTTCTAGCGTCGCAGGTTCTCGAACACCGCTGCAATCCCTTGTCCGCCACCGATACACATGGTCTCGATCCCGTACCGTCCCTGGCGCCGGTCGAGTTCGCGCAGCAGATTGGCGAGGATCCGCCCACCGGTGGCACCGACAGGATGTCCGAGCGAGATCCCGGAACCGTTGACGTTGAAGCGCTCCTCGATGTCCTGCGCGCTCAATCCCCAGGCCTTGGCGCACGCGAGAACCTGTGCGGCGAAGGCCTCGTTGACTTCGATGAGGTCGATGTCGTCGAGCGACAGATCGACACGGGAGAGAGCTTTCGCCACGGCAGGCACCGGTCCGATGCCCATTCGGTTCGGCTCCACACCCGCCACACCCCAGCTGACCAGTTTCGCGAACGGTCGCAGGCCAAGGCGTTCGGCGTTGGCCGCAGTGGTGACGATGGCCGCGGCTCCGGCGTCGTTCTGGCCGCAGGCGTTTCCGGCGGTGACTGTGGCTTCGGGGTCGACTCGACCTCGAATGGGGCGCAGTGCAGCAAGATCGGACAGCTGAATCCCTCGGCGCGGATGCTCGTCGCGAGTGACGACTGTCTGCTCACCACGGCGCCCGCGCACCGAAACGGGAATGGTCTCGTCGTCGAAATACCCACTGTCCTGGGCATGAACGGCCCGTTCGTGCGATCGCACCGCGTATCGGTCCTGCTCGTCGCGGGTGATCGAGTACTCCCGGCGCAAGTTCTCGGCGGTCTCGATCATGCCGCCTTCGACCGGAAAGTTGACTCCGCCGGAGTTCGTGCGCGGTTTGGCCAATCGGTCGTGGAACTCGACCGAAGGGCGCTTTGTGCCCCAACGCATATCGGTGGAGTAGAACTCGGTTCCGCTCATACTCTCGGCGCCGCCGGCGATGACCAGATCACTCATCCCGGTCTGTACCTGCATCGCGGCGTAGATGATCGCCTGCAATCCCGAACCGCAACGGCGATCGAGTTGTATTCCGGGAACGGACACGTCCAGACCGGCGTCGAGTGCCGCGATTCGCCCGATGGCCGCGGCCTCTCCGTTGGCGTAACCCTGACCGAAGATGACGTCGTCGACATCGGTGGACGCAATGCCGGTTCGTTCGACGAGGCCACGCACAACAGTGCTGGCGAGAGTGGTGACGGGAACGTCCTTGAAGACTCCGCCGAATCCGCCCACCGGGGTGCGAACGGGTTCACAGATGACTGCGTCGTGCATGGAATGCGCCTGTCTCGAGGAGAGGTGGGGAATGCGTCGCGTGAACGGGCCGATCGAAGGGCCCCATCGCGACCTGGCCACTCGAATATCCAGCACGCGTGGCGCGGTTGTCAACAGCAGGAACGACCTGTTCGGACATAGTTTCCGCCATACGGTTCGTATGCGAAATCGACTTTGACACATATACCGTTCGGGGATTGAATGGATGCAGCGTCTCTGCCGCACACATGTCGCGGTGGGGTGAAAGTTCCTGGAGTCGAATCAGTTTCGTCGACAGGAGAGCACGAAGTACCGACAGACAGGTGGAACAGTGACTCGTTTGGCGCAGACGGCGGGATTGACCGAGACCCAGAGCGACATCGTCGGGGCGGTACGCGAGTTCGTCGATCGTGTGGTCATCCCCGCGGCGCAGGAGCTCGAACACTCCGATACGTACCCGACCGACATCGTCAAGCAGATGAAGGACATGGGTCTGTTCGGACTGACCATCGACCCCGAGTACGGGGGTATCGGCGAATCATTGCTCACCTACGCGCTGTGCGTCGAAGAGCTGGCCCGTGGATGGATGAGCGTGTCCGGCGTCATCAACACGCATTTCATCGTGGCTCACATGATCTCCGCGCACGGGACGCCGGAACAGCAGGCGAAGTACCTGCCACGTCTGGCGTCCGGGGAACTCACCGGCGCATTTTCCATGTCGGAACCGGCCCTGGGTTCCGATGTTGCTGCCATATCGACCAAGGCGAAGCGTACGGAGTCCGGCGATTACGTGATCACCGGCCAGAAGATGTGGCTGACCAACGGTGGTTCGTCGACGTTGGTGGCAGTCCTCGTCAAGTCGGACGAGGGCGCGGAGAAGCCGCACAACAATCTGACGACGATATTGATCGAGAAGCCCGCAGGTTTCGGCGAGGTACTCCCGGGCCTGACCATTCCGGGCAAGCTCGAGAAGATGGGCTACAAGGGAATCGACACCACGGAGATGATTTTCGACGGCTTCGAGATCGGAGCCGAAGAGGTCCTCGGTGGCATTCCCGGCTTGGGATTTCGGCACATGATGGACGGCGTCGAGGTCGGCCGGGTCAACGTCGCCGCGCGTGCGTGCGGAATCGCCCAGCGCGCTTTCGAACTGGCTGTCACCTACGCCAAGCAGCGCGAGACGTTCGGCAAGCCGATCGCCGAGCATCAGGCCATCGCGTTCCGGATCGCCGAAATGGGCACCAAAGTCGAAGCGGCACATCTGATGATGGTCAACGCTGCCAGGCTCAAGGACTCGGGTGAGCGCAACGACGTCGCCGCGGGTATGGCGAAGTATCTGGCGAGTGAATTCTGCTCGGAGGTCACGCAGGACAGCTTCCGTATCCATGGTGGATACGGCTACTCCAAGGAATACGAGATCGAGCGGTTGATGCGTGAGGCGCCGTTCCTTCTGATCGGTGAAGGCACCAGCGACATCCAGAAGCAGATCATCAGCAAGGGCTTGTTGCGCACCTACAACTGAGCCGACAAGCGGCACCGCGAACATGCGCGGTGCCGCTTTGTCGTGTCGGGTCAGCGGGTGAAGGCCAGGGTTGTCACCGGTGACCGGTTGCCGTATGCGTCAACGGCTTCGACGCGGGCATCGTATGCGGTTCCCGCTGCTGCATCGGGAATCGGAATGTCGAGGCTGTTCGGCCGTGGCATGAAGTAGAAGTCGGAGAGCACCTTCGACGAGACCACCTTCGCTCCGGTGGCTGTGTCCGTGATCTCGACGGCATAGTGATGGACCATCTGGTCGTCCTTCGCCTGCGCGATCCGTAGCGCAGTTTCACCGTTCGCTCCGGTGCTCACCGAGAGTGGGGTGGCCGTGGTGAATTCCGGTGCATTCTTGTTTCGTGCACCCGAGGTGTAGCGGAAGTTGTCCTTGATCTGCTGGTTGGTCGACCCGTCGAGCTCGACCGTCCACCCCGAACCGCTCAGCGTGCCCGCGCTCGAGTACGGCGGCTGCCAGTTGGCTGACCACGCGCCTCCGGTGTAGATGTCGTGCTTGTCTGCCGCCATGTTGATGCGGTTGATTTCCGTGCGGTCCTGGTAGACCTCCACGAAGAGCGCTTGGGCAGTGGGTGATTCGAAACGGTTCGCGAGACCGGACTCGGTCACCATCTGGTAGCCGTGATCGATTTCGATGTACGACATCGAGCCGTCGTTGACCGCCGTGAAGTCGCGTTGATGGATCGACCGGTCGTCGTTGTTGTTCAGGTGCGAGTGCCCGGAGAAGAAGATTGCCTGAGGGAAGGCGCTCAAGTCTTCGGTCAGTCGAGGGTTCGACGCCTGCTGGCCGTCCATGGCTGTGTTGCTTGCCGGTCGGTGTCCCTGGACCAGGATCGGCTTGGTCAGGTTCCCGGACTCCGCGGTGATTTCGGTCAGGCGGGACTTCAGCCAATTACGTTGCGCTGAATCATTGTTGTACGTCTCGGTGTTGACCGTGAAGAGATGGACACCGCTGACATCGGATTCGTAGTATCCGCCACCGGAATCCGGGAACCACTCCGCCGGATATCCGGCTCTGATTGCCGCGAGACTTGCATCGTGATTGCCGTTGGAGATCAGGAGTTGTGTGTCGTTCATGCCCTTCCTGGCGAGGTTTGCCTGGAAGATTTCTGCGACGATCTTGTGGTCAGGCCCCTTGCCGTCTCCGTTGTCGTTGATCATGTCGCCGTTGGAGAGGATCGCGTCGGGTTTCGGGAAGATGGAACCGATTGTGTCGAAAAAGCTTTCGTACTTCTTGTCGTTGTTCGCGTGGTCGCCGACGTGGACGTCGGACATCACGACGACCTGAGCCAGCGGCTTCTCCGAGGTTTTGATCAGGTAGCCGAACGAGACGGCCGCGCTCGCGTGATCGCCGCGGAAAGCGGCGACAGTGACGTTGGTGTCCTGTGCGATCTGCAGCGGACGTCCCGGTGTGGCAGCTTGGCTGTCGGTGGTGGGTGTCGTTCCGTCCAAGGTGTAGCGGACGGTGGCGCCGCGCTCGGCGGTGAAGGTCAGATCGACAGGGTGCTCGTACCGTCCGCCGGGGACGCTGACGCCGGGCGCTGCGGGCGGCGTGTTGTTCTCGCCCGAAGAGCTACCCCATTCGAAGGATGAACTGCCCCAGCTGGGTTCGGCTT
The DNA here is from genome assembly GCF_001029585.1 of Rhodococcus sp. ARP2. NCBI lineage: Bacteria > Bacillati > Actinomycetota > Actinomycetes > Mycobacteriales > Nocardiaceae > Rhodococcus > Rhodococcus sp. ARP2. The sequence continues at coordinate 31,768 of NZ_LEKE01000023.1, read as the reverse complement.
GGGATTCGGCGGGGGCGATGCCGGGAACGGCGAGAGCCGCGGTCACGGCTGCTATCGCGATGGTCGTACGTCTCACGAGGATTCCTTGTCTTCGACGCGGTGGTTCAGACCCATCCATAATTGGTCTGGACCAATTACGCTAGGTGGCGCCGGGTAGAAAAAGGTGTGTCCTGTATGTCCGACTAGTGAAGCGTGTATGAACACCGTCCGCGCTTGCCGGCGGTACTGTCGGCTGCGCTTATGGCAAAGTCGATGGCGTGGACCTACGTCAGATCGAGTACTTCCTTGCCGTTGCCGGTGGGGAGTCCTTGTCGACGGCTGCGCAGAATCTGTCGGTCACCAAGCCGTCGTTGTCGCAGGGTATTCGTGGTCTCGAGCGTGAACTCGGAGTCGAACTGTTTCACCGTGTCGGTCGCGGTTTGGTTCTGACGGCGGCAGGTCGGGCGTTGGTAGGGCCGGCGAGGCAGATGATGCGCAGCAGTGCGGCCGCATTCAATGTCGCGACCGGGACGGCCGACGAGCCTCGTGGGCGGCTCGACATCTGCTCCGCGGCACATGGTCTCGAAGGTCCGATCGCACGCATCGTGGCGGACTTTCGTGAGCGGTGGCCTGCTGTGACCGTTCGGGTCGGTGAACTGCCGCAGGGTGCAACGTCTGAGCAGGTGTTGGCAGACGGCGCATGCGAGGTGGTCTTCAGCTATTGGCCACCCGACATGTCGGCGCTGTCCACGAAAGTGATCGGGGTGAACGAATACTGGCTGGCAGTGCCGTCGGGGGTTCATCCTGACGTCTGGCCGAATGGTGTGAAACCCGCTGCGGGAGAGCCGGTGTCATTGACGGCGTTGCCCGATCTCCCCGTGGTGGGTGTGCTCAAACACTCGCGGGCTCGGCTTGCCATCGAGTCGTCTCTGCAGGCCGCCGGGGCCCGGACTCGGATGTCGACGGAGTTGGCGCAGCGGGAGACCGTCGGCGCGTTCGTCTTTGCGGGTTTGGGCATGGCATTCATGGAGCGTTCGTTGGCCGAGAGATCGGTCGCGTCCGGCGCGGAGATATTTCCGGTGGAGCCGGCGATCTCACTGAATTACGGCATCGAGTTCGATCCGGAGACGCTCTCGCCGTTGGGCAGGCTGTTCGTGGACGGCTTGTGACGTGTGGAGACGTTCTCGATGTACGCAGACCCGGCCGGCGAGAGCGGGCCGTCGCGGTAGACCAAGATCGTCTGCCGCGTGATCGGCGGGAAAAGCGAGCGAACCTCAGATGCTGGGGAGTCTTGTTCGGCGATCGATCTGGGCAGCAGCGCGGCGCCTACACCTTGCCCGACCATTTCCCGGACGGCAAGGCGATCAGGTACTTCCACGACGACGTTGGTGAGCTCCAGATCGCCGTCGATCGAACGCCCGCGCCGAAATGTCGATGCCTCGACCACCATCGGCAGGCGCGCAACCACGGCGCGCGGAACCGGATCGGGGAGGTCTGTGGCCAGGCGAACGGGGATCGACAAGACCGTTTCCTGGGTACTCACGGCAATTTCTCGAAGCCCGTCGGAGACATCGGTACCCGGGTAGGTCTCGAGAAACCCGAGTTCACACGTGCCCGCTCTGACCAGCGCGCGCACGTCCTGTGCGTTCGGGACGGCGTTCGTGGAGAACCGAATTCCGGGCGCCGTCAGATGGAGGCGTCCGGCGACCTCTGCGACAGGGTCGATGGCAAGATCGGACTGAACAGCTATGGCGAGTTCGCCGGCGCGCAGAGCGGTTACTGCGGCCACCGCGGCTTCGGCCCGAGCAACGTCGGCGAGCAGCGCACGTGCAGAATCGGTAATTGCCAGTCCGACTGTGGTGGGAGCCAGACCGCGAGTGGTGCGCTCGAAGAGTGTGGCTCCGAGTGCTCGTTCGAGGTTGCGTACGGCCTGCGAGAGTGACGGTTGCGAGATACGCAGGACGTCCGCGGCGGCGGTGACGCTGCCGTGATCGACGACGGCGACGAGATACTGCGCGCTGCGTATGTCCATCCCGGGTGCCTGCATCTGGCAAATTCTCCCAGATGACCGGACCTTGGCGGCTGTGACTTGCTGCGACCTGCAGACATAGGTCTCAGCTATGGCTCTGTGCGCCTTCTCGTCTTTGTGGCGCAGGCCATAGCGATGATCGACTGTTCCAGTACCACCGACCGCGGTTCGTGCTCGGTGAGTACCTGGAACACAGGAGCGTGATGTGAGCGAGCTTCACCTACCCAACCGGATACGCCACTCGGCGTCGACACGGCCGTCCGATCCGGCGATCACGTGCGGCGACCGAACTTCGACATGGGCTGAGCTGGATGGCGAGACCAGTACCTTGGCGAGCGCGCTGGCAGAAGTGACCGCTGCCGGTGCTCGCGTCGGTGCGCTACTGCGGATGGGGCTCGAAGGTGCGGAAACCTTCATCGCGTGTGCGAAGGCAGGCGCTGTGTTCATCCCGTTGAACTGGCGGCTCAACCCACTCGAACTCGTCGACATCGCCGAGGATGCGGAGCTCGACGTCTTGATCGTCGATGACGAGTTCGCCGCGGGGGCGGCGGCGATGTCCGCAGCGTTGCCGGAGATCGAGGTCATAACCGTGGGAGCTGCCGGGGGCCTGCCGGATTCGCGAACCTGGGCGGAGTTCGTGGCCTCCGGGAACGGCGTCGACCCCGGACATGGGCACGATCCGGACGCAGCAGTTCTGCAGCTGTACACGTCCGGGACAACCGGCCGGCCCAAGGGCGTCGTGGCCACGCACCGGAATCTGTACAACGAGCCCGAGGGGTTCGATGTCTACGAATTCGGTTCGAATGCAGTCGCACTCGACGCACTTCCCCTCTTTCACATCGCCGGCGCCGGCTGGATGAGTACGTGCTTGTCGGCCGGAGTGCCATTGGTGCTGCTCGGAGACATGGCGCCGGCTCGGGTCGCTGATGCCATCGCGACTCACCACGTCACCCACGCATTTCTGGTGCCTGCCGTCATTCAGACGCTGGTAGATCTGCCCACTCTCGACAGTTTCGATCTGACCAGCCTGGAGGTGGTCGCCTATGGGGCGTCGCCGATCACTCCGGCACTCCTCGCTCATGCGATGACTGTCTTGAACTGCAAATTCGTCCAGCGATACGGGATGACCGAGACAACGGGTTCGGTATCCGTCCTTCGTGCCTTCGACCATCATGTGAGCGGTCCGCGTTCGGAGTTGCTCCGCTCGGCGGGAAAACCGATGATCGGCGTCGAGATCTCCATTCGAGACGTCACAACTGGTGAGGTATTGCCGCCCAACAAATCCGGTGAGATCGTTGCGCGCAGCAGAAACAACACTCGCGGGTACTGGCGACGTGACCGAGAGACCGCGGAACTGTTCACTCAGGACGGCTTTCTCCGAACAGGCGACGCCGGCCATTTGGACGACGAGGGGTATCTGTTCGTCACCGACCGCCTCAAGGACATGATCATCACCGGCGGTGAGAACGTCTATCCGATCGAGGTGGAATTTATTCTGGCCGAACACCCCTCGGTTGCCGAGGTCGCGGTGGTCGGGGTTCCGGACAAGCGCTGGGGTGAATCCGTCACAGCGGTGGTCAAACTGGTCGACGGTGCCGACGTGCCGAGCGTCGACGAGTTGATCGCGTTCAGCACAGCGAAGTTGGCGTCGTACAAGAAACCTCGCCAGATCCATTTCGTGGACTCCTTGCCTCGCAACGCGAGCGGGAAACTGCTCAAGTCGAGCCTGCGGACCATGCTGAACGCGAGCGGAGAAGCATCATGATCGTGACCGAAGACGTCGGTGTCGCACAACGTGAGGCGTGGGCGAACAAAGTCCTTCCACCGGTGGAACAGGTGCGGGACGGACTGTGGTCGATCCCTGTTCCCATGCCGGACAACCCTTTGCGTTACGTGCTCGTCTACGCACTCGCGCTCGACGACGGACTTGCCCTCATCGACGTCGGTTGGGATCACGAACAGTCGTGGCAGGCTCTCGTCGACGGCATAGCATCGATCGGATACCACGTTTCCGAAGTGCGCTATGCGGCAATCACGCACCTGCATCCCGATCACTTCGGTCTGGCGCCGCGTCTTCGGCAGGTCAGCGGCGCAACGCTTGCGATGCACGTGGCCGACGCGACGCTCCTCGGATACCACGGTCCCGAGCAGACCCGCGACGACATCAGTGGCTGGAACCTGCAATTGTCCGAACTCGGCGCACCGGCCGAAGTGCTCGACGCGTCTCGGGTCGACCTGGTGCGGTTCGCTGAGCACGAAACCATCGACATTGTTCTGGGAGATGGTGATTCACTCGATCTTCCCGGGTGGAATCTCCGGGCCCAGTGGACACCGGGGCACACTCCCGGACATCTCTGCTTCGTCGAAGAGGACAGAGGCTTGTTGTTCAGCGGCGATCACATGCTGCCGAGGATCAGCCCGAACATCTCCACGATTCCCGGTGAACTCGAGAACCCGCTTCATCGTTATCTTCTCTCGCTCGAGGCGACGACAACACTGGGCGAATGCGAAGTGCTTCCGGCACATGAATATCGATTCCGTGGGATCGCCGATCGTGCACGTCAATTGATGGGGCACCACGAGGAGCGATTGGCGGAGATCGTGGCTGCGGTGCAGGATGAGCCCGAATCCACGGCCTGGGAACTCTCACGCACGATCTCCTGGTCTCGCCCGTTCGAACAGATGTCGCCGCGACTACTTCGCTTGGCAGTCCGCGAAACCCATGCTCATCTCGTTGTTTTGGCCAAGCGGGAGATCGTGACACCGTCCGGCGGCACACCCGTGCGCTGGAGCATTCGCGCGCAGTGACCTTTCAAGAATCTCATCACGGAAGTAGGAACCGAACATGAGCGTCGTGCTCACCGACTTCGCCGAGGGCGTTGCCGTCATCACCCTCAATCGTCCCGAGGCCAAGAACGCGGTCAATCTCGAACTTGCCGAAGCCTTGGCTGCGGCCATCGACGAGTTCGAGGAACGGGCCGATCTCACCATCGGCATTCTGACCGGAGCTGGTGGAACCTTCTGCGCTGGTATGGATCTCAAGGGATTTGCGCGAGGGGAACGGCCATCGCTGCCCGGTCGTGGTTTTGCCGGTCTGACCGAGGCTCCGCCGTCGAAGCCGCTGATCGCAGCCGTCGAGGGGTGGGCACTCGCCGGCGGGTGCGAACTGGCGTTGGCAGCCGATCTGATCGTGGCGTCCACCGACGCGAAATTCGGCTTGCCCGAGGTGAAGCGGGGACTTGCCGCGGCCGCCGGTGGCCTTCTGCGTCTGCCCAAGATCCTCCCGTATCAGTTGGCCATGGAAATCGCGATCACCGGGGATCCGCTCAGTGCCACCGTGGCGCATCATCACGGCTTGGTCAATCGGCTCGCCGAACCTGGACAGGCGCTGACCGTCGCACGCGAGCTTGCGGCCCGAGTAGCGGCAAACGGTCCACTGGCTGTTCGCGCGACCAAGCAGGTACTGGCAATGTCCGCCAAGTACACCGATCCGGATGCCTTTGTCGCGCAACGCGAATTCATCGATCCGGTCTTCACCTCACGTGACGCCAAGGAAGGTGCAACGGCGTTTGCCGAGAAGCGCTCTCCCGTGTGGAGTGGCTCATGAGTGCCGAGACGATCGAGCGCGCGGCCGTAAGCATCGAACGTGACGGTGCTGTCGCGACGATTGTTCTCTGTCGGCCGCACCGCCGCAACGCTCTCGATCTCGACGCCTGGATCGCACTACGTGAAGCAGTCCTCGAACTTCAAGAGGATTCGCAGATTCGCTCTGTGATCCTGACCGGCGCGGACGGGACCTTCTGTGCGGGCTCCGATCTGGACAAACGCGGCTCGTCGCACCCTCTCGATCGCATGCGTGTCATCAACGCAACGGCCATCGCACTGGGTGAGTTTCCCAAGCCTCTGGTGGCGAAGGTCGACGGGTTTGCCGTCGGAGCCGGATGGAACATGGCGTTGCTCTGCGACTTCGTCGTGGCAGCCAAGGGTGCGAAGTTCAGCCAGATCTTTGCCAAACGAGGGTTGTCTGTCGACTTCGGGGGTTCGTGGATCCTGCCGAGACTGGTCGGCCTCCAGCAAGCGAAGCGACTGGTGATGCTCGCCGAGACGATCGACGCACAGGAAGCCTACGAGCTCGGGCTGGTGACCTATCTGGTCGAGCCGGGTGAACTGGACGAACACACGTCGAAGCTTGCGCAGCGGCTCGCTGACGGTCCGCCAGCCGCACTGAGTCAGTCTGCCGCCATGCTCGAACGTCACACCTCACTCTCGTTGCGGGAAGCCTTGGACAACGAGGCGAGGGCGCAAGCGGTCAATTTTGCGACGGATGCTACCGACGCGGTTCGTGCCTTCGTGGAAAAGCGGGAGCCGGTCTTCACCGGAGAGTGGGCCGTACCAGGGCTAACTCGATTGGAGTGAGCGTCGGATCGCTGGTCGTATGATGGATGAGTGGATCTGCACTTCGTTACCTACTTCGTCGCTGTTGTCGACCACGGTGGGATAACGAAGGCCGCTCAGGCTCTCTACATTTCGCAGCCCTCGCTGTCACAGGCAATTCGCACGCTCGAGCGTCGACTCGGCGCCACGCTGTTCGATCGGACCGGTAGGCGGTTGGTTCTTACCGACGCGGGCCGCACCTTCGATCTCGCGGCCAGGAGAATCCTTGCCGACGTCGAGCGCGCGAAGGCTAAAGTGACCGCCGTTCGCGAACTCGAGTTCGGCCGGGTGGACGTCGTCTCGTACTCGGCGTTCTCCATCGATCCGATGGTCGAGTTGGTTCGTCGATTCCGGGCCAACTTTCCGAAGATCGTCGTGCGCGTCCTCGACACGTACGGCCCGGCCGGGGTCGACAATGCGTTACGGCGAGGGTCGGCCGAGGTCGGCGTCACCGATCTGAGTATCGGGTACGAAGGTTTGGTCACGGCTCCGATTGCCGCCCAGGAGTTGGTACTCGCCACCCATGCGTCGTTGTCCGGCCGGCTTGCAACGCCGTTGGCGGATCCGGTTCCGCGAACGCTCTTGCACAGTTTGCCGCTGGTGGTCGATCTCGGTGATCAATCGAATCAGTTCCGGGGTCTACTCAGCGAAGGCGCCGAGAACGTAGTCGTGGACTGTGTCCACCCTGTGACCACGTGGGAACTCGTGCGTCGAGGGATCGGCGCCACCGTCGTGCCGAGAAGGGTTGCACAGCAGCAGATGACAGACGTCTGCGCCTTCTCCTTCGATCCGCCGCTGACACGCGACGTCGGCATCGTCTATCGCTCGGGCGAGCAATCCCCGGCCGCCGCCGCATTCATCGCGACGGCTGCGGAAATGGCCACCTCCGCCGTTCCGTCCAAGGAAGAGGAGTGAACTGTGGAGTTCCGGCAGATGGAGTACTTCCTCGCGGTTGTCGAAAACAAGGGGATCAACGGCGCCGCAGCTGCTTTGGGAGTTGCTCAGCCGACCGTGTCACAAGCGTTGCGCGGGCTCGAACGTGAACTGGGAGTGCGGCTTTTCCATCGCATCGGGCGCGGCATGGTGCTCAGTGCGGCCGGTCGCAGCCTGGTCGGCCCGAGTCGACAGGTTTTGCGAGACGTAGCTGCGGCGGCTGAACAGTTGACGGCATCCGATGGCGCCATCGTCGGACGCCTCGACATCATGGCTTTCCCTGCACTGACCTCGGGGACGATCGTCGATCTGATTGCGGAGTTCTGTCGACGGTATCCGCAAGCACGAGTCAGATTCTCGGAACTCGAGCGTGAGGACAATCTGGAAAGTCTCATCAGGGACGGCCACTGTGAATTCGCGGTGGCTCATCTGCCTCTCGAAGCGGGCGAAGGGCTCGAGATCGTCGAATTGGGGGAGCAGGAGTACCGCCTGGTCTACCCGGCGGGAACCGAACTACCCGAGGGGCCGGTACGCCTCTCGGAAATGCCGGACATTCCCATGGTATTCGTTCCTCGCGGGGCAGCGATGGGTGACGCGATCGAAGATTCGATCCGAAAGGCCGGTACCAGAACGGAACTCGCGGTGGTGACCGAGCAACGGGAGTCGCGGCTCCCGATGGTCATCGCCGGGCTCGGCGGTTCGTTGGTCGAGCGCTCGGTGGCGAAATCGATGCCTGGTCAGGTCGTGGAACGGGCCTGCGAGCCGAGATTCCTGCGTGCGTACGGTCTCGCCTTCGACCCCTCGACGTTGTCGCCGGTGGGACAGGTATTCGTGAACCTGATCCACGAGTACCTGTCCGACGAATCCCTGTCCGACGAACACCGGTCACAGCACTAGAGTCGGCAGATGCGTTCTCGAGCGGCAGCGTACTCGGCGGCGAGACGCTCTACTACTGCATGCGTCGGAAGTACGGCGTCGATCGCTCCGATGCCCTGTCCGGCGCCCCAGATGTCACGCCACGCCTTGGTATCGGTGTCGGTGGTCGCGAAACTCATTGCGGAAGGATCGGATTCGGCTAGGTTGTCGGGGTCCAAGCCGGCGGCAACGATGCTGCCCCGCAGGTAGTTTCCGTGTACTCCGGTGAACAGGTTGGAGTAGACGATGTCGGAGGCCCCTGAACCCACGATCATCTCCTTGTACGCAGGATCCGCGTTAGCCTCTTCGGTTGCGATGAAAGCTGATCCGACGTATGCCAGATCGGCTCCGGCCGCGAGCGCAGCGAGAATCGAATCACCATGAGCGATGGCACCTGACAACAGCAGTGGACCGGCGAACCACTCACGAATTTCCCGAATCAGGGCAAACGGCGACTGCCTACCGGCATGACCACCGGCCCCGGCAGCTACCGCGATCAGTCCGTCGGCGCCCTTCTCGATCGCCTTGCGTGCAAAGCGATTGTCGATGACGTCGTGAAGAACGATTCCACCGTATGCGTGGACGGCGTCGTTGATGTCGGTGCGAGCGCCGAGGGACGTGATGACGATCGGAACCTCGAACTCGGCGATGGTCGCCAGGTCCTCTTCCAGGCGGTTGTTGGACCGGTGGACGATGAGGTTGACGGCAAATGGCGCCGACGGATTCTCCGGGTGCTCACGATCATGTTCCTCACGAGCCACGGTGATCAGTTTGAGCCAATCCCGAAGTGCCGACTGCGGACGAGCATTCAGTGCCGGGAAGGACCCGATGATCCCAGCGGTGCACTGCGCGATGACGAGGTCAGGAGTCGAGATGATGAACATCGGTGAAGCGAGAACAGGGACACGCAATTGCGACGTCAGGTCTGCGAAGGTCGTCACCTGGAACCGCCTTTCTGATCGACGGATTCGAGAAGTCTCGAGCGGAGGTCGGTCTTGAGGACCTTACCGGCAGCCGATGTCGGAAGGAGTTCTACCTCGACGACCTCGCGAATCTTCTTGTACGGCAGCACCTGCTCGGCGACAAACGCCTTGATCTGCTCGGCGTCGAACTCGGCGCCCGGAATCATCACCACGAAGGCTACGGGCTCCTGGCCGTTGCTCCCCACTTCGCGGCCGACAACCGCGGCAGTCGAGATCGCCGGGTGCGAAACCAGAATCTCTTCGAGTTCACGCGGATAGACGTTGTACCCCTTGTAGATGAGCATGTCCTTCGCCCGGTCACAGATGAAGAGGTATCCGTCCGAGTCCAGGTACGCGATGTCACCCGTGTCCAACCAGCCGTCGACGAACTGTTCTGCGGTGGTTTCCGGGTGTCCGAGATAGCCGTCGGTGACCTGAGGCCCACGCACCCACAGTTCGCCGCGTTCGTTCTCGCCCAGAACGGTCTTCCGGTCCAGCTGATCGCGAATCTGGATTTCGGTGTCGAAGATCGGGAGGCCGACGCTGCTCTGCCGGTACTCCGAGCCGTTGATCAGCGGAGCTGCCGTGACCACACAGGTGGCCTCGGTCAGCCCGTACCCCTCGACGACGAGCGCTTTGGGAAATGCCCGGCGGAGTGCGGCGAGCGTGACGCTGTCGATCGGGGCAGCGCCCGAAGAGACGACGCACACGCTGTCGGTGTTGCGCACCGTAGCGTCGGGATGAACCGACAGTGCGTGCCACATAGCGGGAGACCCGGTGAGGTAGGTGGCCTCGTGCTTTTCGATCAGCTCGAGCATCCGGCCGGGTTCGAACCGACCGGCAAATACCTGGGTGAGACCGGAGATCAACAGGAACGACGTGTTGAGCAACGAATGTGCGTGGAAGAGAGGTGAGACCACGATGGTCGCCCCTGTTCCCGGCGTCGGACCGAGCACGTCGAGGCCGTCGATGCGTCGAGGCGTGACGAGACCGTCCGGACCTGCCTCCAACTCGTGCCCGGTTCTCCACCCACACATCTGCGTGATGTTGCCGACGACGTTGCGGTGAAGAACACGAACACCTTTGGATACTCCGGTGGTTCCGCCGGTGAACGCGATGTGTGCGATGTCGTCGCTTCGGACGGAGGCAGGGGTGAATTCGGTGGGTAGATCGGCGATGAAGGCGTCGAACGCGACGACCGACTCCGGTGTGTCGAGCGCACCCTCGGTGTCCTGGACCATCACGATCGTACGTACGGAGGTTCCGGAAGAGGCCGCGAGCAGTGTGCGCAGCTGCGAACTCTGAGTGACCGCAGCAACGGCGGACGTCTCCTCGATCTGCTTGCGCAGTCCAAGTTCTGGCTGCAGCGGATTGACCAATGTAACGGTCGTCCCGGCCTGCAGGCAGCCGTAGTAGGCCTGGAGGAACTCGACGCAGTTCCCGAGATGTAGCAACACGACGTCGCCGACGCCGACCCCGGCCTGCCGCAGTGCGCCGGCGAATTGTGCACTGCGCTGACCGAGTTCGCGGAACGTGCACGTGCGCTCGCCGTCCACGACGGCGAGGCGATCACCGTAGAGCGCCGCCATGCTGGGTGCCCAGTAGGCCATGGTGGTGTCCGGGTAGTGCATGTTGTGGCGCAGTTGTGGATTGGCGATCACGCTGATGCCCGTCACCGGGGAGCCATTCGGATCGCGCCGTCGAGTCTGATGGTTTCGCCGTTGAGATAGCCGTTCTCGAGCATCGAGACGGCCAGCTGGCCGAACTCGTCCGGGCGACCAAGCCGGGAGGGGTTGGGAACCGAGGCTTCGAGGGCCGTGCGCACGTCTTCGCGCAGGCGCGCCAGCAGGGGAGTGTCCATGATGCCGGGAGCAATGGTGTTGACGCGGATTCCGCGGCTGGCGAGATCGCGCGCAGCGGTGACCGTCATACCGACGATGCCGGCTTTGGACGCCGTGTAGTTGATCTGACCGATCTGACCTTCGAATGCTGCGACCGACGCCGTCATGATGATGGCTCCTCGCTCACCGTCCACGGCATCGAGTTCTGCCATCCGCTCGGCGCCGAGACGGAGTGCGTTGAACGAACCGACAAGATTCAGTTTGACGACGAACTCGAAATCTTCGACCGATCCGGCTTTTCCGTCCTTGTCGAGAATGCGCATGCGACGCCCGGCACCCGCGCAGTGGACGACGCCGCGAAGGCCGCCGCGCTCGTGCGCCGCGTCGAGTGCTTCGGCGAATTGTTCGCTGTCGGTGACGTCGGCCGGGGCGAATTGCGCGGCAGCTCCGAGATCGGCCGCCACCTGCTTACCGTCGGACGAAGGCAGATCGATCAACGTGACCTGCGCTCCGGCGTCGAGCAGCCGTCGAGCGGTTGCCAGGCCGAGACCTGAAGCGCCGCCGGTGATCGCGGTGGAAAGTCCCTCGAGTTTCATGGATCAATTCTTCTTTCCTGCTGGATGACGTGTCGGCCCGAAAGCGTTGTCGGGTCAGATCAATTCGAGAATGGTCGCATTGGCCATGCCGCCGGCCTCACACATCGACTGGAGACCGTATCGAATTCCGTTGTCGCGCATGTGATGTGCCAGGCGAGTCATCAAGATCGCACCTGATCCGCCGAGTGGGTGGCCGACCGCGATAGCGCCGCCGAGCGGATTCACACGATCGATGGCTGCGCCGGTTTCAGCCTGCCAGGCAAGCGGGACGGGGGCGAAGGCCTCGTTGATCTCGAAGGCACCGATGTCGTCGATGGACAATCCGGAGCGGTCCAGTGCCTTTGCGGTGGCGGCAATCGGACCGGTGAGCATGATGACCGGGTCGTCGGCTGCGACCACTGCGGTGTGAATACGAACGAGCGGCTTCCAACCGCGTGCCCGGGCGTACTCGCTGGTCGTGACGAGTGTGGCGCCCGCCCCGTCGGAGATCTGCGAAGAGTTGCCGGCGTGGATGACACCGTCGGCGTCGAAGGCCGGGGGCAACTTCGCGAGCGACTCCAGACTTCCACCTCGCCGAATGCCTTCGTCCTGGGACAACCCGGCGATCGGAGTGATCTGCCCGGTGAATGCTCCAGCATCGGTGGCGCTGGCCGCGAGCTCGTGTGAGCGGAGGGAATATTCGTCCAGAGCCGTTCGTGTGAGTGCCCATTTCCGGGCCATCATCTCGGCGCCGGTCCCCTGGCTGAAACTGTCCACACCGTAGCGTTCGAGTACCGAAGGCGGGAAATGCTCACCGTTCTTGCTGGCGGTTCCCATCGGAACTCGCGACATCGATTCGACGCCTCCGGCTACGACCACGTCGTTCTGACCGGAGATGACGGTGGCGGCAGCAAAGGAAACTGCCTGCTGGCTCGATCCGCAGGCCCGGGTCAGTGTGACGCCGGGAACGCTGTCGGGCCAGCCGGCGGCGAGTGCCGCTGTGCGGGCGATGCTTCCGGCCTGTTCGCCGACCTGACTGACGCATCCCCAGATCACGTCGTCGACCGTGGCCGCGTCGAGTCCGGTCCGTTCAGCGAGTGCACGCAGTACATGTGCGGACAGTTCGGCCGGATGGATCTCCGAGAGGGCGCGTCCTCGACGGCCGATCGGTGTACGTACTGCGTCGACGATGACGGCATCTCGCATGTATCTCTCCTGCTGTTCGTGCCCGGTGTTGCGATTGTGCGGTCGGGGCGTGCCTCGAGTCGATCACGAGCGGGTCGACCCGGCAATGTCTTTCGGTGAATGGCTTTGTTAGCGAATGGCTATACGTGGAGCATTCAGCCGCGGATGAGCTTGCGATCGCGCTCGGGATTGGCGAAGACGAGGACCAGAACCGCGGCGACGACTCCGATGATGCCGATTGCCTGGAAGGACTGGGCGTAACCGTCGGCCGGGGTTGCTGCGTTGTCCACGATGACTCCCGTTGCGTAGGGAGCAATCAGGCCGCCGATCGACATGATGGCGAGGAAGAATCCCATGGTGCCTGCAGTCTGCTGCGGCGGGCACAGTTCGGAGATCGCAGCGTTGATGAGCGGGAAGGTGATTGCCGAGAATCCGTAGCCGATCGAGACCATGGCGACAGCGACGATGGGAGTGGAGATCTGTGGCAGGAACAGGAGAATCGATCCGCAGATCAGAACGCCGACGCAGGGAACGATGACGCGAACCGTGCGAGAGGTGAAGCCGCGGCCGATCAACTTGTCCGTGACGGAACCGGAGGTGATCATGAGGACGAGGCCGACGATCGAGGGCAGTGCGAACATCGAACCGGCTTGCATCGCACTGTATCCGAGGCCGACCTCGAAGTACGACGGCAACCAGGTGAGAACGACGGTGGTCAGTGCGTAGATGGTGGCGATGAGGAAGCAGCAGCTGACGAAGGTGCGGGAGAGCAGGATCTTGCGCCACGGAACGTTGGGCTCGGTGACTGCCTTCGTTGCCGTCCCGGTCGCCTCGGTTGCTTCTGTATCTGCAGTCTTGGTCGCCTTGACGGCCTTGCTCGTGTACGGGCCTTCGGACCAACCGGCCAGCCAGCAACCCATCCACACGAGTCCGAGGACAGAGAGCGAGAGAACCGCTGCGCGCCAGCCGTAGTGAACGGCGATGAAGGTCAGTACGGGCGCGAGGGCGATCTTCGCGACGGAGGCGGATCCGGCGAGCATTGCACCGGGAAGGCCGCGCTTGGCCGGCGGGTGCCACGAGTACGCGGCGGTGTGCATCAGCGCCGAGCTGGGGCCTTCGGCAAATCCGAGGAGCATGCGCGAGACGATCAACATCGCGAGGCTGGCACCGAGAACGAGGGGGAGCATGACCACGGACCAGATTGCGGCCAGGATCAACAGAGCCCAACGTAGGGTCAGGTACTTGTTGAGCGGTCCGGCGAGAAATCCGCCGATGCAGAACATCAGGAAGAACAGCGAGCCGACCATGCCGATTTGCGAAGACTTCAGTCCGAGCTCGCGAGCGAGGGGCTGAGCGATGATTCCGAGGACTGCTTTGTCCGCGTAGTTGACGATGTAGAGGAAGACGACGAGCCCGGTCATCGTCCACGCACGCTTGCGGGTACCGAAGACGGGGACTGCTGACGAATCTGGCGTTGCTGTTGCTTCGGGCTGGACGTCGTTACGCTGTGGCGCGATGGGGGTCACGTGGCGTCCCTTCGAGACTGGTGGGCGGATGCGATCGTGCTCGAAGCGCGGCCTCGAAGCGATCGGTGGTGTTGTGTTTGCCGGCTGACCCATTCAACGTGTTCTGGATCACTTTGAGCAATGTCGCGTCGATGATCGGAACGATAGCGGTTGCCTATGTATCGCAGGTCAGGCCATATTGGTACGCCCTATCGGACGCATAGCCGATGAGTGTTGGATCGAATACGGAACGTTGAGGCAAGGTGAGATCAGGATCACCCTGTTCCCTTGACCGACTGGAGTTCATACATGCAGCGCACCGTGTTCAACGAGGATCACGAGGCATTCCGGGCTACCGTCCGCGATTTCATCGCGAAGGAAGTAACCCCGGTCCACGAGAAGTGGGAAGAGGACGGTCACCCGCCCCGTGACTTCTACCGACGACTCGGAGAGCTTGGCGTACTCGGAATTCAGGTGCCGGAGGAATACGGCGGAGGCGGCGAGAAGTCGCTCAAGTTCAACGTCGTCGTCGCCGAGGAGGTTGCTGCCGCCGGGGCGTCTTTCGGCTCGCAGTCGGTGCATACGAACCTGATCCTGCCCTACCTGCTCGAGTACGCGAACGACGAGCAGAAGAGCCGCTGGTTGCCGGGCTTCGCCTCCGGCGATCTGATGTTCGCGATTGCGATGACCGAACCGGGAACAGGGTCGGATCTGGCGAACATCGCGACGACGGCCAAGCTGTCGGAGGACGGTACGCACTACGTGGTCAATGGTTCCAAGACGTTCATCACCGGCGGGGTACTTGCCGATCGCGTCCTGGTAGTGTGCCGCACCGCGCCGAGCACAGCGGAGAACCGACGCACCGGGTTGTCGATCCTGGTGGTCGACACGTCGTCGCCCGGATACTCGGTGGGGCGCAAGATCAACAAGATCGGTCTCAAGACCTCCGACACTGCGGAGCTTTCGTTTGTCGACGTACAGGTGCCCGTCGAGGACCGGCTCGGAGAAGAGGGCGACGGATTCAGCTATCTGACCCACAACCTGGCTCAGGAGCGGTTGACCATCGCTTTCGGAGCGGCCGCCACTGCCAGTGCAGCGCTTCGCTTTGCCATCGACTACGTCAAAGACCGCAAGGTGTTCGGTAAGCCCGTCGCGGCATTCCAGAACACCAAATTCGTTCTGGCCGAATGTGCTACCGAGGTTGATGCCATCCAGCTGGTGTCCGACAACGCACTCGAATGTCATGACCGCGGCACTCTGACGATTCCCGACGCCGCGAAGGCGAAACTGTTCTGCACCGAGGCAGCAGGTCGAGTTATCGACAAGTGCCTCCAATTGCACGGCGGGTACGGCTACATCACCGAGTATCCCATCGCGCGTCTTTACGCAGACACGCGTGTCACACGAATCTACGGTGGCACAAGTGAAGTCATGAAGACCATCATCGCGAAGGATCTTGGTCTCTGACGCACTCTCGACATGTTTTCGGCCTCGGAACATTTGTTCCGAGGCCGAAAACATGTTCCAGGTAGATCAGTTCGCCGGAACGCCGACGATGCCGTCCGCGATCAGTGCCGAAGCGTGATCAGCAGTGGTTCCGAGGACATCCGCGAGCACCGCAATCGAATCGCCGCCGACCTCGGAGGCCGGTCCGGTGCTCAGGTGTGCGCCGTCGAACGAGGCTGGGTTCGCGGCAGCCAGATAACTTCCGATTCGAGGCTGATCGAGTGCGGAGAACATCGGGTTGTTCTCCAGTTCACCGGAATTCACCACTTCATCGAAACTGCGGTACCTCTCGAACAGAACCGACGATGTGTCCAGCGCTGCAGCGATCTCGGCGCCGCTGTGTTCCCGGAACCAATGTGAGAACAGAGCAGTGAGTACCTCTCGATGACGGTAGCGATCCGCTTCGGTGGAGAAGTCGGCTCCGAGGGCACCTTCGACGGCGTCGACAGCCGCCGTGGTGCCGGTGACCGACGCAAGGTCACGGAAATGCCGAGTAGTGAGTGCAACGATCATGAACCGTTCGTTGTCGCTGGAGACGAAATCGATTCCGTACGTGCCGTAGACGGCGTTTCCGCCGGACTCGCGACTGCGACCGTTCACTTGTACTTCGGTGAGGTAGCCGAGTGTTCCTGCGGTGGCCAATGCGACGTCTTCGAGTGGCAGCGTGATCTGCGTGCCGTGTCCGGTCGAGTCACGTTGGCGCACTGCGGCAGTGATCGACAGGGCGGCATAGAGCCCGCAGGCGACGTCCCAGGCGGGCAGTGCGTGGTTGACAACTCCGGCGTAGTCGGCGGGGCCGGTGATCTGTGGAAATCCCAACGCGGCGTTGACCGTGTAGTCGACCCCGGGGCTGCCGTCGCGGCGTCCGAGAACCTCGAGGGTGATGACGTCGCTACGCAACTGGGCCAGGGAGTCGTGGCTCATCCAGGTGCGACCGCCGGCATTGGTGACCAGGATTCCGCCGCCAGGTCCCGGAGCCGTGACCAGTTGGCGAATCAGTTCTTGACCGCGCTCGGCGCGCATGTCCACTGACAGTGACAGTTTGCCTTTGTTGAGTCCGGTCCAGTAGATGCTTTCACCCGTGTCGGTGACGGGCCAGCGTTTGTAATCGGAGGCACCTCCGATCGGGTCGATCCGGATCACCTCGGCGCCGAGCTGGGAGAGAGTCAGTCCGCACAGGGGTGCGGCGACAAAGCTCGAGACCTCGACGATGCGAAGCCCGGACAGCGGGCCTTGGGTCTGAGTCATCTGTGATCCTCCGTGGTAGAAGAGTGTGCGATCATGCCATCAACACGGTGAAACGCCAGTCGAGAACCGGAGTCTGTGTTGCAGAAGCATTGTGGGAGAACACGAGCGAACGCAGTTGCACTGCGGTTCCGTGTTCGAGGGGCGACGAACTTTCGACGTGCAGTTCGCTCGTGAGGGTGTCGCCCTCGTGAACGGGCCCGGTGTGATCGCACGAGTGCCATCCGAGAACCGTCACCACATTGGGCAGAGCGCGAGTTGCCTGGGCAAGTGCAATTCCGATGGTGTGGCCGCCGTAGACGAGGCGACCGTGGGTGCCGACGCGATCGTCGTGGTGCGTCGCTGCGATGTTCAAGCTCAGCCGGGCAAGTTCGGGTGCACTGGTGACGACGTCGCCGCTGCTACGGAATACCGAGCCCACCAAATCCGACTCGAAGTGCCTGCCGGGTACCCGATCTCGATATGTGTCGAGGTCCCAACCGTCAGGTGATACGTACGGCGCCGGTTCGGACGGACCGATCACGGAGAGGTCGTCGGCGTGGCGAGTTCTCGTCTCGATCGGGTCGGGGCTCAGTGGGAGCATGGCGCAGCGGTAGAAGTCGAGGACCGTGTTGCCATTCTGATCAGCGGACGTCATCCGTAGCGCGGCAAGTCCGGTGGCGCCGCGTCCCGGCTTGGCCGAGTTCTCGCGTAGACCGACAACCTCGGTGCGCGTGTACAGGGTGTCACCGAGTACCGGGAAACGGTGGAATCGCAGTCCACGGTAGAAGAGGTTTGCCTTGACGTGGTGTGTGACCACGGTTGACTGGCCGATGGCGACGTCGGTGACCAGTCCTGGATTCGCCACTGGTGCAGCGGAACCTGTGACGCTCGACGACAGGTGTGCGTCGAGAGGCAAGCGCATGCGGTCACCGAGGATCGCCTGATGGGAGGCGGCGAGTCCACTGGTCAACGTCACCGCTGGTGCTTCGTCGAAGATCTGACCGTGGGTGAGTTCGTCGAAGTACGGTCCTCCTACGTAGTGCTCGCTCATACGGTGACTCCTTCGGCTCGGGCAAGCGTACGACGCGCTGCCACGGCCACTGCTTCGTCGAGCATTTGGCCGTCGAGCTGGGCGGCGCCGGAACCCAGGGTTTCGGCTTCTTCGAGTGCGGTCAACACCCGTCTGGCGTCATCGACGGCGTCGTCCGAAGGAGTGAATGCGGTAGTGGCCGAGTCGATCTGCGCCGGGTGGATGACCCATTTACCGTCGAACCCGAGAGCGCTGGTCCAGTGCGCGGCGCGGCGGAAGGCGTCGTCGTCGGTGATGCCGAGAAAGGGTCCGTCGATGGCGGCGACGCCGGCTGCGCGGCAGGCGATCAGGATTCTGTCCTGGACGGCAAGCCAGTGTTCGGGCAGTGCCGAGCGTGAGCGACCCAGCGCTGCACCGAGATCTGCGTATCCGATGATCGCGGCCTGCAGACGAGGAGTCGCGCGGGCGATGGAGTCGGCATTCTGGACGCCGAGCGGAGTTTCGATCAGGGCTTGCAGGGTGGTGTGGTGCCCACCGGCAGCGAAGAGGATGTGCTCGGCCTCGAGGAGTTCGTCGGCGGACTCGACCTTCGGGACGATCACGCTCGTCAGCGATTCTCCGAGGGTGCCGCAGGCGATCAGGTCGTCGCGGGCCCATGGTGTGGTGAGGCCGTTGATTCGGACCGAGATGGTGCGCGCCTTACCGAACTCGTGCACCAAGGAGCTCACGAGGGTTCGCGCAAGGTCCTTGTTCGCCGAAGTGACGGCATCTTCGAGGTCGAGAATCACCTCGTCTGCGTTCGAAGAGAGTGCCTTGCGGGCCTTGCGCTCGTCTGAACCCGGAGCGACCAGGGACGCGCGGCGTCTGGTCGCGCGGTAGTGGTTCTCGTCCATAGTGTGTCGATTACCTCGATCTGGTGATCAAATGTACGGCCAGTTGCGAAATAGATGTGCTGCCGTGAACGGCGTTGATGTGCAGCGAACTGCCTCGATGCTGGCAGTTGCTGCGTATCGATGTCAAGGCGCGGTATTGACATTGCGCGAACAATATCGAAATATGGCCGTACAAACTTATTTCAAGTCGAGGCGGATTCATGCTCAAGCTCAACGACGAAGAGACATTCCTGATCGAAACCGTGCGCCGGTTCGTCGACCGAGAGGTCAAGCCCACGGTCCAGGAGGTGGAGCACGCGAACGAGTATCCCGAGAAGTGGATCGATCAGATGAAGCAGATCGGGATCTACGGCCTCGCGATTCCCGAGGAGTACGGCGGATCGCCGGTGTCCATGCCCTGTTATGCGCAGGTGACGCAGGAACTGTCGCGCGGATGGATGTCCCTGGCAGGAGCGATGGGCGGACACACAGTGGTTGCCAAGCTCATCTCGCTGTTCGGTACCGAAGAGCAGAAGGTGAAGTACCTGCCGCGAATGGCAACCGGCGAGATCCGGGCAACGATGGCCCTCACCGAGCCCGGCGGTGGTTCCGATCTGCAGGCCATGACGACCAACGCCAAGAGCGACGGCACAGATCTGGTCGTCAACGGCGCCAAGACATGGATCACCAATGCCCGCCGATCCGGCGTGATCGCCTTGCTGTGCAAGACTGATCCAAGCGCAAGCCCTCGTCATGCGGGCATCTCGATCGTTCTCGTCGAGCACGGCGAAGGGCTGACCGTGTCCCGCGACCTCCCGAAGCTCGGATACAAGGGCGTCGAGAGCTGTGAACTGTCCTTCGACAATTACCGGATCGCCGAGTCGGCCATTCTGGGTGGTACTCCCGGAAAGGGTTTCGGGCAGATGATGAAGGGGCTCGAGACCGGCCGTATCCAGGTGGCTTGCCGTGCACTGGGCGTCGCCACGGCCGCACTCGAAGATTCACTTGCGTACGCGCAGCAGCGCGAGAGCTTCGGCCAGCCGATCTGGAAGCACCAGTCGATCGGCAACTACCTCGCCGACATGGCAACGAAGCTGACGGCCGCACGGCAGCTGACGTGGCACGCGGCACAGATGTACGACAGCGGCGAGCGGTGCGACATGGAGGCAGGCATGGCCAAGCTGTACGCCTCCGAAGTGGCGATGGAAATCGCGTTGTCCGCCGTCCGCATCCACGGCGGTTACGGCTACTCGACGGAGTACGACGTCGAGCGGTATTTCCGTGATGCGCCACTGATGATCGTCGGGGAGGGAACCAACGAAATTCAGCGCAACGTGATCGTTTCGCAGCTGGTTGCCCGCGGCGGTCTGTGACGGACCGGTGAGCAAGTAGGATCATGTCGCTATGAGCGGTAAGGAAAGAGAGACGGAGCCGGCGTACCAACGCCTCTCTCGTGAGCTTCGTCAGCAGATCTCTGCCGGTACCTACCGCGACGGCATTCAACTGCCCACCGAATCCGAACTGGCGCAGCATCACGGCGTGAGTCGGCAGACGGTCCGGCGAGCCTTTCACGATCTTGTTGCCGAGGGCATCGTGTACCGAGTACCCGGGCGCGGGACTTTCGTGACCGAGAACAGCGGCCGCTATCTCCGTCATCTCGGATCCATCGAAGATCTCATGAACCTTTCGCGGGACACGACGATGGAAGTGGTGTCACCGCTGCAACGGCGCGTGGACATCGAGGCGGCCAGTCGGCTTCGGCTCGACACCGACGTCGTGTACACCGTGGTCTTCCGACGGATACACGAGGGAGTTCCGTTTGTGCAGACGACGGCGCATCTGCCGGAGGCGATCGCGCGGCAGATCATCGACCTGCCCGCCATGGCGGCCGGTGCGGTGAGCGCCAATACGGTGATCGGCCTGCTGGAACCGCTGATCGACAGTCCGATTGTCGAAGCAGCACAATCGATCACGGTGTCCCCGGCAACGGCAGACGTTGCCAGGGATGTCGATTGCGAGATCGGCCACGCCATGTTGCGGGTGGACCGTTTGTACTCCAACGCGCAGGGCGTTGCCAACGAGTTGTCGGTGAGCTATTTCTTGCCGGAGCAGTACACGTATCGGGTCACGCTGCGCCGCGGCGCACATTAGCGCTGCACTTTTCTTTGCTGTTCAACACCTTTCAGGAGAGAACTATGCGAATTTTCAACGGAATCGACGAAGTTGAGACGGCTGTCGGTGAGCACTTGGGCTACAGCGCGTGGTTTCCGGTCACACAGGATCGGATCGACAAGTTCGCCGACGCCACCGAGGATCACCAGTGGATTCACGTGGATCCCGAGCGCGCAGCGCAGGGTCCGTACGGCGGCACCATCGCCCACGGCTATCTGACTCTTTCGTTGTTGCCGGTGCTCGGCGCTCAGGTGATGCGTGTCGACGGAATCTCCATGACCGTGAACTACGGCAGCAAC
Source organism: Rhodococcus sp. ARP2 (assembly GCF_001029585.1). NCBI lineage: Bacteria > Bacillati > Actinomycetota > Actinomycetes > Mycobacteriales > Nocardiaceae > Rhodococcus > Rhodococcus sp. ARP2. The sequence continues at coordinate 10,304 of NZ_LEKE01000023.1, read as the reverse complement.
AAGGTGCGATTCCCCGAACCGGTCAAGGTCGGTTCTTCGGTGCGGGCAGGTGCGGAGATTCTTTCCTTCGAGCGCACCGCGAAGGGCGCGACGATTGTCGTGCGGTACACGATCGAAATCGAAGGAGCAGGTAAACCTGCGCTGGTGGCGGATACCGTGCGCCTGTTGGTCTCCTGAATCCTTTTCCATTCTTCCAGAACGAGATTCGAGGTCAGTTGTGAAACGAGCAGCATTGGTCGCGCCGGTCAGAACCGCGGTGGGCCGTTTCGGAGGGGCACTTCGTGACGTGCCTGCGGAAAGTTTGGCTGCCACTGTCGTCAAGGAGACCGTGCGTCGTAGCGGAATCGATCCGTCCCGCATCGACGACGTCGCGATGGGGCAGTCGTATGCCAATTCGGAGGCACCGTGCATCGGAAGGTGGGCGGCGCTCGAGGCCGGGTTGCCGATTTCGGTAGCCGGCTTCCAGACGGATCGCCGATGCGGAACGGGTCTGCAGGCCATCGCTACCGCGGCCATGATGGTCCAGACGGGTGCTGCCGACGTGGTTCTCGCGGGCGGCGTCGAATCGATGAGCGGGATCGAGCACTACACCACCGGAGCGCGGTGGGGCACCAAATCCGGTGGGCTGCAACTGTTCGACCGCCTCGATCGTGGTCGAGAGCGCTCGCAACCCGAGTGGCGTTTCGGCCGGATCAGCGGAATGATCGAAACGGCCGAGAACGTCGCGACACGCTGCGGGATCACGCGGGAAGAGTCGGACGCCTTCGCCGTCGAGAGTCACCGAAAAGCTACACTGGCAAGAGAATCCGGCCGATTCGATGCCGAAATCGTCGCCGTCGAACTGACGGATCGAAAAGGGAACGTCACACAGTTTCGTGCTGACGAGGGGATCCGTCCGGATACCTCACTCGAAACCCTGGCACGGCTGCGTGCGGTGTCCGAGGGAGGCGTCGTGACCGCCGGTAACGCCAGCCAACAGAATGACGCTGCGGCAGCGATGTTGGTGGTCGCCGAGGATCGTCTGGACGAGCTGGGGCTGGAACCCATCGGGTTCCTCGACAGTTGGGCCGCGGCCGGTTGTGAACCGGCGCTGATGGGCCTCGGACCGGTTGCCGCCGTCTCGAAACTGTTTGCTCGCACAGGGGCAGGCTTTGCCGACTTCGATCTGGTCGAGCTGAACGAGGCGTTTGCGTGCCAGGTTCTCGGCGTAGTGAAGGAATGGGGCTTCGAGGACCTCGATCGACTGAACGTCAACGGTTCCGGCATCTCGCTCGGGCACCCCGTGGGAGCGACGGGTGCGCGTATGGCAACAACCGCGCTTCACGAACTCGGCCGTCGCGGCGGCGGAAAAGCGCTGTTGACCATGTGTATCGGCGGTGGCCAGGGCATGGCAGCCGTGGTGGAGTCTGCCTGACGAGGTTCGCTTCTGGGTACACTTGCGGCGGGGGATCGGAAGTTCTACGGAGGCAGTCGGTTGACGAATGCAGGCGCAGCAGACACCAGTGGCGCGCTGAGCGTCGAGGATGTTCGTCGCGCCAGGGCTGCACTCGAGGGTCTCGATGTCACCAGTTGGTCCGGTCGCTTCGAGCTTCTCTCCGACGCCAACCGTCTGCGTCTGTTGCTCTGCCTTCACCACGCGCCGGGTATCTGCGTCACGGATCTGTCCGTGGCGCTGGGGATGAGCGGCACAGCCGTCTCACATGCGCTGCGGCTACTGCGTAGCCAGGGGTGGGTGAGCGCGACGCGTGACGGCCGATCGATGCGATACCAACTGGCGGACGACACCGTTCACCAGCTGTTGCATTCGATCGGCGCCACACATTTTCACGACGAGACACCCACCCCCGGGCACACGCACAGCTGAGCGTCTCTCAAGGAGTCGCGAAGAACTTCTCGACGGCCGGCGCAGCGTTCGGGTTTCCGTTGGTGATTCCCGCGCCGACTCCGGCAACCGTGCCGATGACTCCACCGACGATGCAGCCGGCGATGAAGTTCGGGAAGATCGACAGGCAGCCGATTCCGACGCCGAGGTTGGCTCCGATGAGCGTCGACTGCACGCCGCCGTTGTTCCAGCCGATATTGACCTCGTTGGCCATCGTGTCGAACGCGGCTTGCTTCGGATCGTTACCGGGGAAGAGCATCAACGCCGCCTGGCTGTTCGACTCGGCGGTCGGTGTCAGTAGGGGTTGGGACGGATCGAAGCCCGCATTCGGGGGCGCTGCGACCGCGGTGCCGGCTCCGGCGCCGACAGCGGCGACGACGAGAACGGACATGGTGAGAGTTCGGGACAGTTTCATGGGGACGGCCAATCTGTCTGTGTGGAACCAGTCGTGAATGGTGGCGGTGCAGTTCGTTAACCAGAACTCCACCGTCTGGATCGATCGTGCGGACCTCCTCGGGCACAACGGGACCCGTCGTCTCCGCGCGACGGGCCGTGTTTGGTGGCTACCCGACTCAGGGGGCCCTGAAACCGCCCAGTCTCATTCGTTTTTCGACAACCGCGCGCGCAATTCTTCGACCTCGGCAGTAAGCCGATCGACCTCGGCTTGCAGGGGTTGGCGTGCCAGAGCGAGGGATTCGTCCATGCGCTCCTTGTCGAAGCGAGGTGTGATGTTTCGACTGCAGTTCCAGTCGAACGCTTCGACCTCGACGACGATGGAGCGCTGCGCTTTTGCTGTCATGGTGCCGCCGGGGACCTGCAAGAGTTGTTGCAGCAGTTCAGGGTCCTCGTCCGCTTCGATCACGTGTGCACGCCCGTAGATCTTCAATCTCGTTCGCGTCGGGTAATCGATGACGAACAGCGAGATGCGATTGTTCTCTTCCAGATTGCCGAGCGTCACGAACTGCTGATTGCCGGGGAGATCGGCGAATCCGATTCGATTCGGGCCCAACACATGCAGGAATCCGCGCGGGCCGCCGCGATGTTGGACGTACGGCCAACCGTCGGGCGTCACAGTGGACATGAAGAAGGAATCCACGGATTTCACGAATCCCTGAGCGCGGAAATCGAATTCCATCGGGCCTTCGTCGGGCTGATCGAGCTTTGAACCGTAGACGGTGAAACTCCCGGTCGACCGCTGACGCTCCACCGCAGCGGGGGAGAAGGCGATGTGTGCGTATCGGGTCGACATTCTTTATCTCCTGGTGCTCAGTGCCAGCGGTGGTCGGCAACGGCAGTTCGCGGACCGAACTTGGGTTTGACGGCTTGACCGCTGACCTGCAGAAGCCGCACCGCGCGGTATCGATGCGGTTGGAGGGGAGCGAGGTACTGAACCATCTGGGCGTCGTCGATCGGTTCGCCCAGGAGCGACCAGCCGACGACCGCAGCGAGGTGGTAGTCGCCGACCGAGAGTGCGTCGGAATCGCCGAACGCGCGCTGAGCCACTTCCGCGGCAGTCCAGATCCCGACGCCGGGCACCGCTCGCAATCGTTTGGTCGCTTCGGCCCTGGGGAACGATGACGCCTGCTCGAGGCGGTCGGCGACCCGAGCGCACTGAACGATCGTCTTGGACCTCGCGGGATCGACATTTGCGCGATGAAACTCCCACGACGGCATTCGTCGCCATTGGTCCGCGGTGAGTGGAACTCGCATTCCGTCGGGCGCGGGGCCGGGTGGGCGCTCCCCGAATTTGGTCAGCAGCCGGCGCCATGCGGCAAACGCGTCGATGCCGTGGACGCGTTGCTCGAGGATCGCGGGAACGAGGGCTTCCATGACGCGTCCGGTGCGGCCGATGCGCAGATGAGGGAAGCGTCGATGAGCTTCGGCGAGCTTGGGATGCTCGGGCGCAAAATCTTCGGCCTCGTCGTCGAGACCGAGCAGAGCTTCGGCGCCGGTCAGAAATTCCGTGGCGCCGGGACCCCAGGCCTGTACCCGGACCGTATGGCGATCCGACTGCGTGATGCGGTAGGTCACAGGACCCGAAAGTTGGCGGGAAACTCGCCAGATCGCTCCGTCGGCTGACCGTCGATGTGCGGGGTCGCCGGGTCCGCGCTGATGCGGGCTGAGCGTCAGCGCGGCATCGAGTGGTCGCTGAGAAGTCACCGTGACTTCGTCGACCGGAGATAGCGGCGTCATCGAGGTCAGCGTATCGCCACCGTCCATCCTCCGTTAAGGCGTGTGTCGGTGGCGCAACGTATTGTCCGAGCCATGATCATCGTGAGCACCGACGGATCCTGTCTGCGAAACCCCGGCGGGGCTATCGGCTGGGCGTGGGTCAATCACGAGGGTCCGAGCATGTCCGGCGGAGAAGCGTCCGGCACCAATCAGATTGCCGAGTTGCGTGCGCTCTTCGAGGCCGTCGTCGCCCATCCCGGTGCTGATCCTCTGCTCATCGAATCCGACTCGCAGTACGCCATCAAGTGCGCGTCGGAATGGCTGCCGAGTTGGAAGCGCAAGGGCTGGAAGACCGCGAGCGGTGGGGCGGTCAAGAACCTGGAACTGGTCCAGAGCATCGACCGAGCCATCACCGATCGAGTCGGTCCGGTGCGCTTTCGTTGGGTGCGCGGGCACGTCGGCAACCATTACAACGAAATGGCAGACAAGCTGGCCGGCGAAGCCGCACGCGCCATCGTCTCGGGGGACATCGCATCGGTCCCGCTTGCTGCCCCGGTGAAGAAGGAACCGACCGCCGTGAACTCCCCTTACAAGGAGAAGTCCACGACGGCCGAAGAACCGGCAGATCTGTTCACACTTTTCTGAGCGGTTCAGAAACCGTCGGCAACCTGAACCAGCGCCCGGCCGGTGTACTTGCCTTCGCGCACCTGATCGATCACCGAGACGACGTCGCGGACGGCAACGAGGTTCGTGATCTCCTTCAGATGACGTGGGGCCAAGTCGGAGCCCAGACGGGCCCACAGCGCGCGACGGGGTTCGATCGGCATCAATACCGAGTCCATGCCCAGCAGTGAGACTCCGCGGAGAATGAACGGCAGCACGGTCGTAGGCAGCGCGGCGCCGCCGGTCAAACCGCTGGCGGCCACAACACCGCCGTAGTTGATCGTGCTCAGAACGTGAGCGAGGGTCTTTCCACCGACGCAGTCGACGGCCGCCGCCCACTGAGATTTTCCGAGCGGGCGAGGCTTGGCGTCGGGATCTTCGGGGAGCCGGCCGATCACCGAAGACGCACCGAGTGACGTCAGAAGGTCTGCCGCGCCTGGCTTGCCGCTGGAGGCGACCACGTCGAAGCCTGCGCTTGCCAGAAGGTCGACGCTGACGGTGCCGACTCCGCCGCTCGCGCCCGTCACCAGGACGGGACCGTCGGCGGGCTTCACTCCGCTGGCCAGAATGGCTTGGACGCTCATGGCTGCGGTGAATCCCGCCGTGCCGATCGCAGCAGCGTCGGCGGTGGAAATGCCGTCGAGCTTCACGACCCACTCGGCAGGCAAACGGGCGATCTCGGCGTAGCCGCCGTTGCGGGCGGTCCCGATCTCGTAGCCATGTGCGACGACCTTGTCGCCCGGGGCGAATGCGTCGGACTCGGAGGCAATGACCTCGCCGGCGACGTCGATGCCGGGGACGATCGGGTACTCGCGAACCACCCCGCCTTTCGGGGTGACCGCGAGCGCGTCCTTGTAGTTGACGCTCGAATACTCGACGCGAATGGTGACCTCACCTGCCGGGAGGAAGGATTCGTCGACGGTTTCGGGGGCGAAGTCGATGGTGCCGTCGCTTTCGCGGGCGACCCAGGCGTTGAAAGTAGTCATGGGTCGAACATAAAGGCCTTCGGCCCTGTGCGCCTTTTTGGTAGTGCGAACTACCGGAAAGGCGCACAGGGGCGGAGCCCCTAGATCAACACAGGGGCGGAGCCCCTAGATCAAGCTGCCCTCATGCACCGCTCGATCGAATGCCGGCAGCGGACTACCGTCGCGCAGGGTTGTCGCCAATGCCGGATCGGCGAGGTGGAGACGGCCGATCGCGATCAGATCGAACTCACCGCTGCCGATGCGTTCCTCGAGCTGTGGGATGTTGTCGACGACAGGTGCGACGCCTTCGATACGGCTGTCCCGCAGCGACTTTCCGATACCGACGCTGCCGACGGCCATCGTGACGGCGCCGGTCAATTTTTTCGCCCAGCCGGCCAGCGAGAGATCGCTGCCTTCGAAGGCGGGGACGTCGAAGCGCCTGATGCTGGCATCGAGAACGTCGACTCCGGCGTCGACCAGCGCGCCCAGGATGACGCCCAACTCCTCGGGGGTCTCCGCGATCTTCGCGGTGAAATCCTGCTGCTTGTGCTGCGAGAAACGGTAGATGATCGGCAGATCCGGTCCGATGGCCGCGCGGATCGCAGCGACGACGGCGGCCGGGAACTTGGTTCGACGCTCCAGGTCGCCGCCCCACGCGTCGTCGCGCTGGTTGGTGCCCTCCCAGAAGAAGGAATCGAGGAGGTAGCCGTGACCGCCGTGGATCGCGATACCGTCGAAGCCGAGTTCGACGGCGTGCTTCGCGCTACGGACATACGCGTCGATGACGTCCTGGATGTCCTGCTCGGTCATCGCTTCGGTGCTCGCCTGCGCGCGTTCGACGTAGGCCGCGGAGTACGAGGTGACGCCCAGCGGACCCCACTCGCCGGAGGGACGCATCGGCTTGAGCGAAGGGTCCATCTGCGTCATCGCGCCCCACAGAGGCCCGACGTGCCAGAGCTGCGGCACGATCTTGCCGCCCGCAGCGTGCACGTCGTCGACTACCTTCCGCCATCCGGCCTGAGCAGCGGGAGTGTGGAGGTTGGGGACGTTGGCGTGGTCGACAGCAGTCTCGTGATCGATCGCGACGCCTTCGGTGACGATCAGTCCGGTACCGCCCTCGGCGCGTCGGCGGTAATAGTCGGCGACGTCGCGGCCAGGCACGCCCTCGATGGAGTACGTGCGCGTCATCGGCGACATGACTATGCGGTTGGACAATTCGAGCGAACGGATGCGGAGCGGTTGGAACAGCGGGTTGGTCACTTCGTCACAGCGCTTTCATGAATCGGAAGAATCCGGGGTCCTGGTCGACACGGAGCCGGGTGAGGGTTCGGTAGCTGATCAGCCACTTGCCGTCTTCTTTGCGGTATTCCTCGTGGTAGTGGCCGTAGCCGTGCAGGTGTAGTTCTTTCTCGCCGTCGTTCCACCACAGCATGTCTTCCATCGCCCAGATACCGGTTGCGGTGGTGGGTGAGGTCAGCACGATTTCGGGAGTGTGTGCGTGGTGCGCCGTGGTGAGGGGGATGTCGCCGTCGAGCATGTTCCGAATTGCCGCGGTGAGTTTGTCGATGCCCACTACCTGGTTCGAGGTGTCACCGGTCTTGGGTTGCTTGTCTGTCGGGAGTCCGCCCCACGTCTCGCTGACGACGTCTGCGGTGTGCAGGGTTGGGTAGACGTGCCACTGCTTGGTGTCCATGCAGCGTAGGCGCGCGGCGAAGACACGTTTGATTTCCTCGATTGCGAGCAGTTCCTCGACGGCACTGATCGATCCCACTTCGGACTCGGCCTGAGACATTCAACCTCCAACGGTGATCGGCAAGATGGGTTCACATTCGGGTGCTCAGCGCGGGCCGTCAACGACCTGTCCCGGTGAGCGCGACGGCACTCGGTATGGTCGAGCGAACGAAAGGGGTGTCAGACGTGTGTACCGAAGAGGTCCCATCGACCGGACCGGAGGAGATCGCCGAGGTTCGGGCTTTCTGGCGCGAGTTGGGTGTTCCTGGCGTGATCGACGTCCATACCCATTTCATGCCGAAGAGCGTCATGGACAAGGTGTGGGGCTACTTCGATTCAGCGGGACCGATGATCGGTCGACCATGGCCGATCGCGTACCGACTTGCCGAGGAGGAGCGGGTACACCGTCTCCGCGAGTTCGGTGTCCGGGCTTTCACGTCGATGATCTACCCGCACAAGCACGCGATGGCCGAGTGGCTCAATCAGTGGGCCGTCGAATTTGCCGCGCAAACACCTGATTGCCTGCACACGGCCACGTTCTATCCCGAGGAGTCGGCGGCGTCGTACGTCGGAAAGGCCCTGGAGTCGGGCGCGCGAATCTTCAAGTCCCACATCCAGGTCGGAAACTACGACCCGAACGACCCTCTACTCGACAAGGTCTGGGGTCAGCTCGAGGACTCCGAGACGCCCATCGTGATTCACTGTGGATCGGGACCGGCGCCGGGGGAGTACACGGGACCCGACCGCATTGCTTCGCTGCTCGCACGGTACCCGCGCCTGTCGTTGATCGTCGCCCACATGGGGATGCCCGAGTACAGCGAATTCCTCGATCTGGCAGAGGCTTACGGCAACGTCCGCCTGGATACGACCATGGCGTTCACCGATTTCACGGAAGAACAGTGTGCCTTCCCGAAGGCGGACGTATCACGGCTCGTCGACATGCAGGACCGGATTCTGTTCGGTAGCGACTTCCCGAACATTCCGTACCCGTATCTCACAGCCTTGCAAGCGGTTACGCGCTTCGATCTCGGAGACGAATGGCTGCGAGCCGTCGTGCACGACAACGCTGCGAAACTCTTCTCGGTGAGCTGAGCCCACCGAGAAGTATTTCGCTCAGCGCAGTTTGATGCTGCCGCCGTCGGCCATCAACGTCTGTCCGGTCATGTACTTGGAATCCTCACTCGCCAGGAATACCACGACGGGAGCGATGTCGGTTTCGGGATCACCGATGCGTCCGAGAGGTACCTTGGCAACCGATGCGGCTGCGCGCTCGGGGAAGGCTTCCTGCCACTTGACGACGCCTTCGGTGGCGGCGAACGGGCAGACCACGTTGACCCGAATGCCTTCCGGCGCCCACTCGTTGGCGACGACGCGCGTCAGGCCTCGCACAGCTTCCTTGGCCGCAGCGTAGGACGTCTGGGTGGGCATTCCGTCCAAACCTGAACCCGATGCGAAGTTGACGACCGAACCCTTGGTCTTCGCGAGTTCGTCGTGGCACGCCTGCATGAGGTGGACAACGGGGTAGAAACCGGTGTTGAAGGACAGGTCGAACATGTCCTGCGTGGTTTCGAGCAACGGAGCCTGACGGGATGCGTGAGCGTTGTTCACCAGGATGTCGAGCTTGCCGAAAGCCTCGAGCGCGGCGTCACGGATCTGCTCGGCCGAACCGGCGGCAGCAAGGTCGACGTTCAGGAACTTGCCGGAGCCGGCCAGTTCTTGTTCGAGGGCCTGGCCCTGCTCGTCGTTGATGTCGACGAACAGGACCTTCGCGCCTTCACGGGCGAAGACTCGGGTGATGGCACGACCGATTCCACCGGCGCCGCCGGTGACGATCGCTACCTTGCCGTTCAACCTCATGAAAACGCTCCTCTTCGTAAGTGCTGCTTAAACTGTTGCGGTCTCGTCGACTGCAAGTGCGATCTTTTCGAGGCCGGCGATGCTGTAGGCAGCGTAGGTTTCGTACGGCCCACGGCCGGAGAAGTAAGACGAGAGCTGACCACCGAGTTCTTCGACGGTGAACGCGGATCCGGCTGCGTCGAAACGGTTCTCGACCTTGGGTGCTTCCATCAACGCCACCATCTTGCCGTAGACGACGAAGACCTGTCCGTTGATCTCGTCGGAATCGGGGGATGCGAGGTAGCTGACCAGGGTCGCGACGCGCTCGGGTGCAAGCGGATCGAGGCCGACGACGCCGGTGTTGTTCTCGCCGAAGGCTTCTGCCGTCATGGCGGTGCGGGCACGGGGGCAGATCGCGTTCGTGCGGACGCCGTAGCGGGAGAGACCTGCTGCGCTCGAGAGCGTCAGAGCGGTGATGCCGGCCTTGGCTGCCGAGTAGTTGGGCTGTCCGGCGCTGCCGAAGAGGAAGGCCTCGGAAGAGGTGTTGATGATGCGGCCGTAGACCGGTGCGTCGGCTGCCTTGCTGGCTGCGCGCCAGTGGACTGCGGCTGCGTGCGAGGTGGCGGCGTGGCCCTTGAGGTGCACGCGGATGACGTCGTCCCAATCGGATTCGGTCAGGTTGAAGATCATCTTGTCGCGCAGGATGCCTGCATTGTTGACGAGGATGTCGAAGGATCCGAAGTTCTTGACAGCCTCTTCGATGATGCGCCCGCCGAGCGACCAGTCGGAGACGTCGCCGGTGATGGCGAGTGCCTGTCCACCTGCGGCCTTGATCTCGTCGACCACGTCGTTGGCCGCTGCACCCATGTCGTTGACGATGACGGCTGCACCGGCAGCCGCGAGTCCGAGTGCTTCGGCGCGACCCAGGCCGGCGCCGGCGCCGGTGACGGCGGCAACTTTGCCTTCCAAGCTCAGTGATTGTGTCATGTCGTGCTCCTTCGATCCGGTCTGCCGGGTAGGTACAGCAAAATTAGTATTCATTCTAATTTGAAGTC